>DATEFZ010000205.1:0-12670 GCA_035280325.1 Casimicrobiaceae bacterium
AAGCGGGCCGCGCACTACGTCACTCGTGCCGCCGCCGGGTGCGGCGCGGTGCGCGAGGTGTGCGAGCTCATCATGGCCGCGCAGGGCTCGCTCGAGCCGCTGCTGAAAGCGTACGCGCCGTGAACATCAGGCAGTGGCTCACCGACCGGATCATCGGCTGGTCGCCGGCGCTGCTGCTCGGGGCGCTGGCGGCGATGACCTACTGGCTGAACACGCAGGTCCAGCCGCCGCCGCCGAAGTTCGATGGGTCGGGTCGCCACGATCCCGACGTCTACCTCGAGAACTTCAAGGCCGAGAACCTCGACGACCAGGGTCGCGTCCACCAGGCGCTGATGGCCCACGCGGCGAGGCACTTCCCCGACGACGACTCGACCGAGCTCGACGCACCGCAGATCACGTTCAACGATCCAGGCAAGCCGCGGCTCACGGTGACCGCCGACCACGCCACGATCAGCGGCGATCGCGAGCACGTCGACTTCATCGGCCACGTCAAGGGAGTACGCGACGCGTCCAGCGATACCGCGCACGACGGGCCCACGACGATCAGCAGCGAGTACCTGCGCGTATTGCCGAAGGATGATCGCATCGTGACCGACAAGCCGGTGACGATCACCGACCCGCGTGGGATAATCAACGCGACCGGCATGGAATACGACAACAAGACCAAGACGGTCAAGCTGCGCTCCCGCGTCAGCGGGCGCTTCGAGCCCGAGGCGAAGTAGGTCGATGGCCGATCACGACATCCGCAGACTGCTGGCCGCGGCGGCGTGCGCGCCGTGGGCGCTGGTCTTCCTCGCCGTCGGCCTCACCGCGGAGCCGGCGTGGGCCGAGAAGGCCGATCGCGACAAGCCGATCAACTTCCAGGGCGACACCGGCGGCGGCAACGCCGAGTCCAAGACCGGAGAGCTGTCGGGCAACGTCGTGGTAACGCAGGGAACGCTGTCGATCCATGCCGACCGCATCGTGTTTCACCAGAACCCCGACAATTCGCTGTCGGCGACCGCATACGGCAAGCCGGTCACGTTCCGCGAAAAGCGCGACGGCGTCGACGAATACTACGACGGCTATGCGCAGCGCGTCGTCTACGACGGCCAGAAGCGCGTGGTCGAGTTGTTCGACAACGCGCTCCTGAAAAAGGGCAGCGACGAGATTCGCAGCAACTATATCTCGTATAACGCCGCGACCGAGGTGTTCACGGCCGAGGGCCGACCCGACACCGGCCCGGTTGCCGAGGGCCAAGTGCCGCTCGGCCCGCGGGTGCGCGGCGTGTTCCAGCCCGAGGCGAAGGACGACAAAGGCACCAAGGGTCCGGCTGCGCCGTCGCCGGCCAAACCGAATTCGCCGTTGCCACTCAAGCCCGACGACAAGCTGACCACGCCCGGCGGCAAGTGACGCGCGCGCGCACGACATGAGCACGCTATCGGTCGCCGCGCTGAACAAGCGTTACAAGTCGCGCGTCGTCGTGCACGATGTGTCGCTGGCGGTAGGCAGCGGGGAAGTCGTCGGCCTGCTCGGCCCCAACGGCGCCGGCAAGACCACCTGCTTCTACATGATTGTCGGCCTGGTCGCCGCCGACGGCGGGACGATCGAGCTCGACGGCGACGATCTGACGCGAATGCCGATCCACGCGCGCGCCAGACTTGGCCTGTCGTACCTGCCGCAGGAAGCGTCGATCTTCCGCAAGCTGTCGGTGGCGGACAACGTCCAGGCGATCCTCGAGCTGCAGGAGCTCGATGCCGACGAGATCGCCAATCGCCTCGACGCGCTGCTCGAGGATCTTTCGATCTCGCATCTGCGCGACGCTTCCGCGGTCAGCCTCTCGGGCGGCGAACGCAGGCGGGTCGAGATCGCCCGCGCGCTGGCCACTCGTCCGCGCTTCATCCTTCTCGACGAGCCGTTTGCCGGCATCGATCCGATCGCGGTCCTGGACATCCAGAAGATCATCGGCTTCCTGAAGGAGCGCGAGATCGGCGTCATGATCACCGATCACAACGTGCGTGAGACGCTGGGCATCTGCGACCGCGCCTACATCATCAACGAGGGCCGGGTGCTGGCGTCGGGAACGCCGGACGAAATTGTTTATAATGAAAACGTCAGAAAGGTCTATCTAGGGGAGCATTTCCGGCTGTAGGACCGGCCGGCCTGGCCTATGACGACGATTCGCCCGCGCCCGCGCAAGTCCCTGCCGGCGACCCGGCCCGGTGGCGGCAGCCCGCGCCTGCCCGGCGGACGGGGAGGCTGGCGATGAAGCCGACGCTGCAGCTCAAGCTCAGTCAGCATCTGACGCTGACGCCGCAGCTGCAGCAATCGATCCGTCTGCTGCAGCTCTCGACGCTCGAGCTCAACGCCGAGGTCGATCGCCTGCTGCAGGAGAATCCGCTGCTCGAGAAGGCCGACGACGACGAGCCGGCGGCGCCGCCGCCGGAGTTCGTGTCGTCGATCGCCGGCGCCTCGTCGACGGTCGAAGAAGCCCCGGAGCGCCCGGAAACGACGTCGCAGGCGGATTTCGAGTCGCTGACCAGCGGCGATGGCGACTGGGGCGGATCGTCCGGCGCCAGCGACGACGACGACGAGCACTTCTCGCCGCAGCAGGTCGCGACCTGCTCGCTGCGCGACCACCTCAACTCGCAGCTCGCCGAGCTCAACCTGCCGCTGCGCGACCGGCAGATCGTCTCGGCGCTGATCGACGCGCTCAACGAAGACGGCTATCTGACCGCGTCGCTGGACGAGATTCTCGAGCTGTTTCCCGAGGAAATCGGCATCGAGCCGGACGAGCTGTCGATCGCGCTCAAACGCCTGCAGAACTTCGAGCCGGCGGGCGTCGGCGCGCGCGACGCGGCCGAATGCCTGGCGCTGCAGCTCAAGGTCATGCCCGAGAAGACGCCGTACCTCGCCGAGGCGCTCGACCTGGTCGAGCATCATCTGCCGCTGCTCGCCGCGCGCGATTTCGGCAAGCTCAAGCGGCTGCTGCACGTCGACGACGCGGGCCTGCGATCGGTGCGCACGCTGATCACCAGCCTTCACCCGCGCCCCGGTGCCGAATTCTCCAAGACCGAGGCGAACTATGTCATCCCCGACGTAGTCGTAAGGAAAGTGAGGGGACGCTGGGTCGCGACGCTCAACGAGGCCGCGATGCCGAAGCTCCGGCTCAACCGGATCTATGCCGACATCCTTACCCGCAACCGCGGGGCATCGAATCAGCAGCTCGCGGCGCAGCTGCAGGAGGCGAAGTGGCTGATTCGCAACGTGCAGCAGCGCTTCGAGACCATCCTGCGCGTGTCGCAGGCCATCGTCGACCGGCAGCGCCATTTCTTCGACCACGGCGAGGTCGCGATGCGGCCGATGGTGCTGCGCGAGATCGCCGAGATCCTCAACCTGCACGAATCGACGATCTCGCGGGTCACCGCGCAGAAGTACATGCTGACGATGCGCGGCACCTACGAGCTCAAGTACTTTTTCGGCAGCCACGTCGCGACCGACACCGGGGGTGCGGCGTCGGCCACCGCCATCCGCGCGCTGATCAAGCAGCTGATCGGGGCCGAGGACCCGAACTCTCCGCTGACCGACAGCCGGATCGCCGACCTGCTCGGCGAGCAGGGCATCGTCGTCGCGCGCCGGACCGTAGCCAAGTACCGGGAAGCGCTGCAGATCCCTCCGGTCAACCTGCGCAAGGCGATGTAGTGAGCGATGGCTGTGCGCGAACTCCAAGGAGTGCTGGATGAACCTGAGCCTGAGCGGACATCACCTGCTGATCACGCCCGCGATCCGCGACTATGTCGTCGTGAAGCTCGATCGCGTGACGCGGCACTTTGATCACGTGATCGATGTCAACGTCGTGCTTTCGGTCGACAAGCTCAGGCAACAGGTGACGGCAAACCTGCATATCCGCGGCAAGGACATCCACGTCGAGTGCATCGATCCCGACATGTACGCGGCCATCGACGCGCTCGCCGACAAGCTCGACCGGCAGGTCCTGCGGCACAAGGAAAAGAGAAACGGCCATCGCCACGAGCCTGGCGCAGTCAAGCGCAGCGGCCGCGTCGGCGCGGCTAAGTCGCGGCCGCGATAGATTCGCCGCCGCGGCGTATAATCGCGCCCGGCGCAGCGGACGCGGGATCTGTTTCGGAGATTCCCCGGATCGCGGCCCGTTTCGCATCCCGTCGGTTCCCGAGACGATGAACCAGATCGCGCCGCTGCTGCCGGAAGCCAACATCGCGCTCAACCTCGACGCGAGCAGCAAGAAGCGCTTGTTCGAGCAGATCGGCCAGCTGTTCGAGACGCAATCGCAGATCGCGCGCTCGGTCGTGTTCGACAGCCTGTTCGCGCGCGAGCGGCTCGGCTCGACCGGGCTTGGCCAGGGCATCGCCATCCCGCACGGCCGCATCAAGGGCCTCAAGCAGGCGACCGGCGCTTTCGTCCGTCCGCTGCAGCCGATCCCGTTCGACGCTCCCGACGGTAAGCCGGTCGAGCAGGTATTCGTGCTGCTGGTGCCCGAGCAGGCGACCGAGGAGCACCTGCAGCTCCTGTCGGAGCTGGCGCAGATGTTCAGCGAGCGATCGTTTCGCGAGCAGGTCGCGCGGGCCGCCGATCCGGCCGAGGTGCGCGAGGTGTTCGCCTCGTGGCAGTCCGGACCTCAATGAATCAGGGCGGCGCCATGCGACAGGTGAGCATCGAACGCCTGATCGCCGACAACCAGGAGCGTCTCGAGATGACCTGGCTGGCCGGCCGGCAGGGCGGCAACCGGATACTGACCGGCGAGGCCGAGCTCAAGCCGACGATCGGCCAGGTCGGGCACATGAACTTCATTCATCCGTTCCGCGTGCAGATGATCGGCGCAGCCGAAGCGAGCTATCTGCGCGGGCTGCCCGAAGACGCGCTGCAGCAGTCGATCGGCCGGCTGTTCACCACCGACCTCGCGGCGATCATCGTCGCCAACGGCGAGGAGATACCCAAGCATCTGCTCGACGCCTGCAACCAGCACCACATGGCGCTGCTGGTTTCGCCGCAGCCCTCGCCGCACGTCGTCGACGTGATCCGGCTCTACCTTTCCAGGATGCTCGCCGAATCGACTTCGATGCACGGCGTCTTTCTCGACGTGCTCGAGATGGGCGTGCTGATCACCGGCGCGTCGGCGATAGGCAAGAGCGAGCTCGCGCTGGAGCTGATCTCGCGCGGCAACGGCCTGGTCGCCGACGACATCGTCGAGCTGTACCGCATCTCGCCCGACACGCTCGAAGGCCGCTGTCCGGCGGTGCTCAAGGATTTCCTCGAAGTGCGCGGCATCGGCGTGCTCAACATCCGGACGATCTTCGGCGAGACTGCGGTGCGGCCGCGCAAGCTCCTGAAGCTGATGGTCCACCTCGAGGACCATAGCGACGAGCAGTTCTCCGAGCTCGACCGGCTGCAGGTCAGCGCGACCTTCCAGGAAATCCTCGGCGTGCCGATTCGCAAGGTGACGATTCCGGTGGCCGCCGGGCGCAACCTGGCGGTGCTGGTCGAGGCCGCCGTGCGCAATTTCGTGCTCAATCAGCGCGGCATCGACAGCACCAAGGAATTCATCGAGCGACAGCAGAAGCTGATGGAAGACGGAGGCTGACAACGATGCGTCGTCGCCCTCGGCAGCGGACGCATCGGCCGGACGACGCGACATGGACCTGGTCCTGATCGCCGGCGTTTCCGGCTCCGGCAAGAGCGTCGCGCTGGCGGCGCTCGAGGACAGCGGCTACTACGCGGTGTCGAACCTGCCGTCGACGCAGCTCGGCGGCCTGCTCGGTCACCTGAAAAGCGCGCGGCAGGAGCGCGTCGCGATCTCGCTCGACGTCAAGACCGATCCCGCGCTCGCCGGGCTGCAGGCGGAGATCGACGCGGCGCGCGCCGATGGCTGGAGAGTGTGCTTCGTCTACCTCGATGCCAAGATCGAGACTCTGGTCAAGCGCTTCTCGGAGACCCGGCGCCGGCATCCGTTCTCCAGCGACGAGCGCACGTTGCAGGAAGCGATCGAATTCGAGCGCTCGCGGCTGGCCGACGTGCGGTCGGTGGGTTACAGCTTCGACACCAGCGACCTGCCGGCGGCGGCGCTGCGCCGCTGGATCAAGGATTTTATCAGCGTCGACCCGTCTCGCATCACCCTGCTGTTCCAGTCGTTCGGCTACAAGCACGGCATTCCGCTCGATGCCGACCTGGTGTTCGACGTGCGTTGCCTGCCGAATCCGCACTACGAACCGGCGCTCGCCGCGCTGACCGGCAAGGACGCGGCGGTGATCGAGTATCTCGACGCTCACCCCGAGGTCGAGCGCATGTATACCGACATCTACCATTTCGTTGCCAGCTGGCTGCCGGACTACGCGCGCGACAATCGCAACTATCTGACCGTCGGCATCGGCTGCACCGGCGGCCGGCACCGCTCGGTCTACCTGGCCGAGCGACTGGCGCAGGCGTTCACCGGCCGATACCAGGTGCAGACGCGCCACCGCGAGATCGGCTGACGACTCGCGGCAAAGTCTGCATCGTCGCCCCGGCCCGGGCGGGCCAATAGGCTAGAATCGCTCGATGCCCGCAGTTGAGATCGTCACTGTCGCTTTCACCGGCGCATCGGGATTGCCGTACGGATTGCGGCTGCTCGAATGCCTGCTGGCGGCGCGCATCCGCGTCTTCCTGCTCTATTCCTCGGCGGCGCAGATCGTCGCCCGCCAGGAGCTCGATCTCGCGCTGCCCACGCAGCCGGCCGCTGCCGCCGCCTACTTCGCCGAGCGCTATCGCGCGCAGCCCGGCCAGCTCACCGTGTTCGGCCGCGAGGACTGGATGAGCCCGGTCGCTTCCGGATCGAATCCGGCCAACGCGATGGCGATCTGCCCGTGCAGCATGGGAACGCTGGGCGCGATCGCATCGGGCCTCGCGGACAATCTGATCGAGCGCGCCGCCGACGTCATGCTCAAGGAAAAGCGACCGCTGGTGCTGGTGCCGCGCGAGACGCCGCTATCGGCGATCCACCTGGAGAACATGTTGCAGCTCGCCCGCGCCGGCGCGGTCATCCTGCCGCCGGCGCCCGGCTTCTACGGCCACCCGCAAACGATCGACGACCTGGTCGATTTCGTCGTTGCGCGCACCCTCGACCAGCTCGGCGTCCGGCACGAGCTCGGGCCGCGCTGGGGCGCGCGTCCCGAGCCGCAGCGGATCGAGCGCGCCTGACGGACATGCCGCCTTTCCGTCGCGCCGCGCCGTCGCGCGAGCCGCTGACCCTGCCGCTGTTCCTGCTGAAGACGGTGCTGTTTCCCGGCGGACTGCTGCCGTTGAAGGTATTCGAGCAGCGCTATATCGACATGACCAAACGCTGCCTCAAGGACGATCAGCCGTTCGGCGTCTGTCTGCTGACCCGCGGCGACGAGGTCGCGCGCCGCAGCGCGCCCGCGGCGCGCGAGTTCGCGCCGATCGGCACGCTGGCGCGCATCACATCGTGGGACATGCCGCAACTGGGCATCCTGCAGTTGAAGACCGAAGGCAGCGAGCGATTCCAGGTGCAGTCGCACCGGATCGCCGACGACGGGCTGGTCGTGGCCGAGGCCACGCCGCTCGCCGCCGAGCCGCGGTTGGCGCTGTCCGAGATCCACCGGCCGCTGGCCGAGCTGCTCGAGCTGATGGTCAACCGCGTCGGGCGCGAGCACTTCGCCGGCGATCCGGCGCTCGACGACGCGAGCTGGGTCGGCTACCGGCTGGCCGAGCTCTTGCCGCTGCCGGCCACGATCAAGCAGAGCATGCTCGAGATCAACGACAGCGAAGTGCGGCTGACTGCGATCACCCGCTTTCTCAAGCAGCAGCAGCTGCTGTAGCGGCCGCGACGACTCGCGACCCAAGGCGCGGGGCGTTCGGCCCGGCGCTATAATTCGCGCTCGATCGGGAGTCTCGGGCAGGCACGATGGCCGGCCACAGCAAGTGGGCAAATATCAAGCACCGCAAGGCCGCCACCGACGCCCGGCGCGGCAGGATCTTCACGCGCCTGATCCGGGAGATCACCGTTTCGGCCAAGCTCGGCGGCCCCGACGCCTCGACCAATCCGCGGCTGCGGCTGGCGGTCGACAAGGCGACCGACAACAACATGCCCAAGGACACGATCGAGCGCGCGATCAGGCGCGGCGCGGGCGGCACCGACGAGTCGAGTTACGAGGAAGTGCGCTACGAGGGCTACGGCATTCGAGGTGCCGCCGTCATCGTCGACTGCCTGACCGACAACCGGACGCGCACCGTCGCCGACGTGCGCCATGCCTTCTCCAGGTTCGGCGGCAATCTGGGCACCGACGGCTCGGTGGCCTTCCTGTTCCGGCATTGCGGGCAGATCCTCTTCGCCCCCGGCACCAACGAGGAAAAGCTGATCGAGACCGCGCTCGACGCCGGCGCCGCGGATGTCGTCAGCCATGACGACGGCTCGTCGGAAGTGATCACCGCGCCGCACGATCTGGTCGGCGTCAGGCAGGCGCTGGCCGGCGCCGGGCTCAAGTCGGATTTCGCCGAGGTGACGATGAAGCCGACGGTGGAAGTCGACCTCCGCGGCGAGGACGCCGTCACGATGCAGAGATTGCTCGACGCGCTGGAAGGCCTCGACGACGTGCAGGACGTCTACACGACTGCGGTCATCGAGGAGGCATGAACATCGACCGGCGCGGCGCATGTTAGCCACGGTACCGAGCCATCACCCGCGACGGATATTGGGCATTGATCCCGGTCTTCGGGTGACGGGCTTTAGCTCCGGCATAACATTCGCCTGCGGCTCATGTTAGCCTCCACAGAAACCAGTCACCCGCGACGGATATTGGGCATTGACCCAGGTCTTCGGGTGACGGGCTTTGGGGTCATCGTCTGCGCCGGCAATCGGCTGCAGTACGTCACCAGCGGCTGCATCCGCAACGCTTCCGGCGAATTGCCGGAGCGGCTGAAGCTGATCCTGCACGATCTCACCAGCGTCATTGGCTCTCACCTGCCCACCGAAGTCGTGGTCGAGAAGGTTTTCGTCAACGTCAATCCGCAGTCGACGCTGCTGCTCGGCCAGGCGCGTGGCGCGGCGATCGCCGCTGCCGTGCTGGCCGAGCTTCCGGTCAGCGAGTACACGGCGCTGCAGGTCAAGCAGGCGGTCGTCGGGCACGGCAAGGCGGCCAAGGAGCAGGTGCAGGAGATGGTCAGGCGGCTGCTCGCGCTGCCGGCTGCGCCTTCAGCCGACGCCGCCGACGCGCTGGCCTGCGCGATCTGCCATGCCCACGGCGGCGCCGGCATCGGCGCCACGCGCGGCAGCTACCGGGTGCGCCGCGGCCGATTGCTTTGATCGACGCCTTTCCCGCGGCCGTCATTTTCGACATGGACGGCCTGATCCTCGACACCGAATCGCTGGCGCTGCGCGCCTGGGAAGGCACCGCGCAAGGCTTCGGCCGCGAGTTCGATCGCGACCTCTGCCGGCAGATGATCGGACGCAGCGCCGGCGACTGCATCGCATTGATCCGCCAACGGCACGGCCACGACTATCCGGCCGATGCGCTGATGAGCGCGTGGCACGCCGGCTACGATGCGCTGGTCGCTGCCGAGGGCATTGCGGTCAAGCCCGGCCTCGACGAGCTTCTGCAGCTGCTCGATGAGCGCCTTGTGCCGCGGGCGGTCGCGACGATGACCCGGCGCGAGCGCGCAAGCGCCAAGCTCGAGCGCGCCGGGCTGCTGCATCGATTCGCTGCAGTCGTCGGCGGCGACGATGTCGCGCGCGGCAAGCCGGCGCCGGACATCCTGCTCGCCGCCGCAGCGACCATCGGCATCGCACCCGCCGGCTGCGTGGTGCTCGAAGACTCGGAGCCGGGGGTTGCAGCCGCCTGGGCCGCCGGGATGACGCCGCTGATGATTCCCGACATCTATCCGCCGAGCCCGTCGCTTGCTGCTCGCGGTCTCGCGGTGCTCGGCTCGCTTTCCGAAGTCGCTACGCACCTGCGCGAGCTCGCGTAGCGGAGCACAGCGCCGCCCCCGGCTCGCTGCTCTCGGCGCCGCGCATGCGATAATTCGCGCCATGATCGGCCGCCTCGCCGGAACGCTGCTCGAGAAGAACCCGCCGCAAATCCTGCTCGACGTCCAGGGCGTCGCCTACGAAATCGACGTTCCGATGAGCACTTTCTACAACCTGCCCGACGTCGGCGCCAGGCTCACGCTGCTGACCCACCTGGTCGTGCGCGAGGACGCGCAGCTGCTGTTTGGGTTCAGCTCCGAGAGCGAGCGCCGCGCATTTCGCCAGCTCATCCGCATCAGCGGCATCGGCGCCCGCATCGCGCTGTCGGTGCTGTCGGGGCTGTCGGTCGCCGAGCTGATGCAAGCGGTGAGCGCGCAGGACACCGGCCGGCTGACCAGGATTCCGGGCATCGGCAAGAAAACCGCGGAGCGACTGCTGCTCGAGCTCAAGGACAAGCTCGGCATCGAGCTCGTGACCACCGTCGGCGTGCATCGCCCGGCGCCGGTCGCCGCCGACGTGGTCAACGCGCTGCTGTCGCTCGGCTACAGCGACAAGGAAGCCGCGCGCGCGGTCAAGGAGCTGCCCGAGGGCATCGCCGTCGGCGACGGCATCCGCCAGGCGCTCAAGCTGCTGGCCAAGGCATGACCGGATCACGCCGGCTGGTCGCTGCAGGCATAATACGCGCATGATCGAGACCGACCGCCTGATCGCCGCCGCGCCGGTCAGCCCGCAGGAAGAAGCGCTCGACCGCACGCTGCGTCCGCGTGCGCTCGACGAGTACGTCGGCCAGGAGAAGATCCGCGGCCAGCTTTCGATCTTCATCGAGGCCGCGAAAAGGCGCAACGAAGCGCTCGATCACGTGCTGCTGTTCGGGCCGCCGGGACTGGGCAAGACGACGCTGTCGCACATCATCGCCCACGAGCTCGGGGTCAATCTGCGGCAGACATCGGGGCCTGTGCTCGAGCGCGCCGGCGACCTGGCGGCGATGCTGACCAACCTCGAGCCGCACGACGTGCTGTTCATCGACGAAATCCATCGCCTGTCGCCGGTGGTCGAGGAGATACTGTATCCGGCACTCGAGGACTTCAAGCTCGACTTCATGATCGGCGAGGGCCCCACCGCGCGCTCGCTCAAGCTCGATCTGCAGCCGTTCACGCTGGTCGGCGCGACCACCCGCGCCGGCATGCTGACCAATCCGCTGCGCGATCGGTTCGGCATCGTTGCCCGGCTCGAGTTCTACACTCCGGCCGAGCTCACCAGGATCGTCAACCGTTCGGCGCGATTGCTCGAGATTCCGATCGACGCCGACGGGGCGATGGAGCTCGCGCGCCGCGCCCGCGGCACGCCGCGCATCGCCAACCGGCTGCTGCGCCGGGTGCGCGACTTCGCCGAAGTGCGCGCCGCGGGCAGGATCAACCGCGCCGTCGCCGAGGAAGCGCTGCAGATGCTCGACGTCGACGCCATCGGCCTCGACGTCATGGACCGCAAGCTGCTGCGCTGCATGCTCGACAAGTTCGCCGGCGGCCCGGTCGGCATCGACAATCTCGCCGCGGCCATCGGCGAAGAGCGCGACACGATCGAGGACGTGCTCGAGCCATTCCTGATCCAGCAGGGCCTGATGCAGCGGACCAACCGCGGCCGGGTCGCCACCGCGCTGTCGTACCGGCATTTCGGCCTGGCGCCGCCGGCAGCCGCCGGATCGCTGTTCAGCGAATGAGCGCGACGGTCGACTCCTTCTCCGGCGGGCGCAAACGCCCACCTACTCTCCCGAGGCACACGGCTTGAACCTGCACCCCGATCTGTCCTTTGTCGCCATGGTCGTGCACGCCAGCGTCGTCGTCCAGGCGGTGCTGGCGCTGCTGCTGATCCTGTCGCTGTGGTCGTGGTGGCAGATATTCCTCAAGATGTTCGCGTTGCGCCGGGCCGAATCCGGCACCGACACGTTCGAAGACGAATTCTGGAAGGGCGGCGACCTGAATGCGCTCTACCAGCGCGCGAGCCAGTCGCGCGACGGCGGCGCGCTCGAGCGCGTCTTTTCCGCCGGCTTCCGCGAATTCTCCAAGCACCGCAAGCAGGGTTCCTCGTCGGCGGCGACGATGGACAGCGCGCGCCGTGCGATGCGCGCCTCGTATCAGCGCGAGATCGACGCGCTGGAAGCCAATCTGTCCGGTCTCGCCACCGTCGGCTCGGTCAGCCCGTACATCGGGCTGTTCGGCACCGTGTGGGGCATCATGAATGCGTTTCGCGGCCTGCAGAACGTGAGCCAGGCAACGCTGGCGCAGGTCGCGCCCGGCATCGCTGAAGCATTGATCGCGACCGCGCTCGGGTTGTTCGCCGCGATTCCGGCCGTCGTCGCGTACAACCGCTACACCCACGACGTCGACCGGCTGGCGACCCGCTTCGAGACCTTCATCGAGGAGTTCTCGAACATCCTGCAGCGGCAGGGCTAGAGGACGCCCGAAGCCGATGCGGCACCCGCGCAAATCGATCAACCAGATCAACGTCGTTCCCTACATCGACGTGATGCTGGTGCTGCTGGTGATCTTCATGATCACCGCACCGTTGATCACGCCGGGCGAGATCAAGCTGCCCAGCGTCGGCGGCGAGCTGACCACGCCGGTCGCCCCGATGGAGATCCGCATCAACCGCGACCAGGCGCTGTTCCTGAAGGAGGGGACGGCGTCGCCGGTGCGCGTGTCG
>DATEFZ010000206.1:0-3012 GCA_035280325.1 Casimicrobiaceae bacterium
CCCGGCCGGCAAAGTCAGACCGCAAGTCGATCGACCGCGGCCGCTATGTCGTCGCAATCGCCGGCTGCAACGACTGCCATACGCCCGGCTACGCTGAGAGCGGCGGCAAGGTGCCGGAAAAGGATTGGCTGACCGGCGATCGGCTCGGCTGGCGCGGCCCGTGGGGCACGACGTACGCGCCGAATCTGCGCCTGTTCATCTCGACCTTGAGCGAAGCGGCCTGGTTAAAGCTCGCCAAGACCTCCGAGTTCCGGCCGCCGATGCCGTCGTGGGCACTGCACCACATGACCGACGCCGACCTGCGCGACGTCTATCGCTACATTCGCCACCTTGGGCCGGCGGGGTCCGAGGCGCCGGCGTACCTGCCGCCGGACAAGGAGCCGCCACCGCCGTACGTGCAGTTTCCCGCGCCGCCGAAGTAGCCGTGTTGCATGCAGGCGTCAGGACGCCTGCAGCTCGGCCGCGCGCAGCGTATTGGCCAGCAGCATCGCGATGGTCATCGGCCCGACGCCGCCCGGCACCGGCGTGATCCAGCCCGCGCGCGCCGCGGCGGCGGCGAAGTCGACGTCGCCGCAGAGCCTGCCCGCGCCGTCGCGATTCATGCCGACGTCGATGACGATCGCTCCGGGCTTGATCCAGTCGCCGGCAACGAACGAGGCCTTGCCGACCGCGGCCACCAGCACGTCGGCCTGGCGCGCGATGTCCGGCAATTCGCGCGTCGCCGAATGGCAGACGGTCACCGTGCAACGCGCCATCAGCAGCTCGAGCGCCATCGGCCGGCCGACGATGTTCGACTGGCCGATGACGACCGCGTGTTTGCCGACCAGGTCTTCGCCGGTCTCCGCCAGCAGCCGCATGCAGCCGTACGGCGTGCACGGCCGCAACACCGGACGCTTCAGCACCAGCCGGCCGACGTTGTACGGATGGAAGCCGTCGACGTCCTTCCTGGGATCGATGCGCTCGGTCACCCGCTCCGGATCGATGTGCTTGGGCAGCGGCAGCTGGACCAGGATGCCGTTGACCGTCGGGTCGGCGTTTAGCGCTCCGACCAGCGCCAGCAGCTCGGGCTCGGACGTCGTCGCCGGCAGATCGTGCGAGAACGTCAGCATGCCGACCGTCTCGGTGAACTTGCGCTTGTTGCGCACGTAGATCTGCGACGCCGCGTTGTCGCCGACCAGGACGACCGCGAGCCCCGGGCGCTGGCCGCCGGCGGCGATGCGGGCGGCGACGCGATTCGCCAGCTCGGCGTTCAGTCGCGCCGCCAGCACTTTGCCGTCGAGGGTCCTTGCGTTCATCGTCGGTTGCCGTCGGCGCGAAAGCTGCGCATGTTACCGGATCTCGAGCACCGGCCAGCGATGCGCTCGCGCCAGCGCCGCCAGCGCGGGATCGGGATTCACCGCCACCGGATGCGTCACCCGTGACAAAAGTGGAATATCGTTGCGCGAATCGCTGTAAAACCAACTCTCGCGGAAGCTGTCGAGGTTGGTTCCGCGTTGCGCGAGCCATTGGTCGAGCCGAGCGATCTTGCCTTCGCGCATGTTCGGCGTTCCGGCCACTGCGCCGGTGAAGCGTCCGCCATCAATCGCCGGCTCGGTCGCGATCAGGTGCTCGAAGCCCAGTTCGGCGGCGATCGGCGCGGACAGGAAGCGATTGGCTGCCGTGGTCAGCACGATCAGGTGGCCGGCGTTCCGATGCCGCTCGACCAGCGCGCGGGCACTCGCGCTGATCGCCGGACGTATCGACTGCGCGAGGTAGCGCTCGCGCAGATCGTCGAGCGCGGCGGGATCGCGGCCGGCCAGGGTCGAGGTGTAGAACTCGGTGAACTCCAGCACGCCGACTTCGCCGCGGCGGTAGCGCTCGGTGACGACGCGGTTGCCGCGCTCAAAGCGCTCGCGCTCGAGGATCCCTTCGCCGATCAGAAACGCGACCCAGGCTTCGTCGCAGTCCCCCGCCAGCAGCGTGTGGTCGAGATCGAACAGCGCAAGGACGTCGGACGACACGGCGGCGTGGGCGAAAGCTACAATTTGCGGATGACGGCGGACGGCATTGTACCCGCGATCCGGGCGCGGCTCGGGCCGGCGTTGGCGCCGCCGCAGGGCAGCTACGTTCGCTGGATGGCGGACGCGACGACCGCGGGCTGGCTCGATGCCGGACGCGCCGCACGCGTCGCCGCGTGCAACGACGTGTTCGAGATCGCCGGCCGCGAGCTGGCGATCGCGCGATCGCTCGCCGACTGCCTCGCGCGAACCACCGCGCTCGAGCGCGTCGCGCGCGCGCTCGCCGGCGAAGGCCGGCTATCGGCATGGCGCGACGAGCGCTATTCGGTGACGGCGGCTTTCGGCGACGATCCCCTGCTCGATATCGAGCGCGCGGCGGCGCGGTACTTCGGCGTCCACACCTACGCGGTGCACGTCAACGGCCTGGTCGCGAACGCCGGCGGCAGGTCGATGTGGCTCGCACGCCGCAGCCCGGCCAAGGCGATCGATCCGGGTCTGCTCGACAACCTGGTCGGAGGCGGAATCGCCACCGGCTACGGCGTGCGCGACACGCTGGTCAAGGAAGCGTGGGAGGAAGCGGGCATCCCGGCCGCGCTGGCGGCGTCGGCGCGCGACGCCGGAAGCCTCGATATCTGCCGGCCGCAGCCGCAGGGCTTGCAGCGCGAGACGATATTCGTCTACGACTTGGCGCTCGACGGCGACTTCGTTCCCGCCAACCGCGACGGCGAGGCGGTCGAGCACCGGCTGGTGAGCTTCGACGAGGCGGCGCGCCTGATCGCGATCGATGCCGGCGACGACGCGCTGACCGCCGACGCGAGTCTGGTTGCTCTCGACTGCCTGCTGCGGCACGACGCGATCGCCGCCGACGGTCTCGATCGCGCCGCGCTGTCGGCATTCAGGCGCGCCGCGCTCGAGCCCCGGCTCGGGTCCGACGGCCTCGGCCGCTGGTAGGCGCCGCCGGCGAACGGCTTAGGGAACCTCTGCATAAGTCCCGCGTGGCCGCGACGGCGGCTTG
>DATEFZ010000207.1:0-2217 GCA_035280325.1 Casimicrobiaceae bacterium
CCGCTCCTTTGGATGGAAGTCTACGAGAACGTGCGCGAACCCGTACGCTTCGAAGCGATCCTCGACGAGCTCATCGCCGCGCACTGCTTCGCACGGTTCCTCGCGCCCGGCGCGCGGCGCACGATCGAGCGTTTCGTCGCCAACGGCGATAGCTGATTCGATGTGCCTGGCGCTCATCGCGCCCGACGCGCACCCGCTCTACCGCTGCGTGATAGCGGCCAATCGCGACGAGTTCCATGGCCGCGCTGCGGCGCCCGCGCACTGGTGGGACGACGGCGTGCTGGCCGGCCGCGACCTGGTCGCGGGCGGTACCTGGTTCGGCGTGACGCGCACCGGCCGCTGGGCGCTGGTCACCAATTTCCGCGAGGGCGTTCCGCGCGACGCCAGCGCGCCGTCGCGCGGAACGCTGGTGACCGGACTCCTGCACGCGTCGTCCTCGCCCTTGTCCGCTGCCGCCGCACTCCTCTCTCGCGGCGGTCGCTACCATGGCTTCAACCTGTTGGTCGGAACGGTAGCAAACGCGGCGTTCGCGTCGAACCGCGCCAGCGGGGCGCTGGCTTTAAGCGCCGGCATTCACGGGCTGTCCAACCACCTGCTCGATACCCCGTGGCCGAAGCTGATCCGCGGCAGGATGCGGCTCGCGGCCTGGCTGGCCGATTCGAAGCCGTCGGCCGAGGCGGCGTTCGCGCTGCTGGCCGACCGCGAGCCGGCCGAGGAGTCGATGCTGCCTTCGACCGGCCTGTCGAGAGCCTGGGAGCGTCTGCTGTCATCGGCGTTCGTGGTCAGCCCGGAATACGGCACGCGCTGCTCGACCGTGTTCACCCTCGGCACCGACGGCACGGCGCAAGTGATCGAAAGAAGCTTCGATGCCGGCGGCCATGCCACCGGCGAAGTCTCGTTCGAGTATCGCGTCGACGCAGGCTAAGGAACCTGACCGTAGTCCGACAGGCGCATCCGGGCGCGGCCGCCGGCGACGGCAAGCTCGCAGCGGCCGCCGAACGGCAGCGTCAACTTGTCGCGGCAGTGGCCGAAAGGCAGTCCGCAGAAAATCGGCACGCCGAAGCGCTCGCGCGCCTGCCCGATTGCAGTCGCCAGGTCGTAGCCGTTGTCGTTCGGCGACGGTTCGAAGCCGTTGAAGCTGCCCAGCAGCACCGCGCGCTGTCGCGCCAGGATGCCGGCGAAATGGAGCTGGTAGAGCATCCGCTCGATCCGGTAGGGATGCTCCCCGACGTCCTCGAGGGCCAGCAGGCCGCCGTCGATGTGCGGGAAATGGCGCGTACCTACAAGATGCGCCACCATCGCCAGGTTGCCGCCCCAGAGCGTGCCGGTGGCGTCGAAGTCCGGTCCATCGAGCGGTAACTCGATCTCGTAGCTCGAGGCGTCGAGCAGTCCCCAGCAATGCTCGAGCGTGAACGACGACGGCGATGCGGCGCCGAAATCGTACGCCGCCATCGGCCCCGAGAAACTGACCATGCGGGCGTGGGTCCACGCGGCGAGCTGGAAGGCGGTGAAGTCGCTATGGCCGAGCCAGCACTTGCCCACCGCGGCCAGCGCGGCGAAGTCGATGCGATCGAGCAGTCGCGACCAGCCGTAGCCGCCGCGCACCGCAATCGCCAGGTCGACGCCCGCATCGTCGGCCATCCTCGTCACGGCGGCCAGCCGCTCGTCGTCGGGCGCCGCGAAGCGTTGCCAGCGGCGCCTCACCGTCGGGTCGACGATGACGCGGCGACCGGTCGCTTCGAGTCGCGCGATCGCGCGGTCGATCGCCTTGGGCTCGGTCACGAATCCGGCCGGGGCGTAGAGTCCGACGCCGCGGATCCTCGCCACGATCGGACGATCAGCGACGGGCGGCGAAAAACGCCGCCAGCAGTCGCGCCGCGGCTTCGGCCGCGACGCCGCCGGTCACTCGCGTGTGGTGGTTGAACCGGCGTTCGGCGAAGAGGTCGATCACGCTGCCGCAGGCGCCGGTTTTCGGGTCGGACGCGCCGAACACCAGCCGGGCGAGCCGGGCATGCAGGATGGCGCCGGCACACATCGCGCAGGGCTCGAGCGTGACGTACATCTCGCACCCGGGCAGCCGATAGTTGCCGAGCGCGCGCGCCGCGTCGCGCAGCGCGGCGATCTCGGCGTGCGCGGTCGGGTCACTTGCGGCGATGGGCGTGTTGCCGCCGCGTCCGACGATGCGTCCGTCGCAGACGGCCACCGCTCCCACCGGAA
>DATEFZ010000208.1:0-2409 GCA_035280325.1 Casimicrobiaceae bacterium
CGCCGATCGCGTCGGCGCCGTACAGATTCGACGCCGGCCCGCGCAGGATCTCGATGTGATCGATCGCGTCGAGCGGGATCGCTTCCAGCGCCGCGGTGCCCGAGGTCGACGACCCGACGCGCAAGCCGTCGATCAGCACCAGCGTCTGGTTGGTGTTGGCGCCGCGCAGGAAAACGCCGCTGGTCGCGGCCGGGCCGCCGTTCATCACGATCTCGACACCCGGCACGCGGCGCAACAGCTCGGCGAGGCTCTGCGCGCCCGCCCGCGCGATCTCGTCGGCGTCGATGACGGTGACGTCGGCGACCAGGTCGGCGATCGGCTGCGGCGATCGAGCCGCGGTGACCACCAGCGCGTCGAGCGGGAACGCGCGAGTCTGCGCCAGCACGGGTGCGGTATTGCAACAGGCGAGGAAAGCAAGCAGGGCAAGGTGCAGGGTAAGGGGCACAGGACGGGCCATCGCATTTCTCCGTTCGCCCGTGCGTCCCCGCACGGCGAATGACCGTTGCGAACATTGCAACGCGGAAGAAACACGTTCGGCGGGCGCAAGGAAACGGCGTCCGGCCGGACACCGCCTCCCGCGATGCGCCTGAAAGTCCGGACGGCCGGCGTCATCGACGCGAGGCCTCCGGGGCAGGCCGGTCTCCGGGCTCGCCGGCACGCGCCTGAACAATCCAGGCACCGGACGGTCCGCCTTCCCATGCCCCGGAAGGCTCCGGGCCACAGTGGCATCTCGGACCGCCCGCACCGGCACACCGTTGCGGGGGCAGCGCCGGCATTGCTCAAGGGTCGATCCCTCGAACGCACCGGCTTCCCGTTTCACCTGCCGCGCCGGAAACGACGCGGCAGACACCTGATGTCGGAGAGTATACCGCCTGGTCGCGGCGGCCGGGCGGATGATCCGCCAGGGCTGCTATAATCGTCGCCCCCCGACGAACACGAGGCGCCCCCGCCGCTTTTCCGTGAGCCGCAAGCTGTACATACGCACGTTCGGCTGTCAGATGAACGAGTACGACTCGAGCAAGATGGCCGATGTGCTGCACGCTGCGGAAGGCCTCGCGCCGACCGAGCGACCGGACCAGGCGGACGTCATCCTGTTCAACACCTGCTCGGTGCGCGACAAGGCGCAGCAGCGCGTTTTCCACGACCTGGGCCGCGTGCGCCACCTGAAAGCCGCCAATCCCGACCTCATCATCGGCGTCGGCGGCTGCGTCGCCAGCCAGGAAGGCGCGGCGATCGTCGCCCGCGCGCCTTACGTCGACGTGGTGTTCGGGCCGCAGACGCTGCATCGGCTGCCCGAGCTGATCGCGCGCCGCCGCGCGACCGGCAAGCCGCAGGTCGACGTCAGTTTCCCGGAGATCGAGAAGTTCGACCGCCTGCCGCCGCCGCGAGTCGACGGTGCGTCGGCGTTCGTATCGATCATGGAAGGGTGCAGCAAGTACTGCACGTTCTGCGTCGTTCCCTACACGAGGGGCGAGGAAGTGTCGCGGCGGCTCGACGACGTGCTCACCGAGGTCGCCGACCTGGTCGACCAGGGCGTGCGCGAGGTGACGCTGCTCGGCCAGAACGTCAACGCCTGGCGCGGCGCGGCGGGCGACGGCCGGATCGCCGATTTCACCATGCTGCTCGAGCACCTCGTCGAGCTGGATGACCTCGAGCGGATTCGCTACACGACGTCGCACCCGAAGGAGATGTCGCAGCAGCTGATCGACGCCTACGCCGATCTGCCGAAGCTCGTCTCGCAGCTCCACCTGCCGGTGCAGTCGGGCTCAGACCGTGTGCTGGCGGCGATGAAACGCGGCTACACCGCGCTCGAATACAAGTCGATCGTCCGCCGGCTGCGCAAGGCGCGGCCCGGACTGTCGTTGTCGTCCGATTTCATCGTCGGCTTTCCCGGCGAAAGCGACCAGGATTTCGAGCTGACGATGCGGCTGATCGACGAGGTCGGCTTCGACGGCAGCTACAGCTTCGTCTACAGTCCCCGGCCGGGCACGCCGGCGGCCGAGTTCGTCGCTCCTGTGTCGCGCGAGATCGCCCAGTCCCGCCTCGCGCATCTGCAGGCGCGCATCGACGCGCAGTACGCGGCGCGGAGCGGGTCGATGGTCGGCAGGATCGAGCGCGCGCTGGTCACCGGGCGCGCCAGCAGGGACCAGAACGAGCTCTCGGCGCGCACCGAGTGCAATCGCGTCGTCAATTTCGCCGGCGGCAGCGACCTGGTCGGCCGCTATGCCGACATCCGCATCACCGCCGCGCGCGCGCATTCGCTGCGCGGCGAGCTGGCGTGCGCATGAACGCCGTCACGCCGCCTTCGATCAAACGTTTTCGGATTCACGCCATGGACATGCTGAACACTTTTCCCTCGCTTTCGAAGCTCCCGCTGGCGTTGGCCGCAGTCGCGCTACTGGCGGGAGG
>DATEFZ010000209.1:0-2654 GCA_035280325.1 Casimicrobiaceae bacterium
TGTTCGCGCTCGCCATCGGATTCCTGCTGCGCCTGCTGGCCGGTACCGTCGGGGTCGGCATCGCGCCCTCGCCCTGGATCCTGATGTGCGGGCTGATGCTGACCTTGCTGCTCGGTTTCGGCAAGCGCCGCGCCGAGGCCGCCGCCGTCGGCCCGGCGGCCGGGCGCGCCGTGCTGGCCGAGTATTCGCCAGCGCTGCTCGACCGCCTGATCGTCGTCTGCACGAGCGGCACGCTGATCGCATACAGCCTGTACACGATCAGTCCGCAGACGATCGCGCTGCACGGCAGCGCCGACCTTGTCTACACCGTGCCGATCGTCACCTATGCGCTGTTCCGCTACCTGTACCTGCTGGGCGGCGGCCGCGCCGCCGAGGATCCGAGCGGACTCTTCGTCGGCGACCGCCATCTGCAGGTGACCGCGCTGGCGTGGCTCGCCGCAGTGATCTGGATCCTGAGCTAGCCTGGATCTAGCGACGGCCGGCGTCCCGTCGCGGGTACCCGACGAAATCGAAGCCGATGTCGGGCACGCGGCCCGACACGAGCTCCGCCACGGCCTTGCCCGATCCCGCCGCCATCGTCCAGCCGAGCGTGCCGTGGCCGGTGTTGAGGTACAGATTCGGATAGCGCGTCCGGCCGATCAGCGGCACGTTCGACGGCGTCGCCGGCCGCAAGCCGGTCCAGTATTCGGCTCGCGCGGCATCGATCGCGGTGCCGAACCACTCGCTCGCGCGCCGGGTCAGCGCCTCGCAGCGGATGCGATTCAAATCGAGCTTGTAGCCGGATAGCTCTGCCGTGCCGGCGACGCGCAGACGATTCCCCAGCCGCGTGAACACGATCTTCTTGGCGTCGTCGGTCATGCTGACCGTCGGCGCTGCCGCCGGATCGACGATCGGCAGCGTGGCCGAATAGCCTTTGGCGGGATAGACCGGAACCGGGATGCCGAGCGGGTGCAGCAGGCGCGCCGTATGGCTGGAAAGACACGCGACGTAGGCGTCGGCGGTCAGCGTTTCGGCACGCGTCGCGCCGTCGCCATCCGCAGCGCGGACCGCAACACCGGCGATGCTGCCGGCCGCGGCGTCGAGCCGGTCGATCGTGACGCCGTAGCGGAAGTCGACGCCGCGTCGCGCGGCGAGCGCGGCGAGGCCCTGCGTGAACTTGCGCGCGTCGCCCGACTCGTCGCTCGCGGTGTAGGTGCCCCCGACGATCCAGTCGCGCCGAGCGCGAAGCGCCGGCTCGATCGCCACGCATTCGGCGGCGGTCTTGACCTCGCGCGCGATGCCGTAGCTTCGCACCAGCTTCGCCGCGGCTGCCGCGGCGTCGTAACCGGCCGGGTCGGTGTAGATCTGCAGGATGCCGCGCTGCAGATCGTCGTAGGTGAGCCCGGTCGTCCGGCGCAGCTCGCGCAGCATCTCGCCTGAATACTTGCTGATGGCGAGAATCTGCAGCATGTTGCGCCGCGTGCGCGACGGCAGGCATTCGCGAAGGAACTCGAGGCCCCAGAGCCATTGCCTGGGATCGAGGCTGGGGCGGAAAAGCAGCGGCGCGTCGGCTTGCGTTAGCCAGCGCAGGATCCTCCACGGCGCGGCGGGCGTCGCCCACGGCTCGACGTGCGACACCGAGATCTGGCCGCCGTTGGCGAACGAGGTCTCGAGCGCCGCGGCGCTCTGCCGTTCGACGACGGTGACCTGGTGGGCCGCCTCGGCGAGATACCACGCGGTGGTCGTGCCGACGACGCCGGCGCCGAGAACCAGCAGCTTCATTTCGATGCGTCAGGCGTAATCGGCCAGCGGCACGCAGCTGCAGAACAGGTTGCGATCACCGTAGACGTTGTCGGCTCGGCCGACCGGTGGCCAGTACTTGATGGCCTCGAGGCCCGGCGCCGGATGCGCCGCCTGCTCGCGCGTGTAAGGATGATCCCACTCCGCCGCCAGCAGCGCCGCGGCGGTGTGCGGCGCATTCTTCAGCGCGTTGTCGTCGCGATCCATCCGTCCCTCCTCGATCGCGCGAATCTCGTCGCGGATCGCGATCATCGCCGCGATAAAACGGTCGATCTCGGCTTTCGACTCGCTCTCTGTCGGCTCGATCATCAGCGTGCCGGCGACCGGGAAGCTCATCGTCGGAGCGTGGAAGCCGTAATCGATCAGCCGCTTGGCCACGTCCTCGACGGTTACCTCGCTCGTGTCCTTCAGCGGCCGCAGGTCGACGATGCATTCGTGCGCGACCAGCCCGCCCGGCCCGGAGTACAGCACCGGATAGTGCGGCGCGAGCCGCCTCGCGATGTAGTTCGCGGCCAGGATCGCCGACTCGGTCGCCGCTTTCAGGCCGTCGCCGCCCATCATCGCGATATACATCCACGAGATCGGCAGGATGCCGGCGCTGCCGTACGGCGCTGCCGACACCGGGCCGATGCGCTCGACGCCGCCGGCATCGACTCCGGCCAGGCTGCGGTGCCCGGGCAGGAAGCGGGCCAGGTGCGCGGCGACCGCGACCGGACCGACGCCGGGCCCGCCGCCGCCGTGCGGAATGCAGAAGGTCTTGTGCAGGTTCAGGTGGCTGACGTCGCCGCCGAAACGTCCGGGCCGCGCCAACCCCACCAGCGCGTTGAGGTTCGCGCCGTCGACGTAGACCTGCCCGCCGGAATCGTGCACCAGCG
>DATEFZ010000210.1:0-3466 GCA_035280325.1 Casimicrobiaceae bacterium
CGGCTCGGCTGCCGCAGCGGACGCCGCCGGCGCGGGGGCAGTCGGTTTGGCGCCGGCGCCGGCAACCGTCGGCGCGCCCGTCGTCGCTGCCGCAGGTTTGGCCGAGGCTTGGGCTGCGGTGTCGATCACCGCGATCACCACCTGGGCGGTCACCGTCGAGCCGTCGCCGCGCCTGATCTCGGCGAGCACGCCCGACTCCGGCGCCGGCAGCTCGAGCACGACCTTGTCGGTCTCGACGTCGACCAGGTTCTCGTCGCGGCGGACGGCATCGCCGGCCTTCTTGTGCCAGGCGACCAGCGTCGCCTCGGTGATCGACTCGGGCAACACCGGCACCTTGACTTCAGTGAGCATCGTTCATCCTGTCGTGCCGAGCCCTAGCCGCGCTCAATGCGCGGTCACCATCTCTCCCGAGCGCAGCCCGGCCGCGAAGGCGTCGTCGACGACCTGCTCCTGTTGCTCGAGATGCTTGGCCATGTAGCCGACCGCCGGCGAGGCCGAGATCGGCCGGCCGGCGTACGCCAGCACCTGCGCCTCGCCGATGTCGGCGCGCATGTAGGCGCGCAGCCGGTACCAGGCGCTCTGATTCTGCGGTTCCTCCTGGCACCACACGACCTCGCGCGCGTTCGGGTATTTCGCGATCTCGCGCTTGAAGTCGGCGTGCGGAAACGGGTACTGCTGCTCGAGGCGGATCAGCGCGACGTCGGCGATCTTCTGCTCGCGCCGGTGCGCAGCCAGATCGTAGTAGACCTTGCCGCTGCAGACCAGCACCCGCCGCACGCCGTCGGCGACCTGCGGCTCGACGTCGCCGATCACGGTTTCGAACCTGCCGTCGGCGAGTTCGTGCATCGTGGACACCGCCTCCTTGTGCCGCAACAGGCTCTTCGGGCTCATCACGATCAGCGGCTTCCTGAAATTGCGCACCATCTGCCGGCGCAGCAGGTGGAAGATCTGCGCCGGCGTCGTCGGCACGCAGACCTGCATGTTGTGCTCAGCGCAAAGCTGCAGGTAGCGCTCGGGCCGCGCCGACGAGTGCTCGGGCCCCTGGCCCTCGTAGCCGTGCGGCAGCAGCAGCGTGAGCCCGCAGACGCGACCCCATTTGACTTCGCCGGCGGCGATGAACTGGTCGATCACCACCTGCGCGCCGTTGGCGAAGTCGCCGAACTGCGCTTCCCAGACCACCAGCTTGCTCGGCTCCGACGTCGCATAGCCGTATTCGAAGCCGAGCACCGCGGCCTCCGACAGCACCGAATCGATGACCACGAAATCGGGTTGGCCGTCCTTGACGTGCTGCAGCGGCACCCAGGTGCCGGCATCGAATTTTTCCCTGTTCTGGTCGTGCAGCACCGCGTGCCGGTGCGAGAACGTGCCGCGCCCGGTGTCCTGGCCCGACAGCCGCACGCCGAACCCCTGGTCGAGCAGCGTCGCGTAGGCCAGCGTCTCGGCCATGCCCCAGTCGAGGGGCTCTTTCCCCTCGCCCATCGCGCGGCGCTCGGCGATCACCTTCTCGACCCGCGGGTGCAGCTTGAAATTCGGCGGCACGTCGGTCACGCGCCGCGCCAGCTCGGCGAGCCGTTGCCGCGGCACCGTCGTGTCGGCCTCGTCGGCCCAGTGCCGGCCCACGAACCTGGTCCAGTCGACCGCGAACGGCGGCTTGTAGTTGGACAGCACCGTCGTGTTGGTGTGATAACCCTTGTCCATCGCCTGTCGATAGGTGGCGATCATCGCCTCGGCGTCCGCGGCGGTGGTCACGCCGTCCTTCACCAGCCGCTCGGCGTAGCGCGCCCGCGTGCCCGGATGCTCGCGGATCCGCTTGTACATCAGCGGCTGGGTGATCATCGGCTCGTCGGCCTCGTTGTGCCCCTGCTTGCGGAAGCAGACCAGGTCGATGAAGACGTCCTTGTCGAAGCGGCGGCGAAACTCGGTGGCGACCTCGATCGCCAGCAGGCAGGTTTCCGGATCGTCGCCGTTGACGTGGAAGATCGGCGCCTCGACCATCTTGGCGACGTCGGTGCAGTAGAGCGTGCCGCGGGTGTCGCGCGGGTCCGAGGTGGTGAAGCCGATCTGGTTGTTGACCACCAGGTGGATCGTGCCGCCGGTGCGGTAGCCGCGCGTCTGCGACAGGTTGAGCGTCTCCTGCACCACGCCCTGTCCGGCGATCGCCGCGTCGCCGTGAATCAGCACCGGCATCACCTGGTCGAAGGTCGAATCCTTGCGCCGGTCCTGGCGCGCCCGCACCGAGCCCTCTACCACCGGGTCGACGATCTCGAGGTGCGAGGGATTGAACGCCAGCGTCAGGTGCATCGGGCCGCCGGGCGTGGTGACGTCCGACGAGAAACCCTGGTGGTACTTGACGTCGCCCGCCGGCAGGTCGTCCTGGTGCTTGCCTTCGAACTCGGCGAACAGATCCTTCGGCATCTTGCCCAGCGTGTTGACCAGGACGTTGAGCCGGCCGCGGTGCGCCATGCCGATGACCATCTCCTGCACGCCGCCGGCGCCTGCTTTCTGGATCAGGTGGTCGAGCATCGGGATCATCGTGTCGCCGCCTTCGGCCGAAAAGCGCTTCTGGCCGACGTACTTGGTTCCCAGGTAGCGCTCCAGCGTCTCGGCGGCGGTCAGGCGCTCGAGGATATGACGGCGGAACTCCGGCGTATAGCTCGGCCGCGAGCGCAGCGGCTCGAGGCGAGCCTGGATGAATCGCTTCTGCGCCGTGTCGCTCATGTACATGTACTCGGCGGCGAACGTGCGGCAGTAGGTTTCCTGCAGCGCGGCGATCAGGTCGCGCAGCCGCATCCGGGTGCGGCCCTCGGGCGCGCCCTTGTACGAGCCGACGTCGAACTCGGCGTCCATGTCGCCGTCGGCGAAGCCGTAGGTCCCGACGTCGAGGTCGGCGATGTACGGGCGCTCGACGCGCTGCAACGGATCGAGATCGGCCTGGAATACGCCGAGCGTGCGGTATTTGCTGATCAGCCGCAGCACCAGCACCTGCTTGTGCATCGCCTGCGCGTCGACCATCGGCGCGGCCAGCCGGCGGTTCTTGGCGAGCTGGATGAACGAATCGACGACCGGAGCGTGGGCGACGTCCTGCGCGCCGCCGCGCAGGCTGTCGAAATAGGCGCGCCAGTCGGCGCTTACCGCCCCGGGGTCGCCGAGGTAGATCTCGTACTGGTTTTCGATGAACGGCGCGTTGCCGCCGAACAATGTGCTGCTGCGCTCCAGCTCCGCAGTCGTGCTGACGGTGCTCATGGCTTCACCTATATCGGGGCGTGCCCTGGGCGGCGCAAGCGCTCGCTCGGTCTTTCCTAGCCCTTGCGCTGACCGATCGGAGCCACGTCGCGCCGCCGGGCGCCGGTGTAGAGCTGGCGAGGCCGGCCGATCTTCTGGTCGGGGTCGGAGATCATCTCGTTCCATTGCGCGATCCAGCCGACGGTGCGCGCCAGCGCGAAGATCGCGGTGAACAGGCTGACCG
>DATEFZ010000211.1:0-3875 GCA_035280325.1 Casimicrobiaceae bacterium
AAGAGCAGTTCCAGACGCCATCGCCGCGGCTCCGTCCGGATCGACGATTTCGATTCGTTCGGACAGGCGATGGACATGGCGCCGTGGATCGTCGGCGTCATCTTCCTGGTGCTGGGATCGATATTCCTGACGCCGATCCTCGTGCTGATCGGCATCATCTGGTACAAGCTGCGCAAGACACGGATGCAAAACGAGGCGGTGATCAAGCTGGCCGAAAAAGGCGTCATGCCATCGGCGCAGGCGGTCGACGCGGTCGTGACAGGCATAGCGCCGGCGAAGGCGGCACCAGCCGTCGCGGAGGCCGTGCAGCAGGTCGTCGCGTCGCGCCGGCGGGCGGTATGGTCGGACCTGCGCAAGGGCCTGATCATGATCGCCATCGGATTCGCGCTATCGCTGTACTCGATGACCAGCGACGGCTCGCCGAACTGGATCGGACTGGTGCTCATCTTCGTCGGGCTCGCCTTCGTCGCCCTGTGGTGGCTGGAAGATCGCCATCTGCAGCAAGCCGGCGGCATGACCGGCGACGGCAAAGCTTGAGCAGAGGCAATGCGCGCGCCGGCAGGCATTCGTGACTTCGACTTCTCCGGTCAGCGACGCAGCGCTGATCGCCCGTGCGGTCGTCCAGGACGATCGCCACGCCTTCGGCGAACTGGTGCGCCGGCATCAGTCGGCCGTGCGCTCGACGCTGCGCCGGCTGACCGGGGGCAATCTCGCGCAAGCCGACGACCTGGCGCAGGAGACGTTCCTGCTCGCGTATCGAAACCTGAAGTCGTTCCGGCAGGAGGCGAAGTTTTCGACCTGGCTGTACCGGATCGCGTACAACGTCTTCCTCGCCGACGCGCGCAAGACGAAGGAGCTGCCGCTGCCCGACGACGCCGATGCCGATACGCTGCCGGCGGTCGACGCCGCGCCGGCGGGCGGCCTGTCGCGCCAGGCGGCGCTGGGCGTCGATCTCGAGCGGGCGATGCGAGGCTTGTCCGAAGCGGAACGGGCGGCGATCGTGCAGTGCTATCATAACGACCTGTCGCACGAGGAAGCCGCCCTGGTGCTGGGCTGCCCGGTCGGCACGGTGAAAACGCACATCCTGCGCGCCAAGCAGAAGCTCAAAGTCCGCCTGGCGGCATGGGACTCCAAAGCATGAACAGCCACGACGACGATCGCGAAGACTGGCTCGATACCGCATTGCGGACTGCCGGCCGCGACCATCGCGCCGACTACATCGCCGACGACGGATTCAGCGCGCGGGTGCTGTCTGCCCTGCCGCCCGCCTACCCGGCGTTGCCGGCGTGGCGGCGTCCTGCGATCGCGCTGCTGTGGCTGGTCGCCACCGGCGCGGCGATCGTCGCCGTGCCGGGCATCTTCGACGACGTATTTCGCGGTGCGGTCGGGCTGCTGGTCAGCCGGCCGCTGGGCCTGCGCGAGCTGGCAGGGATGCTTGCGCTGTGCGCGGCCTTCGTCTGGGGCGCGACGCTCTACGCGGCGCGCACTCGCTAGAAGTCCGCGACTCCTGACGCAGGGCGACAAAAAAGGCCGCGATCCGCGGCCTTTTTTGCACGCACCCGAGCTTCCGGACTATTCGTCCTTCAGCTTGAAGCTCACTTCGATCTCCGCGATGTAGCGGTCGCCTCCGGGCTGGAATTTCCACTGCGACAGGGCACGCGTTACTTCGCGGTCGAATACCCGCGGCGGACTCGATTCGATGATGTGAACGGCGGTGACGTTGCCCTTCTCGTCGACGTCGAGGTGCGCGACGACCAGACCGTGGTCGACGCCGGCGCGAATCGCCTCGCGCGGATACGTGGGCTCGACGCGAGTGATCGGCGTGATGCCCTTGCGGATCGCGGGCTTCGGTGCCGGCGCCGGCGTGGGTGGTGGCGGCGGCTCGATAACGTACGGTGCCGGCGGCGGCGTCATCACCGGCGCCGCGATCACCGGCTCGGCCGGAGTGACCGGGGGCGGGATGTCGGGCGGCGGTATGTAGGGCTGCTCGGGCGGCGGCGGCTTCGGCGCGATCTCGATCTTCTTCGGCGGCGGCGGGGGGGGTGGCGGCGGCGGAAGCTTGATCTCCTCGATGATCGTCGCCGTCAACGGCTTCTTGATCACCTCGACCGCCTTGCGGGCGAGCCCGGTCACCAGCGCGTAGATCACGATCGCGTGGACCAGGATGACGACGCTGATGCCGACCAGGTGCCGGGTCGGGTCGCGTTGCTGTCGTGCGAAATCCATCTGTCTTGAGACTCCGGCTGCCGGTCGCGGTTCGCGCCCGGCGCTATTGGATGAACTGCTCGCTGCCGACGATGCCGATCTTGGTCAGCCCCAGGCGTTGCGCCGACGCCATGACCCCGGCGGCAACCGCGTATTTCGATTCCTTGTCCGGCCGGAGGTGGACCTCGGGCTGCGGCTGCTGCGCGGCGGCCAGCTTGATCTTGTCCTCGAGGGTCGTACGGTCGGCCACCACCTCGCCGTTCCAGTAGACGATGCCGCGGTCGTCGATGTCGATCTTGACCACCTGCGGCAGCTCCTTCGGCGGAGGCGGGTTGCCGATCGGCATGTTGAGGTTGACCGCGTGAAGCTGGATCGGGATCGTGATGATCAGCATCACGAGCAGCACCAGCATGACGTCGATCAGCGGCGTCGTGTTGATGTCGAGCATGACGTCGCCGTCGCCCGACGACCCGCCGCCGTACCCCACGTTCATTGCCATGTCGCGTTCCTCCGGGGCCCGCTCATCCGGCCGACTTCGGCGGCGGCTCGGTGATGAATCCCACTTTGGCGATGCCGGCACGCTGGCAGGCGTAGATGATGCGGCCGACCGCCTCGTACTTCGCGCCGCCGTCGCCGCGGATCTGGACTTCGGGCTGCGGCGTCAGCACGGCGATCTTCTTCAGGCGGTCGATCAGCGCGTCGGTGCTCTGGATACGCAGGTCGTTCCAGTAGATCCGGTCCTGCAGGTCGACCGACAGCACGATGTTCTCGGGCTTGGTCTCGCGGACTTCGTTGCGCTCCTTCGGCAACTGCACCGGGATCGAGGTCGTCACCACCGGGATCGTGATCAGGAAGATGATCAGCAATACCAGCATCACGTCGACCAGCGGCGTGGTATTGATCGACGAGACCATCTCCTCCTGGTCGCCGAGCGAGCCGACGTTCATCGCCATGTCGCTTACGCCCTGGCGTGGGCCGGCGCCGGCGCAGCCGCCGGCTTCGGCGCGCTGAGCAGCACCGCGTGCAGGTCGGCGCCGAAGCCGCGCACGAGGTCCATCGCCGACTTGTTGCGGCGGATCAGCCAGTTGTAGCCGAGCACCGCCGGAACCGCGACCGCCAGGCCGAAGGCGGTCATGATCAACGCCTCACCGACCGGCCCGGCCACCTTGTCGATCGACGCCTGGCCGGCGATGCCGATCGCGGTCAGCGCGTGGTAGATGCCCCAGACCGTGCCGAACAGGCCGACGAAGGGCGCCGTCGAGCCGACGGTGGCGAGAAACGCCAGCCCGTCCTGCGTGCGCGCCTGGACGTTGTCGATCGCGCGCTGGATCGACATCGTGATCCAGGTATTGAGGTCGACGTTGCCGAGCAGGCCGACGTGCTTGCTGGTCGCCTCCAGACCTTCCTCGGCGATAAAGCGATAGGGGCTGCCCTCCTTCAGCTTTTCGGCGCCCTGGCGCACCGAGGGCGCGTTCCAGAACGAACGGTCGGCGGCGCGCGCCTGGCGGTTCATCCGCCATTGCTCGTAGACCTTGGTCACGATGATGTACCAGCTTCCCATCGACATCAGCGCCAGGATCGCCAGCGTCACCTTGGCGACGATGTCGCCGCCTTTCCACAACGCTTCCAGGCCGTACGGATTGTCGACCAGCTCGGTGGTCGGCTTGGCC
>DATEFZ010000212.1:0-14770 GCA_035280325.1 Casimicrobiaceae bacterium
GCTTCGGGCCACGCCTGCGGAGCGCGGAGCAGGGGCCCCGCGTGATCCTGGCGCGGGGATGCGACCGCGCAGCAGGCGGCCCCCGCCTTCGCTGCGCACGTTCCGAGGCGCGACGCTACGGCGGGGGGATCCCGGCAAGCCGCCGTCGCGGCCACGCGGGACCTATGCAGAGGTTCCCTAACGCTTTCACCGGTCGCGAAGCAGACAAAAACCCCGCTTCGGCGGGGTTTCTGTCATCCGGCTACTCTAACCGTTCGCCGCGTGTTGCTCGATCGCGCTGTCGAGGCAACTGTCGCGCTGCGACTGGTCGCGATCCTTCGCACATTGCCGCAACGCTGCCCGGTAGGTCTTTTCGCCCGGCGATACAGTCTCGCGCCTCGCCATCGCCGTCTTGTGCGAGTGCCGCGCCCGCGCGGCGTGGTGACGCCCGGTCGCATTGGCGCTCGCGGCCGTGGACGAAGCGCTGTTCTCGCCCGCCATCTTGTCGCTCGACATCTTGTCGGCAGAGGTCTTGTCCGCCTTGTCGGAAGACATCTTGCCGGACATCTTGTCGGTCGAAGCCTTGGCAGCGTCCCGGGTCGCGGTGCTGTTGGCACTGCCATTCGCGTAGCTGTCGGTGTTGCTGGTCGCCGCCGCGGCGACACCGACCGAGGTCGCCAGGACGAGGCCCAGCAGCAATGGATAAGGAGTCATCAGAAGTACCTCCATTCGAAAGTTGAGCGGCCCGCCGATCGGCATGCGACCGTCCTCCCATGCCCGCCTGTTCGACTATCGGCCCAGACCGCGTCTCGCGGTATCGGACCGGTTCCGATTCCGGTGTAGGACCGTCGGCGCGCCGGTCAATGGCGCCGACGATGCCGGCCGCCCGTCGGGCGGTTGTAGGACCTCCGCCTAGGCCGGGGGCGCGCCGTCCGATGCGTAAAAAGGACGGTCTCCGATAGCGAGCGGCCGCGAATCGGCCGACGATGGCATGACCGTCCGCGATACCGGCGGCGAAGAGGTTGGACGAGGAGACAGCATGAGTCGAGCACTGCGTCAGGGAGTGATGATCACCGCCTGGCTCGCATTTGCCGGTGCGGCCGGCGCGCAGGTCGCGTCGGGCAACGGCAACGACACCGCGCCCGGGGCAGCGCAGCAGCCCGAGGCGACGCCGGTGAGCGGGACGCCGTTGCCCTCGATGGGCGCCGAGGAACCGCGGCACCTGCCTTCGACCGAGGTGCAGGGCTACCGCGAAGCGCGGCAGAAGTGCGACCGAGCTCGCGGCACCGGTCAGGAGGCCTGTCGCGCACAGCTCGCCGCGAAATACGCCGAGATGGACCGTCTCTGCCGCATCGTGTCGCACGGAGCCGAACTCCCGGTGTGCATCAAGAGCGCGTACGCGGCCGATTGAGCTGGCTCGCACGGAGCCGTGCGGCGCCGCGAGTTCCGGTCAGCACGACCAGGTCCCCCGGCAGTTTCTCGTTGCCGAAGGCCGGTCGCGACACCGCGTCGATGCCTGCGCCGCGCAGCAAACGCAACGCCTCGCCTGCATCGAAAGTCAGGTTGTGGTGCGTTTCGTCGCTGCGCCGCCACGTCGTGCCGACGCGCCGGAATACCGTGATCGCGCGATCGAGACGATGCGCCGCGGGGCGCGAGAAGCGGGTATAGATGGCCCAATCGTCGGTCAGGCGGACGTGCGAGTCGGGCTGTTTCCCGCGCCGGACGTCGACCATCAGATCGATCGCCAGCACTCCGCCAGGCCGCACCGCGCCCGCCAGTTCGATCAGCGCGCGGGCGGTATCGGCGCGCGATGCCAGATAGTTGAGCGCGTGACCGGTCGACACCACGGCGTCGGCCTGGGGTAGCGCGCCGGCACTGCCCGGTCGCCGGCGGGTCGGCAGGCGCAGCACGTCGAAGCGGCCGGCGGGGGCGTGGTTCCGTGCCAAAGCGATCATCGCCGGCGACGCATCGACGCCGTGCACTGCGAAACCCGCATTCAGCAACATCCGGGCGAGTCGCCCGCTGCCGCAGCCGACGTCGAGCACCTGTGCGCCGGGCGCGAGGCCCGCGTCGCGGATCAGCCGCACGATTCCCGGCGCAGTGCGTTTCGCGTGCTGCGAATAGCCGACGTGATGGACCCAGGCCAGGTCCGTCCGGTAGTACGGTTCCATCCTAGCCGCCGCTGCTTCGGCGCAAGCACGCCCCGCCAGGCCGGCGGCCGTCCGCCGCGAGCATGCGATAATGCGCCGATCCGGGAGGTTCGCTCATGAAGTCCAAGTCTCTCTCAAAGTCTGCATTCGTCATCGCACTGCTCTTCGCGCTGCCGGCCGCTGCCCAGGTGACCTTTTACGGGCAGGAGGGCCTGCGCGGGCGCAGTTTCACGACCAACCGGCCCGTCAGCAACCTCGGAGGAACCGGCTTCAACGACCGAGCCGCGTCGGCGATCGTTCAGCGCGGCCAGTGGGAGGTGTGCGAAGACGCCAACTATGGCGGCAATTGCATGGTGCTTCGACGCGGGCAATATCCTTCCCTCGCCTCGCTCGGCATGAACAAGCGCATTTCTTCGGTGCGGCCCGTGAACCGGGTTCCCGGGGACATGTACGCGCCGCCGCCGCCGGTCGCGGCGCCGTATCCGTACTATCCGCACTACGGCGAGCACCTGTACCAGGCGCGTATCACCTCGGTGCGCGCGGTGTACGGCCCGCCCGAGCAGCGCTGCTGGGTCGAGCGCAATCAGGTCGTCAGTGCCGGACCCAATATTCCCGGCGCCATCATCGGCGGTGTGCTCGGCGGCGTGCTCGGCCACCAGATCGGCAACGGGCGCGGCAACGACTTCGCAACCGCGATCGGCGCGATCGGCGGCGCCGCCCTCGGTGCCAATGTCGGACGCGGCGACTCGCGGGCCTACTCGCAGGATGTGAGGCGCTGCGCGGCAGCGCCGGGGCCGCAGCCACCGGCGTACTGGGACGTGACCTACGTGTTCCACCGTCGCGAACACCGGGCGCAGCTCGATTCGCCGCCGGGGTCGACCATCACCGTCAACGGACGCGGCGAGCCGCGCCTGTAGTCCTACCTGGTGAACTCGAACTCCATCGTCGTCGCCGAATCGTCGGTGCGGCCGACGCCGTAGTACTTGCCGCCGGCCTTGTAGATCATCCGGCACCAGTCGTCCGGGCTGCGCGGCCACTGGATGGTGACGCAAAGCCTGCCCTGGTCGTCGACGCGCCAGGTGCCCCGCCCGGTGGATGGCGTATAACGTCCCGATCCGGAGGTTCCGCGTCCGTCCGACGAGGCGATGAAGGTCCCGTCCGGGTTGTTGGTCCAGTTGCGCACGCTGCCGCCGCTGGTGCGGTTCACCACGTGGGCTCCGGGAAGCATCGCCCGCAGCTCGGCGCCGGACACCTGCTGCGCGTTCTGCGCCTTGAGATCCCCGTAGGTCGCAATCTGCGCAGCCGCGAGCGGGCTGCAGGACAAACCGAAAAGCGCGACGGCCAAGCGACTCGGCACTTTTGACCTCCGACGGGTTCGATCGAGACGATAATGATAGCGATCCGCGGTCGATTTGTCGTCGTTCCGCACGCAGCAACGCCATTCGAGACAGGGTAACGGGCTTGGCCCACGGTCGACCTCCAGGCATGCCGGCGCTCGAGCATGCGCAGACGCTGCTCCGGCTCGGTCGCAACCGGCGCAACGAACCCGACGCGCTGCGGCAATTCCAGCTGCGCAAGCTGCGCGTACTGGTCGCGCACTGCCGTCGCCGGGTTGCGATCTACCGCGAGCATTGGCGAGGAACCGGTCTCGCAACGGACGCGATCGCGGCGCCGGAAGACATCGCGTTCCTGCCGACGATCGGCAAGAACGAGTTCAAAAGCCGGCCGCTGACCGATGCACTGACCGATCGCGCCGTCCCCGGGCGCCTGGTTCGTCACACGACCAGCGGATCATCCGGGCAACCGTTCACGATCTACCGGTCGGCGCTCGAGGAAGATCTGCTGAATCTGTTCCGTCTGCGCGCCTACTCCGGCGCCGGCCTGCGGTTGTCGGATCGCATTGCGCGATTCAGCCAGCTGCCGACCGACGAAACGCCGCGCCGCTGGCCCGGCCAGGTGCGACGCGCATTGGGCGTCCATCGCGACCTGTCGCTCGACGGCATGGCGCCGGCCGAAACGATGATTGAGCGATTGCTGCGCTGGCAGCCCGACGTCGTCGCCGGCTATCCATCGACGCTGCGACGGATCGCGGCCGAAATGCGGCAGCGCGCGATTGCGCTGCCGGCGGTGCATCTGGTCCTGTGCGGGGGAGAAGTGCTCGGCGCCTCCGCGCGGCGCGCGATCGAGGCAGCGTTCGCCGCGCCGGTGGCCGAATTCTACGGCGCGCATGAATTCAACCTGCTCGCCGCGCAGTGCCCGCGCGGTTTCGGCTACCACGTCTGCGACGACAACGTCCTGGTCGAGGTCGTCGACGGCGATGGTCGCGCAGTCGCGGTCGGCGAGACCGGCGAGGTCGTCGCCACGGCGCTGCATTGCTACACGATGCCGTTCGTCCGCTACCGGACCGGCGATCTCGCGATTCGCGGCCCCGCGGCGTGCGAGTGCGGAGCGCCGTTTTCGACGCTGCGCGCGCTCGAGGGACGGGCCGCCGACTACCTTCGCCTGTCCGACGGACGCCGCGTCCACCCCTACGCCATCACCGGCACGCTCGCCGATCGCGAGTCCGACTGGGTGCGACAGCACCAGCTGGTGCAGATCCGGCCCGATTGCGTCGTGCTCAGGATCGAGTCCGAGCTTTCGCGGCGGCCCCGTCCAGAGGAGCTCGAACGTGTGTGTTCGGTCGGCGCCGGTGTTCTCGGTTCGGGCGCGCGCTTCGAGGTCGAGATCGTCGAGCGGTTTACCGCGCCTGCCAGCGGCAAGTTCCAGCCCTATGTTTCGCTGATCGGCGATAGCGAGCGCGTCAGCGCAGATGCTCGTTGAAGAAGGCGATCGTGCGCGACCAGGCCAGCTTGGCGGCGGCTTCGTCGTACCGGGGCGTCGTATCGTTGTGGAAGCCGTGATGCGTGCCCGGGTAGGTGTACTCCTGGTAGCGGACGTGATTGGCCTTGAGCGCCACCGCGAACGCCGGCCAGCCGACGTCGACCCGCGGATCGAGCGCCGCGTAGTGGAGCAAGAGCGGCGCCTTGATCCTGGCCGTGTCGCCGGCGGTGGGTTGCAGGCCGTAGAAAGGAACAGCGGCGGCAAGCTCCGGCATGCGTACCGCGAGCAGGTTGACCATATCGCCGCCGAAGCAGAAGCCGACGGCGCCGATCCTACCGGTGCATTCGGGGCGCGAGGCGAGGAAAGGCGCCGCAGCCATCAGGTCCTCAGTGCGCTTGTTCGGATCGAGCGTCGAGAAGAGCTTCGCCGCCTGCTCCTCGTTGCCGGGATAGCCTCCGACCGGCGACAGCGCGTCGGGCGCGAAGGCGACGAAATTCTCCACCGCCAGCCGGCGCGCAACGTCCTCGATGTAGGGATTGAGGCCGCGATTCTCGTGGTACACCAACACGCCCGGAAGTTTGTCGCCGCGGTGCGCCGGTAGGGCGAGATAGCCGCGGACGGTGCCCGAGCCTAGCGGCGAGGGATAGGTCGGATATTCGATCTCGATGCGAGGGTCGTCCTTGGCGATCTGCTGCGCCAGCGCATAGTTCGGAGTCAGGCTTTCGAGCATCGCTGCGGCGGTGAAGCCGCCGACGGCGTACCTGGCGGCGCGGTCGAGGAACTCGCGGCGAGTGAGGTTACCGTGGATGTAGCCGTCGAAGAGTTGCAGGACGGCAGGGGGGAAATCGTCGAGTTTCCTTCGCTGCATCGAGATTCGCTCCCGCTCAAAAGAATGGCGGCCGTCGGCATCGCGCGGACGCCCCAAAAAGCAAAAGGCCACGGGCCACGGCTGGCCGACGGCCTTGCTTCAAAGCAAACGGCACGAGCGTAGCTTAACCCAGACCGACCTCGCCGTTGCGAGCCGCCTCGCTCACCGACTCTACGGTTTCTCGACGATGTCCTTCTTCAGCCCGCCGACGGCGCCCAGGACTTCGTCCTTTTCCTTTGGCGGCACGCTGAACTTGTCGAGGGACGCGACCAGCAGGACGACCGATGCGTCCCAGTCCTTCTGCGTGATGCCGAGCCCGGCGTGCGCCGTTTTCATGTCGCGGCCGATGTAGACGCACGGACCGCCGGTCGCGGCGCAGAGCTGATCGACGATCAACTGCCGGATTCGCTTGATCGAGTCGGCGCTATGGCCGACGAAGAACCGGCCGAATTGCGGATCGGTGGCGAGCCTGCCGAGAAAATCGTCGGTGACCGCCGCCAGCGCGTCGTAGCCGCCGAGGCGCTTGTACAGCGTCGGCGCCTGCTGGGCATGGCCCGGCACGGCGATCGCCAGCGCGAGCAGGCCGGCGGCGAGCGCAGTCTTGAAGCCCATATGTTCTCCCTGGTTTTACCGATGAGACAGGCACCCGATACGGCGCGACCGCCGCACTGGATGCAAGCCGTCGCAATATTACTCTTCGGGCGACAGCGGCAATACCTTGCGCGCGCTGCGCTCTCGCTTTGCCGCGAGCGCTTTCTGGCTGCTCATCTGGGCTTGTAGGATGGCCCAGAGCGACAACTGCCGCGACGAGCTCATCCGCGCAAACTCGGCCATCGAGATCTGGCCGAGGCTCACGCCGCCCTCGTCGCCTCTGGACGGCGGCGAATCGGCGGCCTCGCGCGTGAAATCTTCGCGCCGGGGCCGGCCTTCGGGTGCACGCGCCGTCGGTCGCTCTGCGTCGTGGCGCGACTGGCCCGGCTGCCCGGCCGATGGATTTGGCCGCTTCCGACCTGCCATGACGTTACCTCCCTGTTGCGCATTGGGCTCGATCGGCAGCCGGTCGCAAAAGCCATTCCAATTTTGATCCGGACAGGGATTTCAAGCAGTTATTCGGATGCCGCCACAACCGCGCCGCTGCTACCGTAAGATTTGTTGACACCTGTCGGGCGTCGCACCGGGCCAGCGACGATGACGGCGTCATCGGCGGTCATCGGGTCGCGGGAAGTCCGCCAGGCTGGCCGTCGGAAAAAAGCTTCCCAGCCGTTGTCGCGTCCACCATTGGCCCGTCGCGGCGCGCGTTTTCGCGTCGGTGAACCGGTATTCGTACAGTTCGGCGCGCACGTATCGCGGCGGATGATCGGGAAACGGGTTGCCGGCGAAAAGCGCGAGCACCTGCGGGCTTCCCTGCAACAGGCGGAATGCCAGAGCGGCGACCCACGGTTCGGCGCGAACCCCGCCGAGCGCGGCGAACCACATCTGCCAGTCGAGCCTGGGCTGGTGCGGAATGTTCCACGCCGGACGGCGCGACACATCGCTCGGCTGGTAGCGGAATTCGTACTCGCGCCAGCGCTGTCCGTCGTCGGAGGCCTCGATCACGACTTCCGGCCGCGTCGTCGTCATTACGGCGAAGAGGCCGTACGAATTGACGATGAACAGCGGAGCAACGACCTCGGTCATGGCGTCGATCACCGGGAGATCGCTGCCGGAGAAGAGGCGCCATACCCGATCGGTGCCGACCGGCACGACGACCAGGGCCAGCGCGGCGGCCAACGCCGTCGCCAGGCGACCGGGGCGGCGCGCCTGGCCGGCGATGCGCGCGGCGAGGGCCGCGGGAACGATCCTGGCCAGCGCCGCATCGTCGAACAGCGCGACGCACAGCAGCATGGTCAGCAGGTTGAAGAAGTTGTAGTTGCCGGTGAGCGCGATCAGAGCCTGGAAACCCAGGATGCACAACGCAGCGGCAGCGCGCAGGCGGCGCGGCGCGAAAATGAGAAACACGACTCCGACCTCGACCGCGAGCGTTGCAGCCGTGCCGATGGCCAGCATCCAGTGCGGGAGCTGCGCCGCGTACCATGCTAGCGGCGTCGGCAGCGGCTGCGTCGCGAAGTGATATTCGAGTGCGGTGAGACCGCGCCAGGTCGCGTCACCCGAGACCAGCTTGGCGGCGCCGGCCATGAACAGATAGCGGAACAGCAGCCATCGATACAGCCAGATCACGATCCGCGATCCGGCGCCGACGAAAATCGCCAGGAAGCCGGCTTCGAGCAGCAGCAGGTCCCACTGGAACAGCATGAAGTCCTGTCCGGCGTAAACGTACGACAGATAGAGCACGAACAGGCCGATCAGCGCCGGCCGCACCGCGATCCTCAGCACGACCAGCGACGCCAGCGCCATGCCGGCGATGGTGCCGGCGACGAGCGCCGTATCGGAGGCGTCGAGCCAGAACAAAGTGGGCACGCTCGCGTACGCGGCGGATCCGAGCTCGTCGTGCATCGCCTGCAGGTACGATGCGATCGGAAGAATGCCTGCGCTGCCCGCCAGCCCGAGAATCTGCGCGGCGAGCGAAGCGAATGCGGCGAAGTAGACGAGCCCCAGCCCGCGCAGCAGCAGCCAGCGCACCAGGTCGTAGCGCTCGGCGACGAGACGCTCGCCCCACAGCAGCCGCGTCGCCACTGCCAGCAGGCCGCGGCGTCGCGCGAAGAAGGCGTAAGCCCATTCCGCCGCCGGGGCGAAGCCGGGAGCGTTGGCGTACAGCTGCCACCACCAGCGTCGGCCGGGCGCGAAGCGCAGCACCCGGTAGGTCGCCGCCGCACCCGAATAGGCGCGGCCATCGGGCTCGATGAATTGGATCGCGTGGCGAAAATCATCGCGCGGGATTTCGGGATAATCGCCGGCGGCCTCCTGGTACGCGCGATAGACGACCCGATCGCCGGTCAGCGCCGCCCAGTAATCGATCCAGCGCCTGCAGATCCCGCAGTCTCCGTCGTAGATCAGCGTCGGCCGCGCTCGACCTCCTTCCTCGTGCCGGCCCGGGTTCGTCACGCGGCTCGCCCCGCGCGCCGCCAGCCGTCGGCGACCCGTTCGAAGGACTCGCTTCGCACCTGCTCGAAAATGGCTGCCCCAGGCTGCCAATCGTAGCGGCGGACCGCGATGCGGTGCGATTCGATGTCGATCACGTTGAACGAGTTGGATTCCCCGCGGCGCCGCGTCGATGTCGCCGAGCCTGCCTGGACGACGATCGGCTCGAAGGCCGGAACGCTGCGCGGCGTGCCTTCGCTCGCGCCGCCGACATGAAGGTGACCGGCGAGCAGCAGATCGCACCCGCACGCAGACAGAATCTGCCTTGCGAGCCCCGCGCGGCCGACCAGGGCACCGGAATCGCGACTCGAACAGAGGTCGAACGGATGATGGGTGATGACCACCTTGGTGATTCCGTCGGGCAGGCCGCAGAGCCGTTCGCGCAGGCGATCGATCTGCGCCTGGTTGATTCGACCGCGTTTGAATGTCAGCGAACGCGCGGTATTGACGCCAAAAACGGCGATCTCGGCATCGACGAACGATGGCTCGGGATCGGCATCGATGTAGCGCCGATAACGCGCCAGAGGGCGCGTGAATCGCGCCGCCACGTCGTACAGCGGCACATCGTGGTTGCCGGGGACGACGAGTCGGGGTCGAGGCAGAACGTCCAGGAATGCGCGGGCTTCCCGGAATTGGCCGGTGCGGGCACGCTGGGTCAGGTCGCCCGAGACCGCGACGAGATTCGGCGACTGCCTCCGTACGATCTCGATCAAGGGCCGCAGCAGCGCCGGATCGACCCGTCCGAAGTGCAGGTCCGACAAGTGAACGACCGTGCGCATCGTCAACCCGTCACGCGCCCGCAGCGGCGCGGTCCTGCGACGGCACGACCACCAGCAGGGCGGCGGGAAGCACGCGGTACAGCAGCGGCGTCTCCAGCATGCAAAGCTCGCCGTCGTTGGCGATTCGCAACCGGTCGTGACGCGTTTCGACCACGAAGCTGCTGGCCGAGGCGGCGTCGAAGTCCTTCGATTGCTCGAGGCGCTTGAACAGCGCCCGGATCGCCAGACGGATCAGGCCCAGGCGGCCCGTGCGGTTGGCAACGTACAGGCTGAGGACGGCGTTGTCGAGCCGCAATCGTTCGCCGATTCGGAACCCCTCCATCTGGTAGCGATTGTTGCCGACGAAAACGAAAGGCGTCTTGCGCACGAACTCGGATCCCTCGATGTCGATCCGCACGTTCAGGAACGGATAGCGCCGGAACACGGCAAGTCCCGCCCAGAGCAGTGCCGGCAACTTCCTGCGTCCGAGCCGCTGCTGCAAGTCATTGCGGCCGGCGACGACCCTCGGATAGAGCCCGAGGCTGGAATTGTTGAGAAAAAAACGATCGTTGACCATGCCCAGATCGACCCTGGTCGTCCGGCCGTCGGCGATGGTCCGGATCGCGCCGTCCAAATCGAGCGGAATGGCGAGATCCTTGGCGAAGTGATTGAGCGTGCCGAGAGGGACGATCCCCAGCGCGGTCTCTCCGCCGATCAGCAACGGAGCCGCGGCATTGAGGGTACCGTCGCCGCCAGCGACGACGAGGATTGGCGGCTTATCGCGCGCCGCGCGGCGGACCTCGGGGCCGATCTGCGCGGGTTCGGTCACCCTGATCTCGGCGTCGAGGCCGGCGGCACTGAAACGGGCCGCGAGATCGGACGCGACATCGTCGGCGCGCTGCGACCCGGCCGATGCGTTGACGATGACGGGGAGCCGAGCGCTCATCTACTCGGGGTCTGTTCGAGATCCGGTGTCGCGACGATGCTCGCCCGCGAGGCGCCACACCGTCGGCATCAGCGTGGACCACGCGACCGCCTCGAGGATTCCGCCGATCACGTCGCTCGCGTAATGAACACCCAGATAGACGCGGCTCAGGCCGACGAGCGCGATCAGCAGGATTCCGGCGGCGACGGCGACGGCGCGGCGCGGCGGGTCCGCCAGCAGGCAGGGGAGGGCGAATCCGTAAAAAACGGTCGACGCCATCGCGTGTCCGCTGGGAAAACTATAACTGGTCAAGGCGACGAGGGGATCGAGCTCGGGACGGCCGCGATGGATCAGATGCTTGAGACCGACGTTGAGCAGGTTGCCGCCCAGGACCAGCGTGATCAACTCGATCGATTTGCCGTAACCGCGCCGGCGCAGCAGGATCAGGCAGACCACGGCAGCGACCGCGGTCAGCGTCGACGGAGCGCCGATAAAACTGATAACGAGCATCGCGTCGGTCAACCACGGCCTCGCCAGCGGGTGCAGCCAGCTCGCCGCCCAGGCGTCGAGCGAGCCGAGCGGGCGGCCGGTGGCTTCGAGGGCCGACGCGACCCACGCGAAGGCGGCCAGCGCGGCGACGAACAGCACGGCAGCCGGCAACAGCCGCGGGCGGCGAGCGGGGATCATCGGCAGCACGTCAGGTCGCGGCGAGCGCAGCTGGCCCCGTGCAAGGCAGGTGTCATCGCATTGTCAGCAAGGAGGGCGGCATCATGTCAGAGCCCCGACAGTTGTCTGGCTTACAATTGGACGAGTCGGTATCGCCGAGAGGTCGATGTCCAGCGACCCCATTCGCGGCGGCAGCGAGTTGGCGAGCGCCCATTGGCGGCGCAGGCCACTTTTTGCGTTGTTCGCGGCGGCGGTGATTACGCTGTCGATCACGCCGGCTCATGCCCGCGGCGGCCTCGGAATCGATCACGAGCTGACTTACGACAACAGCGGCATCTGGAACCGCAGCGTCCAGAAAGCTCTGCTCGACACTCTGATCGTCGGCGAGATCGCGGGTGCGGTGTGGGAAGGCGGCGAGACCCGCATCGGCAAGACATTCTGGCAGTCGATGGATTCCTCGGCGCTGGGCGCGCTGTCGTCGGAGGCGCTGAAGCACATCTTCACCCGGTCGCGCCCGGATCAGTCGCCGGATCCCAATCTGTGGTTCAAGGGCAGGGGGCACTACAGCTTTCCAAGCGGAGAAGTGACGGCGGTGACGGCCATCGTGACGCCGTTCATGTTCGAGTACGGACACGATCAGCCCGCAGTCTACGCGCTGGCGTTGCTGCCGCTGTACGATTCGATCGCCCGCATGAAGGCGCGGGCGCATTGGCAGACCGACGTCATCGCCAGCGTGGCGTTGGGCACGGCGACCGGCTATTATGCGCATAGCCGCAGCGCGCCATTCATCCTCACCGTGCTACCCGACGGATTCATGGTCGGACTGCACAAGCAATGGTGACTTCGATGCGGGTTTGACGTCGCGGGACAGCTGAAGCGACCGTCGAGTCGGCAAGCTCTCTGCCCGGGCGGCTTATCAATGGGGAAGACGTGGCCGACAAGCTCAATCTCGACGCCTACTTCGACCGCATCGGCTGGAGCGCCGGCAGCGGCGGTGCGACGTACCAGACGCTGGCCGGCGTCCTCGACGCTCACATGTCGTCGATCCCGTTCGAGAATCTCGACGTGCTGCTCGGAAAGCCGATACGCCTCGACCTCGACGGCCTGCAGAAGAAGCTGGTTCGCGACCATCGCGGCGGCTACTGCTTCGAGCACGGCATGCTATTCGCCGCCGTCCTCGAGGAGCTCGGGTTCAAGCCGGTCCGGCACACCGCGCGCGTCGTGGTGATCATGCCGCGCACTGCCGCACCGCGCGCCCACATGTTCCTCACCGTCCCGCTCGCCGAAGGCACCTTCGTCGTCGATCCCGGGTTCGGCGCGCTCGCCCCTCGCGTTCCGGTCCCGCTGCGCGAAGGAGTCGACGCGAAAAACGGCGCCGAAACGCACTGGATGGTGCGCGATGGAACCCACTGGATGCTGCGGACCCGGACCGCCGAAAAGGACGTCGATTGCTGGGTATCGACGGTCGAGCAGGACAATCTGGTCGATTTCGAGGTCGGCAATCATTACGTCGCCACCCACCCGGATTCGCCGTTCGTCAACCGGATGATGATGCGGGCGCTTACCGAAGATGGCCGGGTCGCGGTCATGAACCGGGACGTCACGATACGCCGCGGCAGCATGGCCGAGCCGATGCAGCTCGCCGACCGCGGCGCGTTGCGCACGCTGCTGGTCAACTATTTCGGCTTTGACCTGCCCGAAGCCGAGCGGATCGCCGTGCCGTCGATCCCGGAGTGGCGCTAGGACGCGACGCGGCAGTTCGATTTTGCTCGAGCGATCCGCAAGCCTGACGCGCTCCCGGGCGGTGCGATCAAAATCGGCGGCGACTCGCTAACGCCTGGCGAAATCCCAGTAGTAGTAGTTGTAGATCATCCGCGTACGCCAGATGTACCGGCGCAGCGCCTCGGGTCCTTGCGCCGCAGCCCGGCGGACGCCGGCCTCGATCGGGTTGAAGCCGCGCGCGGCGGTTGACGCCTGCGCGTCCATCGCGACCGCGCCTCCGTCGGCGACGACGATCGTCGAGTCATCCTGGTCGACCGTCGCCTGCGCCGCTGGCTCGCCGGCGAGCGCGCAGGTGGTCCCCAGCGCAAGCATTGTGCCCAGTGCGAGGCGCCGATATCGAACCAACTTGTCCAGATTCATGGCATCCTCCTGCATGCTGATATGTCTGAAGGGTTGTGTACCCACCCCACCGACGCGATCCTGAGGCCAATCGCGTTTCATGGCACCTTTCGGCCTGGCGCCTCTTGGCATAGTACAGTGCTACGGGAGCGACGACGCTGCTGCGGCTCGTCAGCGAACCGTGTCACGATTCAGACTCAGCGCCCGCACTCGAAATTCATCGGCTAGTGAGGTTATCGTGTCGCGTAGCTGAACGTCCTGGCCCACGTTCGTGCCAGGCTTGTCCGCCGCGAGCTTACGCTGCGTAGTTTCGAGAATGTCGCTCGGCGTGGCCAATACTTGAGCGTTCGTGGGGAATCCGCCAGCGCTCGCCCAAAGCTGCCCCTTCATGGTGTATTGATTGAAAGTCGTTGGCGAAACCCACACCCCGGCAAAAGTTTTATCGAGGCCAAACAGGTACACGTATTGATCCGCGACGGTCGCAAGGCTGGTGTCGGTCCAGTGAGCGCAAAAGACGAAACCGGCCAATGTGCCGGTAGTCTGGAGTTCGCAAGCAGCGGTGCCGGTTATATCTAAAACCACTCCCGAGCCATTTGCTGTAGGACCAATGTCCGTGGCGAAGGTGTAATGATCCACAAAGTACAGATTACCGATAGTTTCGACGTAGACCCATTCGCCATGCAAGCCTTGCGGCGGATCGCCGAACCCAAAGTTAAAGGGGTGAATCGTAGTGGTGCGCGCTCCTGGCAAGGTTAATACGGCTGATGTTTCTGAAGTGAAATTAATCGAGATAGGTCCATCGTTGCCGGCTAAGGCTGGAAGTCCATTGTAGGCACACGATATGCATTGACCGCCAGTAAGTTTTAAAAGCGTGCCGCTAAAGGTGTGCTGATCATTTGTCATTGGACCTGAAGCGATATACCACTGCGGCGCTCCGCTTTGTTGATAACTGTAGACGGTGATTACTAGGACTCCGTTCTGGATATCGATGTTGTACCCAGAGCCATTTTCACTAAGGTTGTTCCAATGGCCGGTACGCGGTGTAAACGCATGAGCAACGACCGCAAATGCCATCGCCGCGATTCCCCATATAAGACGTGAGATCATGTACTCCCCCTAGCTATCCTTAGCCGACAGTTCTATTCGGAGCATCGCTAAGTCTTCGGCTGCGCGATTTACTGTCGACGTGACAATGGATAGGAACACCGCTGGCGATAATCGAACCGAGGCCAGGCTACCCGCTTTTATGGTTGCGTTCCGATGCGACCGAAGGACCCTTCCAAGAACGTTGTCCACTCATGTTCCGGCATCCTACCGAGATAACTAAGCGTTTGATTCGTAAGTTCTGGAATGGGGTGTGGAGACGAAGGGGATCGAACCCTCGACCTTCGCATTGCGAACGCGA
>DATEFZ010000213.1:0-11342 GCA_035280325.1 Casimicrobiaceae bacterium
GCATGCGCTCAGCAGCAGCGCAACCGCAACGATGGCGCAGGCTCTGGATGCGGCGCTCGAGTGGAATCCGATGGCGGGCAAAGTGCCGCGATGGTAGATGCCGGTCCGAGCCGCAGTCAAGCGCGCACCGCGCCGTGATCGGCCGACCGATGCCCCGGCATCAGGCGCGAAACGCGTTCTTCCAGGCGCGGATTTCGGCGAATACGCCGATCCGGTCGGCGAGCTCTCGCGCGGCGTGCGCCGAGGCGGCGGCCCGGATCGCCGTCTGGCCGGTGCGCAGAAACGGATTGGTCGCGCGCTCGTCGCCGATGGTCGAAGGCAGCGTCGGTTGGCCCCGCGCGCGCGCCGCCCTGGCCTTCGTCTCCCGTTGCTGCAGCGCTGCATTGCCCGGTTCGACCGCCAGCGCGAAGCGAAGGTTCGCCAGCGTGTATTCGTGCCCGCAGTACACCTGCGTGGCGGGCGGCAGCGCCGCAAGCTTGTCGAGCGACGTCACCATCTCGATCGGTGTCCCCTCGAACAGGCGGCCGCAACCGGCGGCGAACAGCGTATCGCCGCAGAACAGCAGCGCATCGTTCCGGCCGACGTAGGCGATGTGGCCGGCGGTGTGACCGGGAATGTCGAGCACCGACAACGCGAGATCGATGCCCGGGACCACCAACTGATCGCCCTCGCGCATCGCGTGCGTGCGACCCGGGATCGACTCGCGCGCGGGCCCGAACACCGGAACCTGCCAGCGCTGCAGCAGATCGCGGTTGCCGCCGACGTGGTCGCCGTGGTGATGCGTGCACAGGATCGCGCACAGCTCGAGCCGCTCGCGCTCGAGATAGGCGATGACCGGCGCCGCGTCGCCGGCGTCGACGACTGCGGCGACAGAACCCTCGCGCAGCAGCCAGATATAGTTGTCGGCGAACGCCGGGATGGGGATAATCGTTGCCATGGAGGAATCTTCGGCAGCACCTGGCAGCGTGTCAACCGGCACGCTCGCAGCATGGTTCGCCACGCCGCTGGGCCGACACCTGCTGCAGCGCGAGCAGGCCTATTTCGACGCGACGCTGGCGGACATCTTCGGCTATCACGCGCTGCAGATCGGGCTGCCGGAAACGCCGCTGCTGCAGGCGTCGCGCATCGCGACCCGTTTCAGTGCCGATCTCGAGGAGCCGGCACAGGTGCTGGCCGACCCGCATTGGCTGCCGTTTCGCGAGAACAGCTTCGATCTGATCGTGCTGCCGCACGCGCTGGAGTTCACCGACGATCCGCACCAGTTGCTGCGCGAGGTCTATCGCGTGATCCGTCCCGAAGGCCAGCTCGTCGTCAGCGGCTTCAACCCGTTCAGCCTGTTCGGCGTCAAGCGCTATTTCGGCCGCGAGCAGACGATGCCGTGGACCGGCAACTTCATCTCGCTCTATCGCCTCAAGGACTGGCTGTCGCTGCTGGGTTTCGAGGTCAGCGGCGGCCGGCTCGACGGCTACGTGCCGCCGTTCGCGCAGGAGAAATGGCTGCGCCGGTTCGAGTTCTTCGAACGGGCCGGCGACCGCTGGTGGCCGATCGCCGGCGGCGTGTACTTCCTGCGGGCGATCAAGCGCGTTTGCGGCATGCGCGTGATCACGCCGGCGTGGACGCGCCGCGTGCGCAAGAAAGCGCTGGCCCCGGTGGCGCGCCAGGTGCGCGAAACCGTCGATGTGCTCGAATAGGGAGTCGTCGCAGGCGCGCGCGGACCCCGCCGCATGACGGCGCCGGTCGTCGTCTACACCGACGGCGCCTGCAAGGGCAATCCGGGTCCCGGCGGCTGGGGCGCCCTGCTCGAGTACGGCAGCCGCAGGCGCGAGATCTTCGGCGGCGAGGCACATACGACCAACAATCGCATGGAGCTGACCGCCGTGATCCGGGCGCTGCAGGCGCTCAAGCGCCGCTGCGCCGTCGCTCTCTACACCGATTCGCAGTACGTCAAGAACGGCATCCAGACCTGGATCGGCACCTGGAAACGCAACGGCTGGAAAACGGCCGATCGCAAACCGGTCAAGAATGCCGACCTCTGGCAGGAGCTCGACCAAGCGGTGGCGCGGCACGATGTCGCGTGGCACTGGGTGAAGGGGCACGCCGAGACGCCCGGCAACCTGCGCGCCGACGAGCTGGCCAACCTGGGCGTGGATTCGCTTCTGCCGTAGCGCTACAGCAGCATCGGCAGGATCACCATCTGCATGCCGTTGGTGTGCAGACGCTGCTGCAGCGCCAGCGCGGTGCGGTTGTGCAACAGCCTGGTCAGCCAGGTTTCGTTGCGGAACACCAGTTTGCTGGTGAAAAAGACGCTGTTCGGATAGTCGCGCTGGATCTCCTCGGCCAGCTTCACGAGCTCCTCGGCGCGGTCGGTGCCGAGTGCCATGCGCGACGTCGCGGCCAGTCCGTTGGCGTGGCAGTAGTCGACGTAGAACGACAACGCGCGCTGCAGGGCGGCTTCGAGTCCTGCGATCTGCTCGGCACCGCCGTAGCTCTGCGCATCGACCGCCTTGGCGCTGATGAAGATGAAGTTGCGGAAGTGGTCGGGGAACAGCCGCTGCACCCACAGCACCGTATGCAGCCCGCCGCCGCGGCTCGAGCCGACGATGAACACCGCGGTCGGGGCGTCGCGATCGAGCGGCGGCGGATCGTCGCACTTCGGGCAGCGCGTCGCGCTGAAGATCTCGTCGACTTCCTTGAGCCGTGCCTTCACCGAGTCGTAGTGGCGGTGGATGGCCAGACACAGCGCGATCACCACCGAGGTGATGACCACGGTGACCCAGCCGCCCTCGCCGAATTTCTCCACCGTGGTCACCACCAGGATGCCGGTGGTGACGGCCAGGCTCAGCACCGACAGCGCGAAGCGATGGCTCCAGCGGCGGTCGCTGCCGCGCCTGCGCCACCAGTAGATGCACAGGCCGAGGATCGACAGCGTGAAGGTGAGGAATACGTTGATCGAATAGAGCACGACCAGGAGACCGACCTTGCCGGCGCTCCAGGCCAGGATCGCCAGCGCGGCCAGCCCCATGATGACGATGCCGTTCTGTGTGACCAACCGCGTCGACAGGTGGCGGAACTGGTGCGGCATCCACGAGTCGGCCGCCATGTTGGACAGCACTGCCGGACCGCCGAGAAAGCCGGTGTTGGCGGCGACGAACAAGAGTCCCGCCTCGAACAGCAGCACGACAGTCAGCGTCGCATGGCTCGCTGCCGCCGGCAGACCGAGGCTGCCGATGATGCTGCCGAACACGACGGCGTTCAGCGTCCGTCCCTCGCTGGGTCGCGCGCCCCACAGCAGGTAGAGCAGGATGATGCCGCCGGCGGTAATGGCCAGCGACAGCGCCATGTAGAACATCGTCAGCTTGCCGGTCCGCACCACCGGTTCGCGCAGGGTCTGGACGTTGTTCGAGACTGCCTCGATGCCGGTGTAGGTCCCGCCGCCCAGCGAGTAGGCGCGCAGGAACAGCGACAGCGCGGCGACCCAGCCGATGTCGTGCACCAGATTGCTCGATTCGGCCAGCGCGCCGGGCACGACCAGCGACAGCCGTTGCGAGTGCCCGAGCACGCCGTATCCGATCAGCAGCAGGTGCGTGATGCAGAAACCGGCGAAGATCGGCAGCAGCACGCGGATCGATTCCTTCATGCCGCGCATGTTGAGCAGCAGCAGCGCGGCGACCAGCGCGAGCTCGGCGGCGAGCTTGAACGAGGCCGCCCACGGGGGCAGCAGGCTGAAGAGCGCATCGACACCGCTCGCTACCGAGATGGCGATGGTCAGCACGTAGTCGACGATCAGCGCGGCGCCGGACACCAGCCCGGCGCGCGGGCCGATCAGGCTGGTGGCAACGCGGTAGCCGCCGCCGCCGGTGGGAAACAGCTCGATCACCTGGTTGTAGGCGACCGCGATGACGAACACCGTGACCGCGGTCACGAGCGCGAGCAGCAGGCCCAGCTGGGTGTGCGGGCCGAGCGCTTTGAAGGCCTCCTCCGGCCCGTAGGCCGACGACGAAAGCCCGTCGGCGCCCAACCCGACCCAGGCGATGAACGCGGCCAGCGCGATGTGCTGGCGCGTCGTCTGGCTCAACGGATCGAGCGGCGCCCCGATGACGGCGCGCTTGAGCCGGCTGTAGGTGCTCATGCGTTGGCGTCGCGTCGGGCTGCTGCCTGGCAGCGTCGAAAGGCCTTACGCCGGCGGATGTTCCCTGGCGATCCGCTTGGCGAAAACCTGCATTTCCTTCATCGCCTGCTTGTCGCCCTTGCGCCCGGCCGCGGCGATGCCGTCGTTGTACGCGGCCAGCGCCTCGTCGTAGCGCTCCTGTGCGGCGAGCGCGCGGCCGAGCAGCTTCCACGCCGCCGAGTAGCCGGGATCGAAGGCCACCGCGCGGCGCAGGTGCAGCGCGGCGCGAGCGCCGTCGCCGGCCTTCAGATATTCGCTGCCCAAGCCGAACCGCAGCAGCGCGCTGTCCTTGCCGGCCGCCAGCAATTGCTCGAAGCGCTCGACTGCGGCCGGTACGTCGCTTGTCATCGAACGGCTGTCTTAGGGCCTAGTTGGGCGCGATGGCGCCGGTCTTGCAATCGACGCGCCGCATCGGATAGATGACCTGCTTGTCGGCGCCGCGGACCTTGCCTTCGACGGTCGCGTACAGCCAGCCCTCGCTGCCGCGGCGATAGACGATGCGTTGCGGATAGTCGACCCCCGGTGTGGCGTTGGCGAAGGTGAACACCTCGTCGCCGTCCTTGGCGGTGGTTTCGGCCTGCAGACGAAACGCCGTTTCCTTGCCGCCCCACGACGCGGCGACGTAGAAAATGCCTTCCGGCCGCTGTTCGAGCCGCAGGTATTCGAAGTCGACGGTCTTGCCCTTCATCGCCGTCTGGCTCACGCCGATCAACTTGTCGCCGGTCAGCGGCAGCCATTCCTCGCGGAAATCGCGCTGGTTGACGTTGCCGCCCCAGCAGCCGGAAAGCCAGGCCAGCGGCGCCAGCGGCCCGATGGAAGCGGACTGCGCGGCGTTCGGGGCGGGCTTGCCGGTCGCCGCAGCGCCCGGCGCCGCGGGGGTCTGTGCGCTGGCGCAGGCTATCCCGCCCGCGACCAATGCGACCAGGGCCGGCCAACGCTGAAGTCTCGGGGTCATCGGGCTCCTCATTGCGCGCGCGCGAGCGGCAGGTTCAGCAGCAGGTTCTGCGGCTTCAACCGCAGCCGGTTGGCGCGATCCATCGCCATCGCCAAGTATACCGGCCGGCCGGCGATCGCCGGACGCATCGCCGCCGGGTCCGCGAAGTTGAGCTCGAACAGGCAGAGCAGCCGCTCGCGGCGCTCGTCGGCGACGTCGGCGCCGTGATACAGGTCGTTGAGCAGCGCGCTCGCTTCCGCGTCGAGGCCGACATGCCAGACCCAGTGCGCGTCGACGATCTCGCGCTGCGGCGCGATCGTGACCTCGACCGCCAGAAAATGCGCGACCCAGCGCTGCAGCACGCGACACAGCGCCGCCAGGGCCGGCTGGCCGCGATTCAGGCTTATCGCCAGGTCGAAGCGTTCGTCGCGGGTCCAGTAGGAATCGGCGTTGTCGCCCGACAGCACGTCGAGGTCGACGCTGCGCGCCGGTGTCCGGTTCTGCGCCAGCAGTTCGCCGAGGCTGCCCAGGCTCGCGGTCGTCGCCAGCAGCTCGATCGCCTGCTCGTCGGCTGCCATCACCGCGTCGTCCTGCACGCTGATCTTCTGCGGCCGGAACAGCATTTCCGCCGCGCGCGCCTCGATCGGATCCGCTTCCTCGCCCAGGATGTGTCGCAGCAGGATCTGCGTGAGCTGATGGACGAACTGCGGCGGCACGTCGACGCCCTCGCCCTCGAACAGCGCGACGTACGCCGCTTCGAGCGATCGCGCGGCCAGCAGCCGGTTGCGAAAGCGCAACCAGACCTCGAGGTTGTGTCGGGCGTCGGCATCGGCGACGGCGGCGACATCGCCGGCGGCCACCGCCGCGCGCGGATCGGCGAGCAGCCGCCGGTGCAACGCGATCTCGGCCGGGCAGGACTCGCGAACCGGCGCCAGCTCGGGTCGCAACAGGAAGCTGCGCAGGAAATCGTCGGTGAGGCCGAGGCGCTTCTCGTCGTCGACGACCAGCAGCCGGTATCCGCAGGAAGTCCAGTAGTCGGGCAAGCTACGACGATAGCACGCGGGCGCGGATCCGGCGGCGCCCCCGCTCAGGTCGCTACTTTCAGCCGCCGAGGAGCGATTTTTTCAGGTCCTCTTGCACCGGCTTGTCGCCGAGCCAGATCAGGGTCAGCGCCCGATTGAACGCTTCGCCGGGCACGACTCCCCTGGCCTCGCCGTTCAGGCCGACGTGGGTGGCGCCGTCGAGGAAATCCAGGGTTACGGTGTCGTGGTCCTTGACCTGCCCGAACGCCTTCATGATCGACGCCAGCTCTGCCGCGCCGGGCTTGATCGCCGCCATCTCGGTTGCGCTGTTGTTGGCGGCGAGCCCTTCGTTCAGCGCGTCGATGAACGTTTCGGCGGAAAGATTGCGCAGCAGATCGAGCCGTATCCTTCGCGGCGCGCTGGCGAGCACCGCGGCCGGATCGTCGGCCTTCTGCGGCAGATAGAGGCTCGCTACGTACACCTTGAACACCAGGCGCTTGCGCACGCCGCCGCCGTTGAGCACGAGCTGCCGCCCGCCGACCGTCGCCCGGTCGTCGATCTGGACGCCGCCGATGTCGACGGCGGTCGCCTGACCGGCGGCCAGCACGACCACCAGGATCGCGACCATGCGCAGCATGCCCGCCCGCACCGATTCAGGCCCTGCTAACGAGCCCTAGTTGAACGTGTAGGTGAGCTGCAGCGCGCCGATGTTGACGTTGTTGCCGTACGTCCCCTTGATCAACGCGTTCTGCGCGGTGCTGCCTTCGTTCTGGTTGATGCTCGGATCCCTGACGAAAATGTAGGTGTACCCGGCGTCGACGACGAGCTGCGGCGAGAACCGATACTGCGCGCCGACCGCGATCCAGGTGCGATCGTTGTCCGGGAGGCGAGGCGTGCGCTGCGCGTCGCGCACGGGGCTCTGGTCGTAGGCGAGCCCGGCGCGGAACGTCCACAGCGGCGAGTAGTGATAGTTGACGCCGACCGAGCCGCGCCAGGTATCGCGGAAGTTTTCCGGCGTCAGCGACAGGAGCGCGCCGGTGCTGCGCACCACCCTCAGCTCGTGCACGCTGCTCCAGCCGGTGAATTGCGCGTCAGCCATCACATCCCAGCGGCTGTCGATCTGGCGGAACAACGACAGGTTGGCCGAGTCCGGCACTTCCAGCCCGAGGTGCACGCCGCCGCTCGCCAGCACCGCGTTGACGCCGTTGGCCACGGCGGCGCCGACCGGCGCGAGTGGCGGCGGCAGCGGACCCAGCGCGGGATTGCCGAAGTTGACCGAGCCGCCGACGTCGTACTTGATCTTCGAGCGATATTGGAAGCCGATGCGGGTCTGCGGATCGACGTCGAACAGCGCGCCGATGTTCCAGCCCCAGGCGCTGTCGTTGCCGCTGACGTCGGCGGTGGATTCCAGTCCGGCCGCGGCGCCGACCAGCGTCGGTACGATCGCCGCCGGAATCTGCCCGGCGAGAACGCCGGCCTGCACGCCTTGGGCGAACGCGCCGGCGTAGTTGACCTTGCTGGTCAGCGTCGCCGAGATGTGCTGCCAGTCGACTCCGGCGGCGATCGATACGCGGTCGCTCAAGCGAAACGACACGGCCGGATTGACGTTGACGGTCTTGACTTCCGACTTCACCGCCTGGAAGCGGCCGATCCAGTCGGAATCGTATTCGGTCTTCAGTCCGAACGGCACGTTGACGCCGAGGCCGAACGCCCATTGCCGATTGATCGGCACCGCCAGGTACAGCGCCGGAACTACCGCGCAGTCGCCGGCATCGCCGCCATCGGTGCCGAGCGGCTGCAACGCCGCCTGCTGCGATCCGTTGTCGCTGAATTTCGCCGACAGGCAGATGAGACTGCCGGCCACCGCAGCCTGGGTGCCCGGCAGGCGCGACATGCCGGCCGGGTTGGTGTAGATCGTGCTCGCATCCTGGGCCGACGCGGCGCCGCCGGCAAACGCATTGCCCAGGCCGCTGCCGCTTTGTTCCTGCAGCGCGAACCCGGCGCCGCAGGCCTGTCCCGCCGCCAGTGCGATCAGCCCGCCCGCCACGGGCGCTGCCAGTCGCGTGTAGTGAAAGCGATCGCGTCTCATCGGTGTCCCTCCGTGGATGATGGTGTGCGTCTTTCGCCAGCTTGCCGATACTGGACCGCTACGACCGCAACTCAAAGCGCGGTCAACTATACACTGCGAGGGTTGGCCGGTCACTCGGCCGAAAGGACCCGCGGCCGCCGGTCCTGATCGACCGCGACGTAGGTAAGGCTCGCCTCGGTTACCTTGACGCAGATGACGTCGGTCGGATTGCGCTGCGCATAGACTTCGACCGCAACGGTGATCGAGGTGCGCCCGATCCGGGCGATTCGGGCATAGAAGCTGACCACGTCGCCGATCATGATCGGCTCGCGGAAGGCGAACGAATTGACCGCAACCGTCGCGACGCGACCGCGGGCGCGGCGCGATGCGGGGATGCTGCCGGCGATGTCGACCTGCGACATCACCCAGCCGCCGAAGATGTCGCCGTGCTGGTTGGCGTCGGCCGGCATCGGCACAACGCGCAACGCCGGCTCGCCTTCGGGCAGGCGCAATCCCTTCGTCTCGATCTTCAAGCTCCCGCCTCGCTCATGCTCCGGCCTCCGTTCCACTTCCTGAACGGCCAGCTTCCCCATGTCGGCCTACGAGCAATCGCTCGGCGACGGCCCTCCGGGTCTTCAAGCTCCCGCCTCGCTCATGCTCCGGCCTCGGCCATACCAGCCTTGCGCCGCACTTCGTCGCGCAGCTGGCGGCGCAGGATCTTGCCGACGTTCGACTTCGGCAGCTCGTCTCGGAACTCGACCTCGCGCGGACACTTGTAGCCGGTGAGCTGCGATCGGCAATGATCGATCAGCGCCGCGGCGGTCAGCGCCGAATCCTTGCGTACTACGAACAGCTTGACCGCCTCGCCCGATTTTTCGTCGGGCGCGCCGATCGCGGCGCACTCCAGCACCCCCGGGTGCATGGCGACGACGGCCTCGACCTCGTTCGGGTAGACGTTGAAGCCCGAGACCAGAATCATGTCCTTCTTGCGGTCGACGATGCGCACGAAGCCGCGCTGGTCCATGACGCCGATGTCGCCGGTGGCGAGCCAGCCGTTGCCGTCGATCACCTTGGCGGTCTCGTCGGGACGATGCCAGTAGCCGGCCATCACCTGCGGTCCCTTCACGCAAAGCTCGCCCGGCTGGTCCAGCGGCACCGCATGCCCGTCGTCGTCACGCAGCTCGACGTCGGTCGATGGCACCGGCAATCCGATCGAGCCGTTGTAGCGTTCGAGGTCGAGCGGATTGATCGTCACCGCGGGCGACGTCTCGGTCAGCCCGTACGCCTCGATCAGCGGCTTGCCGGTCACGCTGGCCCAGCGCTCGGCGACCGCTTTCTGCACCGCCATGCCGCCGCCCAGCGTCAACTGCAGCGACGAGAAATCCAGCGCCTGGAAGCCGGGACTGTTCAACAGCGCGTTGAACAAGGTGTTGACTCCGGTCATCGCGGTGAAGCGATGGCGGCTCATCTCCTTGACCAGCCCCGGAATGTCGCGCGGGTTGGTGATCAGCACGTTTTCTCCGCCCATCGTCATGAAGGTCAGGCAGTTCGCCGTCAAGGAAAAGATGTGATAGAGCGGCAGCGGCGTGATGATCACCGCGACCCGCTCGCCGAGGAACGGCTTGACCCAGGCGCCGGCCTGCAGGAGGTTGGCGACGATGTTGCGATGCGTGAGCATCGCGCCCTTGGCGACGCCGGTCGTGCCGCCGGTGTATTGCAGGAAGGCGATGTCGTCGTGGCCGACCGCGACCGGCTCGAGCCTGCGCCGGCGGCCCTCGGCCAGGGCGCGGCGAAGCGGAATCGCTTTGTCGACCCGCCAGGGCGGGATCATCTTCTTCACCCGCCTGAGCACGAAGTCGATCAGCAGTCCCTTCAAACCCAGCGCCTCGCCGATGCTGGTGACGAGCACCAGCCGCACTTGCGTCCTGCCGAGCACCTCGGCCACCGTGCGGGCGAAATTCTCCACCACGACGATGACTTCGGCGCCGCTGTCGGCGAGCTGGTGCTCGAGCTCGCGCGCGGTGTACAGCGGATTGACATTGACCACCGTGCACCCGGCGCGCAGCACGCCGAACAGGCAGACCGGGTACTGCAGCAGATTGGGCATCATCAGCGCGACCCGCGCGCCCTTGGCGACCGCTTGCGACTGCAGGAAAGCGCCGAACGCCGCCGACCGGCGATCGAGCTCGGCGAAGGTGATCGCGCGACCCATGCACGAGTAGGCGCGCCGCGCGCTGAACTCGGCGCAGCTCTCTTCGAGGACCTCGCCCACCGACCTGTAGCGGTTCACGTCGATGTCCGCCGGCACTCCCGCCGGGTAAGACTTGAGCCAGACCCTGTCCACCGTCCCTCCCCCGACCGCCTGTTGTGCGGGCATGCTATCAGAGCGAGGCGCCGCGGCGAGGGTGCTCCGCGAGGTAGTGCAACGGGCCGCCGGTGAACGGCGCGAAGCCGGTACCGAAGATCGCTCCGGCGTCGACCAGATCGGCGTCGGCGACGATGCCGTCGGCAAGCGCGGCCCGCGCCTCGGCGAGCAGCGGATCGATCAGACGCCGCTCGAGCCCCGGTGGCACCGGCGCCGGCGGGCGCTTGGCGGCTTTGCCGCTCGCCCAGTCGTAGAATCCCTGCCGGGTCTTGCGGCCCAGACGCCCGGCATCGATCAGCTCGGCGAGTCTCTTCGGCGGCGCCGCGTCACCGCCCAGGAGCTTGCCGACGGCGAGGCAGATGTCGAGCCCGACGCTGTCGGCCAGCTCGATCGGTCCGACCGGCATGCCGAACGCGAGCGCAGCCTCGTCGACGGTTTCCGGAGGTATGCCTTCGTCGACGCAGCGCATCGCCGCCATCAGGTATGGCGCGAGGATCCGGTTGACGAGGAAGCCGGGAGCGCTTCTGACCGGCAGCGGAAGCTTGTCGATTCGCCGCGCGAATGCCGCGCCCGCGTCGGCCAAGTCAGGGCGCGTTTGCGCGCCACCGACGATCTCGACCAGCATCATGCGCGCGACCGGATTGAAAAAGTGCAGTCCGATCAGCCGGCCGGGATCGGCCAGCGGCGCGCCGATTGCCTCGAGCGGGATGCTCGAGGTATTGGTCGCCAGCAGCGCTGCGGGTTTCGCCTTGCGCTCGAGCTCGATGAACAGCTTCTGCTTGGCC
>DATEFZ010000214.1:0-5471 GCA_035280325.1 Casimicrobiaceae bacterium
GCCGCAGGTCGCGCCAGCGCGCGCACGCGGTGGCCGCGCAGCAGCAGTGCCGCGATCAGCCGCGTGCCGATGTAGCCGGTGCCGCCGGTAACGAAGACATCGACGCCATCGCTGTCGCTCATCCGGTGTCGCGGCGGAACATCCGGCCGAACAGCGCCGCCAGCGACGAGCGCCGTCGCGGCAGCGGCCCCGGCATCGGGTCGAAGTAGCGGCGATCGACGTAGCACCAGCCCCAGGTTTCGCCGGCTTCGAGCGAAGAGATCATCGGATGCCCGGTCGCCTTGAAATGCGCGAGAGCGTGCGCGTGCGGTGAATCCTCGCAGCACCCGACGTGGCCGCACGACAGACAGACGCGAAGCTCGTTCCAGGTCGCGCCGATCGCCATGCAGTCGACGCAGCCGTCGCTGCCGGGCGTCACCGTGCGTATCGCGTCGAAGTGCTCGCAGCGTTCGGCCATGATCGTTCAGTGACCGCCGTGTTGCGAGCCTGTGCCGTGGCCGTGCAGCGCGTGCACGACGGCGTGGCCGCGGCCGCGGGCGATCAGCCACCGGTTGACCGGAAATGCCGCCGCGCCGGCGATGACCAGCGATACGGCGAGGCTCCCCCAGAACAGCGGTTGCGACAGGCCTGCGTTCATCGCGCCGGGGATCACCAGCACGATCGCGTTGTCGACGATTTCCATGATCGTGATCGACACCGTGTCGGAGGCGAAGGCGAGCCCGAGCGCGGTGCGCAGCGGAACGTTTTTCAACAGCGGCAGCAGCGTCAGCAAGTAGCCGAATGCGAAGGCGAGCACGATAGACAGCGCGACGGTGATCCAGTTTTCGAGGCGGAGCAGGGTGCCGACAATCATGCCGAGGACCTCGCCGATCGCACAGCCGGTCAGGCAATGCGTGGTCGCGGCGAGCGCCTGGCGATCGAGGCTCGGCGCGTGCGCGCCGGTCCCGGCAGAATTCATCGGCTTCTGCACCGACCTACGGGTCACCGGTCGGCACGATCCCCGCGTTCTCCACCATCAGGATCACCGCCCGTTCCGGGGCCCGCGTCCGATGCACGACGCCCTTCGGGACCACCACGCCGTGATTTGCCGCCAACTCGATCGTGCGGTCCTCGAGGTCGACGAAAAGCCGGCCATCGAGGACGAAAAAGAATTCGTCGTCATCGTCGTGCTTGTGCCAGTGGTATTCGCCCTCGACCACGCCCAGTCGCACGACCGAGTCGTTGACCCGGCACAGCGTCTGGTTGTACCAGCGGTCGGTACAGGCCGCGACCAGCGCCGGCACGTCGACCCGGGACAGCGCGGGGAAGCGGATGTCGAGATGCGTGGCGTACGGATAATCCGACGTTGCGCTCACCGGGTCTCCTTCACAGCGGCTTGACCTCCTTGAACATTCCCGCCCCGATTCTGCCCCGCGAACGGCCGGCGTACAACCGCCACTGCACGCGCTCGAACGGCGGCGCGCCGTGCATGACCCAAGGGCCGCTACGCGCCGCCGACGCGCAAACGCAGGCGCTCGCGGGCGTAGCGCGCAATCGCCGCCGGGTCGATACGGCTCCCGCACAGGCCCACGTGGCCGTCGGGCCGCAACAGCCAGAACGACGGCGCGGGGATCTGCGCCCGCGCGAGCTCTGCGGCGTTGGCCGGATCGTCGGGCAAGGCAATGACGTCCAGCAGTTCTTTCGGCAGGGTCGAGCCGGCAGCGGCGGCTGGCTGGCCGACGGCGATCAGCGTGAACCGGGTGTCGTCGCGTTTCCGGAACAGATCCTCGACCGGACCGTCGGGATCGAGCCGCAGACACAGCCACGGAAAGCGGTCTCCGGCGCGCGGCGCGCCGTGCGGCAGCCCGGGAAGCGACTCCGACAGCCCGCTGGCGCGATATTCGATCCCGATCTGCGAGATCAGGCTAAACGCGACCCGTTGTATCGGTCCGGAGCGCATCGCCAGCGCGGCGATGCGGGCGACGACCTCGGTGCGCAAGAGACCGGCGAGCCGACTGTCCGACACCGCCAGGCGAAAGGCACGGTCGGTCGTCGCCAGCAGCCGCTCGGCGACAGGGATCCGCTCGGCTTCGTAGGAGCCGAGCAGCGACGCGTCGGCGTGACCGGCGGCGACCAGGCCCAGCTTCCAGCCGAGGTTGTACGCGTCCTGCAGGCCGGTATTCATGCCCTGGGCGCCGACCGGACTGTGAACGTGCGCCGCGTCGCCGAGCAGAAAGCAGCGGCGATCGCGGAAGCGCACCGCGCGGCGATGATGAATGCGATAGGTCGAGAACCAGCTGCACGCCTTGAATGCCAGTTTGGCGCCAGCCTCGTGCTGCAGCGATGGAACCACCGCGTCGAACCCGACGTCGTCGCTGCCCGCCAGGTCCGGCGGCAGGATGCCGACGATGCGCCAGTGATCCTGGCCGCGCATCGGAAAGAACAGGTGGAAACCCTCGCGCCACAAATAGATGTTGACCTCGTCGGCGACCATGTCACCGGTGACGTCGGTGTCGGCGACGAAGAAGACGTGCTCGTACGGCGCGCCGGCGAAGGCGATGCGGTTCATCTCGCGCACCGCGCTGTGCGCGCCGTCGCAGCCGGCGACCCAGGCGGCGGCGACGCTGCGGGTCGCACCGCCCGGCAGCTTGAGCGTCGCTGTCACGCGATCGGCAGCCTGCTCGAGGGCGACCAGCTCGGTATTCCACTGCACCGAGCTACTCCAGTCGTTCAATCGTTCGCCCATGAGTCTTTCGTTGTCGTCCTGACCGAGGATCAGGATGAACGGGTACGGCGTCAGGCTGCGGCCGGTCTCGGTCAGCGGAATGCGCGCCATCCAGCGGCCCTGCGCCCAGACGTTCGCGCCGGTCGCGCGCTTGCCGAGCTCGAGCGCGCGATCGGCGATGCCGAGGCTCTGGTAGATCTCCACGGTGCGCGCCTGCACGCCGAGCGCCCGCGTCTGCACCGCCGGGCCGGCATGGCGGTCGACGATCATCGCGGGTACGCCGCGCCGCGCGAGTTGATTGGCCAGCATCAGGCCGGTTGGGCCTGCGCCGACGACCAGGACCTGGGTATCCATGACGATCGCTACCGCCGGGTGCCGGCGGGCGGCGCCGTGACGGCTACGACGTGCGCCTGGATCTTGCCGTCGACCGCGCCTGCTCCGAAGCGTGCGGCGATCGCCGCAGCGGCCGCGTCGGTCGCTTCGGCCAGCCGCGACGCGCCGCGCGCCTCGATCTCGTTCCGGAGCGGCGTTCCCTGGCAATAGGCGATCGCCGGTATCCGCGGTGACGTCGCACGGCTGCGGGCGGCGACGGTGTCGATCGACGGCGGCGCGGCAAAGCCGCCGCGCTCGAGATCGCGCTCGATCAATCCGCGATCGTGGTAGCCGTGCGGCGTGCGCGCCATGAAGCGCGGCGGATCATCCGGGAACATCGTCGCCAGCGCCTGCGTCACGAGGTCGGCGAACTCGTTATCCTCGATCCGGTCCCAGGCGTTGAAAAGCAAGCTGCCGCCCGGCCGCAGGACGCGGCGCGCCTCGGCTAGCGCCTTCGCCTTGTCGGGCAAGAACATGATGCCGAACTGGCAGACGACGGCGTCGAACGCCGCGTCGGGGAAGGGCAGATTCATCGCGTCGGCCTGGCGCCACTCGACCGGACGCGCGGTGCCGACCGAACGCGCCGTGTCCAGCATCGCCTGGTTCAGGTCGGTCGCGACGATCGTCGTGTCCGCCGGCAGCAGCGACGCCATCCGCCGCGTCACGACGCCGGTGCCGGCAGCGATCTCGAGCACCCGCGTGGGCGTCAGCGCGCGGAGCCGGTCGGCGAGGTCGGCCGCATACGGCTCGAAGATCAACGGAACCAGGTGAGACTCGTAGAGCTGCGGGATCGAGCCGCTGAAGACCTTGTCGATGTCCTGGCTGCTCATGGCTCGTCACGACGCGATACGAGCTCGCGAGCGTATCTCGCAAGCGAGCGATTGTATCTCGGCAGGTAGCGCGAAAGCGCGTCGAGACTTGTCGCCAGTGCCTCGCGCTCGCGCCCGAGATCGGCCAGTGCAAGCGCGAGAAAGGCCCGCACTGCGCCGTCCAGCTCGTCCGATGGCTGATTCGCTTCCGCGGCCAGCAACTCGACGGCTTTCACCGGCGATCCCAGGTTGCGCAGCGAGCTGGCCAGCTGGATGGTCGCGCGGCGGCGGCGCAGCCCGGTGAGGCCCGCGTCCAGCGCTGCGCGATAGAGCGGCACGGCGAGATCGGGATGGCCGGTCGAGTCCTGCGCCGAGGCGCGCTCGAACTGGCCCACCGCGCTGGTCGGAGGCAACTCGGCCGCCAGGGCATCGATTTCGGCCACGAACGCTGCCGGCTCGTAGTCGTCGATCGCGCTCCACAGCGTCGCGATCCGCAGTTCCCACGCGGCATCGATCGCACTCATCGGACGGCGCGGGTGATCGATTCGACGCCCCGGTGCAGGTCGACGCAGATACGCAGCATGGCTCCTCCTATCGCGAACGAGACATCGCGCCACCGCGCGCACGGGCGCGAGATAAACGGGCGGCAGTGTGCAGGCCGATGTTAGCGCTAATTCACGCGTATGTGCGCCGGTTCACGAACGCGACGTCTGCGCGCGCGACACGGCATCGAACACCAGTTTGGCGGCCGCAATGTCCTCGACTGCGACGCCGACCGACTTGAAGATCGTCGTCCGTTCGGCGGCGATCGTTTTCGTTCCGGCGAAAATCTCGCCGACCTCGGCGTCGATCCGGGCGTTCGACAGGATGACGTCGCCGGACTCGCTGCTCGCGGCCGCGCGCGACTCGACGACGACCACGTTGGCCATGGCTTCGTCGTCGAGCTCGCGCCATGTCGGCATCGGCGCGCCGATGGCGTTGACGTGAGCTCCCGCCTTGAGCCACGCGCCTTCGAGGATCGGCGCGCGGGCCGGCGTGGCTGTAACGATGACATCGGCGCCGCGCACGGCGTGCTCCGCGTCGGCAATCGCGCGCGCCCGGTGCCTGGCGGCGAATTCCATTGCGTGCGCGGGTGTCCGGCTCCAGACGCGAACGTCGTCGAAGGCTCGGATCCCGCGCAGCGCCTCGAGATGCGATGCCGCCTCGACGCCGCTGCCGAGGAGGGCGAGCACTCTGCTGTCGGGGGCCGCCAAACGCCGGGTGACCGCGGCCGAGACCGCGGCGGTGCGCATCGCGGTCAGCGCGCGGCCCTCGATGACCGCAAGCGGTTCGCCGGTGTCGGGCCTGAACAGCACCACCGTCGCCGTGACGGTGGGGACGCCGGACCCGGTATTCTTCGGATAGAAGCCGACCAGTTTCACGCCCATCGCCTGTTCGCTCGCGGCCGGCATGACGCCCAGGAATCGGTTGCCTTCCTCGATCGTCAGCCAGTTGCGAAGCGGCTGCGTGACGCGGCCGGCGGAGAGCGCCGCCAATGCCTGCTCCATCGCCGCGATCAGTGCGTTCCAATCGAGTGCGGCGCGGAC
>DATEFZ010000215.1:0-4627 GCA_035280325.1 Casimicrobiaceae bacterium
GCTGGCCAAGCGCGCCGCGCCGGCGGTGAAACGGCGCGTCGTCACGCCGTCGCGGCTCGCGCGTGCGGGGGGCGAAGCAGCGTCGATGCGCGCGGCGGCTTGACGCGCCGAGCCGGCGTGCGTTGGTAAACGCTGCGCTCCTGCACGTAACGCGTTTGTCACTGTTGCAGCCAGCGCCGGGTCGCGCCGGTAATTCGTACAAGCGACGGTGGCGCGCCGTTGCGCGGCCCGGGCGTCGACGCATGGGCTGGCCGTGGCATGCGACTTGCGTAGCCCAGTCGCCAGCGGCCGCCGCCGCGATCGGGGGAACACCATGCAAGCCTCAGTGCCATCGGCAACTATCTATCGGCCCGAGACGGCCGTCGTGGTCGAAGGCGCGGGCGCGTCCGCCGCGTCGGCGATCTCCTGGGCGGCAGTGATCGCCGGCGCGTTCGCGGCAGCGGCGATGGGTCTTATCCTGGTCGCCCTCGGCGCCGGGCTGGGCCTTTCCGCGGTGTCGCCCTGGGCGCAGTCGGGCGCTTCGGCGACGGCGATCAGCGTCGGCGGAGCGATCTGGCTACTGCTCACCTCGGCGATCGCCTCCGCGATCGGCGGCTACCTGGCCGGGCGGCTGCGTACCCGCTGGACCGACGCGCCCGGAGACGAAGTGTTCTTTCGCGACACCGCGCACGGATTTATCGCGTGGTCGGTCGGGACCGTGATCACCGCCGCGGTGCTCACTTCGGCGGCGGGCGCTCTGATCGGCGGGGCCGCCAAGGTGGCAGCGACCGGCGCCGCTGCTGCCGGCGCCGCCATCGCCGGGCCGGCGACGACGGCAGCCGGGCAAGAGCCCGCATCGACCCCGGCCGGGCTCGCCGCCTACTACGCCGACGGCTTGTTCCGGACCGAGAACGTAGCGTCGGCGCCCGCGGGCGACACGGTCAACGCATCGGCGACGCCTGCCTCGACCACCGCTTCGCGCGAAGAGGTCGGACGGATCTTTGTCAACGGATTGAGAAACGGCGACATCCCGCCTTCGGACCGCCTCTACCTGTCGCGCATCGTGGCGGCCCGAACCGGCATGAGCCCGGCCGACGCTGACAAGCGTGTCAACGATGCTTTCGCCAACGCCAAAGCCGTCACCGCGGATGCCGAGCGCAAGGCGCGCGAAGCCGCCGACGCGGCGCGCAAGGCTGCGGCCGGCGTCTCGCTGTGGGCATTCATCGCGCTGCTGCTCGGCGCTTTTGCCGCATCGTATTTCGCAACCGTCGGCGGCCGGCTGCGCGACGGGCTGCGCGCAACCGCGTAAAGGAGAACGAAGATGCGCTCGATCCTGTTATGGCTCCTCGGTGTGCCGATCCCGATCATCATCCTGATCGCGCTGTTCATGCGCTAGCTGATCGAGGAATCCGCGTTGGCCGCGCAGGATCCTGGCGCCGGCGGCGGTCAGGTCGAACCAGGCGCCGCGATCGACCTCCGGGAATTGCCGCATGTTGCCGGAGCGCGGCGGCCATTCCAGGGTGAAGAGATTGCTCGTGATCGATGCCGCGTCGACATCGCCGCGGACCGCCCAGGCATGAACCCACTTGCCACCCGGCTGCTTGAGCGGTTGCAGCGGGACAAAATCGCCGCTTACCCGGGAACCGGTCTCCTCGGCGAATTCGGCGCAGGCGGTGGCGAGCAGATCGCCGCCATCGGGGACCTCGCCTTTCGGGATCGACCAGCTTCCCTCGTCGCGGTTTGCCCAGTACGGTCCACCGGGATGGACCAGGAAAACCTGCAGCTTGCGATCGCGAACCCGATGCAGAAGTATCCCGGCGCTGATTTTGCGAGTCATCGCCGGCTCACCGCGCCTGCCGGCCGGTAGCGTCGCAGCACGTTGCCGGCGCGGCAGGACGCTCATTCGTTCGACCTGAAACGCAAGCAGAGGAGATCGCCTTGGCAAAATACGGCAAGAAGGCGCAGAGCAAAGTCAGGAAAGTCATGGACGAGAAGAAAAAAGGAACGCTGAAAAGCGGCCGCTCGGGCAAGAAAGTGACGAGCCGGAAGCAGGCGATCGCGATCGGGCTGTCGGAAGCCAGGAAAGCGGGTGCCAAGGTCCCGCGCAAGAAGTCCTCGTCGACAAGCAGGAAGTCATCGTCCAGAAAGAAGACGTCGTCCTCGAAAAGAAAAAAGGCTTGACGGCGCCCTGGCGATGCAAAGGCACAGGGACGCGACCGGACTGAAGCCGCCGCAGCCGCGCAAACTCGGCGCACGCAAGCGCGCCGATTGCGTGCTGCGCGAGGTCAGATGCACAGCGAGGCCAGGCGACCTTCGCGCTGCGCTCGAGCAGGCGGTCGCGGCCGAGGTCGAACGCATGCGCGCGCTGCAGGAAAGCGAGGATGCGGTGCGAGCCTTCACGGCGGCGACCGAGCTTCACATCGCGCTCTGCCGCCGGGATCCGCCGGCGTAGCGAAGCGGGAGCGCGATGGTCTCGAGCAGCGCGGCCGGCAGCGTATCGAATATGTCCGCCACGACGAGGCTGAACGCGCCGTTGCCGGCCGGACGGCGCAGCGCGCCTGTCAGAACGTCGCGATACGCCGCCAAAGGCGAGGGTAGCAGCACGCGGGTATCTTCCCAGATTTGACCGATCGGCGGCCGGGTTGCGCCGGCCGTCAAGCCGAACAGCAGCCGCGGCACGATCGCCAGCAGCGCCTGGTCGTCGTGGACGCGGGCGAAGGCGACGATGTGGGCGGCATGCGCGCCGGCGACCGGCAGCGCCACGTAACGCCCCTGCTCGAACAGGCGCGGGCGGCGAGCCCGCAGCTCGAGCGCGCGCCAGATGACGTACATCTTGAGCCGCCCGTCGTCGATCGACTCGAACAGCGCGCGCGCGAGGGCGGCGTTGCCGCCGTCTTCGCCGCAGGCGGCTCGCAGCTCGCGCAGCACCGCGCGGCGCCGGGCGTAGTCGACGGCGCGCCGGTTGTCGGGGTCGACCAGGCTGAAATCCCACAGCTCGTTGCCCTGGTAGATGTCCGGCACGCCGGGCGCGGTGAGCTTGAGCAGCGTTTGCGCGAGGCTGTTGTACAGACCGCAACGCGCCACCACGGCCGAGAGCGGCGCGAAGTCCTGGAGAAACGGGTTGGGCTCGAGTCGGCCGAGCAGCCCGTCGATGAACGACGCCAGCGCGGTTTCGTAGGTCGAGCTCGGATTGACCCAGCTGGTATGGACTTTGGCTTCGCGCGCCGCCTTGCGCATGTACGCGTTCAGCCGCGCGCGCACCGCGTCGAGCCGTTCGCTATCCAGCGCCCCCGACGGCCAGACGCCGAGCAGCGTCTGGTAGAACAGGTACTGGTCGTTGCGATCCGGCAGCCGGACCTCGCGCACCGTCGTCTCATAGCGTGCGGCGAGCCGGGTCCAGCGCCGCAGCGCGAGCCGCCACAGCGCGGGCAGCTCGGACAGCACGTCGATTCTGGCCCGCACGTCCTCGGAGCGCTTGTTGTCGTGCGTCGACGTCGCCAGCATCTCGGCCGGCCACTGTCGCTGCCGCTGCCGTGCCGCGGCATGGAAGGCGGCGACGCTGACACCGAACTGCCGCGGATCGCCGCCGACCTCGTTCAGCGACGCCAGCCGGTTGTAGATGTAGAAGCTGGTGTCTTCCATCGCCTTGGCCATCACCGGCGCGGTGAACTGCTGCAGCCTGCGGGCGAAGCGCAGGGCGTCCCGCTGCTGCGGCGACCCGGCCGGAGCCAGCGACCCGGCGAGCACGCGATGCAGGAAATCCAGCGTGCTGATATCGGCCCCGACGTGTTGCGTGCGCAGCACGCCGATCGCCGACTCGATGTACCGGCGGTCGGCAGCGCCGGCGCCGCGATCGTCGACGTAGGTGCGGTATACGGGCAGCGCGGCGGTGTAGCGAAGCAGCGCCCGGCGCAGGCCGTTGAACGTCAGGTCACGCGTGTTGCGGTCGGCCTCGGCGATTCGCGCCAGCGCGTGCGCGAGCAGGTTGAGATCGCTCGCCAGCGCCTCGGTCATGACCAGGAGCTTGCTCTGGAGCAGGATGTCGCGGAAATCCAGCCGCCGCCCGAGATAGGCGCTGTAGACGCGGTCGATGCGAGCCCTGGCTCCGGCGTCGACCCACAGCCCGTTGACCATGTTGGCGAAACGATAGCCGGTCGTGCCCTGCACCGGCCAGTCGGGCGGCAGCGTTTCGTCATCGGCCAGGATCTTTTCGACCACGGTGTAGACGCTCGCCGCCGGAGGCGCACTGCGGCGGCGGCGCGGAGCGGCAGCCGCACGCGCCGACAACGCCGACCGGACCGCGGCTTGCAGGCGCTCGAAATACGCCTTCGGATCGTACAGCCCGTCGGGATGGTCGATCCTGAGGGCGTCGACTTTTCCTTCGGCCAGCAGACGCAGCAGCAGCCGATGCGAGGCTTCGAACACCTCGGGCTCCTCGGCGCGCAGCGCGGCCAGCTCGTTGATGTCGAAGAAGCGGCGATAATTGATGTCGTCGGCGGCGACTCGCCAGTAGGCGAGCCGAAAAGCCTGCGCCTCGAGCAGAGCGTGTAGCGCGTCGAAGCTTGCGCCGTCGCCGGGACGGCCGTTGAGCTGTGCAAGCGCGCCGGTGATGGCGGCCATCGCGTCGGGCTCGCCGGCGAGCACGGCG
>DATEFZ010000216.1:0-5069 GCA_035280325.1 Casimicrobiaceae bacterium
ACGCCGAGCGCGTACAGGGCATAAAGCCCGGCCAGCGTGATGCCCGGAATGAAGGCGCCCGCGTACATGTCGCCGACCGATTTGCCGAGTTGATCGGCCATGATGATCAGCACCAGCGACGGCGGAATGATCTGGGCCAGCGTTCCCGACGCGGCGATGACGCCGGTGGCGAATCGACGGTCGTAGCCGTAGCGGAGCATGATCGGCAGCGAAATGAGCCCCATCGATATCACCGAGGCGGCGACGACGCCGGTGGTCGCGGCGAGCAGCGCGCCGACGAAGATCACCGCGTAGGCGAGGCCGCCGCGCACCGGTCCGAACACCTGGCCGATGGTGTCGAGCAGATCCTCGGCCATGCCGCTTCGCTCCAGGATCAGGCCCATGAAGGTGAAGAACGGCACCGCAAGCAGCGTGTCGTTGGACATCACGCCCCAGACGCGCTCGGGCAATGCCTGGAGCAGCGAAGGCGTCAGCAACCCGAAATGAATCCCGACCAGCGCGTAGAAGATGCCGACGGCGGCGAGCGAAAAGGCCACCGGGTAGCCCAGCAGCAGCACGACGACAAGTGACACGAACATCAGCGGCGCGATGTTCGCGATGACGAAAGCGGTCATGGCGTGCGCTCGCCGGGCTTGGGCGTCTGCGCGGCAACTTCGGCGGCGATCGCCTCGTCGCCGCGCGAGCGGACGATGTCCTCGGCGAGCTGCTGTTCGAGCGACTTCTCGTGCGGCTTCTCGAGCGGATCGGGAATCCGGCCCATCAGGAAGGCGACGCGCTTGATCAGCTCGGAGACGCCCTGCACGGCGAGCAGCAGAAAACCGATCGGAACCAGCAGTCGCGCCGGCCAGATCGTCAGCCCGCCGGCGTTGGTCGAGACTTCGTCACGGACGTACGAGTCGACGAACAGCGGCCAGCCGAGCCAGCCGATCAGGATCGCCATCGGCAGCAGGAAAAAAAGCGTGCCGAAGACGTCGATCCAGGTCTGCGCCCGGCGCGACAGCCTGGCGCAGATGACGTCGATTCGGACATGCTCGTTCTTCAGCAGCGTGTAGCCGGCGCAGCCCAGGAAGATCGCCGAGAACAGGTACCACTGCATCTCGAGATAGCTGTTGGAGCTGTAGTTGAACAGCTTGCGCACCACCGCGTTGGCGGCGCTGATCAGCACGGTGACCAGGATCAGCCAGTACAACGCATGGCCGATGCGCTCGGTGACGCGGTCGATCAGCCTCGACAGCGATAGCAACATGGACACCGGGGACCTCCCGAAACGGTGCGAACGGCGGCGATCGGCGAGCCGGCCGCCGATCGGCTCGGCGCGAGGAACGCCGGAGCGCGTCGAAGATTAACCCGCGCTGCCGGCGGTGGCAATCGCTTTGCCGCAGCGCGGCAAAGCAGCGTCGCAATGGTAAACTGCGCCCTTTCGTCGACGACCGCACACGATGGCTTCCCGCGCGCAGTCACTCGCCCACGCCGACCCCGAGATCTGGCAGGCGATCATCGACGAAACGGCGCGCCAGGAGACGCACATCGAGCTGATCGCGTCGGAAAACTACGCCAGCGCCGCGGTGCTCGCCGCCCAGGGCTCGCCGCTGACCGACAAGTACGCCGAAGGCTATCCTGGCAAGCGCTACTACGGCGGCTGCCAGTTCGTCGACGTCGCCGAGCAGCTCGCGATCGACCGCCTGAAAAAGCTCTACGGCGCAGAATACGCCAACGTGCAGCCGCATTCGGGCGCGCAGGCCAACCAGGCGGTGTTCTTCGCGGTCCTGCAGCCGGGCGACACGATCCTGGGCATGAGCCTGCCGCACGGCGGCCACCTGACGCACGGCTCGCCGGTCAATCTGTCGGGCAAGTGGTTCAACGTCGTCGCCTACGGGCTCGACCCGGCGACCGAGTTGATCGACTACGACGCCGCGGCGCGATTGGCGCTGCAGCACAAGCCGAAGCTGATCATTGCCGGCGCTTCGGCCTACTCGCGGGTGATCGACTGGAACCGCTTCCGGGCAATCGCCGATTCGGTCGGCGCGTACCTGATGGTCGACATGGCGCACTACGCCGGCCTGATCGCCGCCGACGTCTATCCGAATCCGGTCGGCATCGCGCATTTCGTGACCAGCACGACGCACAAGACGCTGCGCGGCCCGCGCGGCGGTTTCATCCTGGCCGGCGCCGAGCACGAGCGGCTGATCAACTCTGCGGTGTTTCCGGGCCTGCAGGGCGGCCCGCTGATGCACGTCATCGCCGCCAAAGCGGTCGCATTCAGGGAGGCGGCAACGCACGAGTTCAAGATCTACCAGGAGCGGGTGATCGACAACGCCCGGGTGCTGGCACGGGTGCTGGCCGAGCGGGGCTTGCGCATCGTCTCCGGTGGTACCGATTCGCACCTGTTCCTGGTCGACCTGCGCGCCAAGAAGATCACCGGCAAGGCCGCCGAGGCCGCGTTGTCGGCGGCGCACATCACCGTCAACAAGAACGCGATCCCGAACGATCCCGAGAAGCCTTTCGTCACCAGCGGTGTGCGCATCGGCAGCCCGGCGATCACCACGCGCGGCTTCAGCGAGCTCGAGTGCGAGCAGCTCGCGCACCTGATCGCCGACGTGCTCGACGCGCCGGGCGATGCCGCGACCCGCAAGCGGGTGATCGATGCGCTGGCCGTGCTGACGGCCAGGTTTCCCGTCCGCCGGCCGGCATGAAGTGCCCGTTCTGCGGCAGTGCCGACACGCAGGTCGTCGATTCGCGCGTATCCGAGGCCGGCGATTCGATCCGCCGCCGCCGCCGCTGTCCCGCCTGCCAGAAGCGCTTCACCACTTACGAGACCGCCGAGCTGCGGCTGCCGCAGATCGTCAAGCAGAACGGCACGCGTTCCGACTTCGACAGGCAGCGCATCCGCAGCGGCTTCCAGCGCGCATTGCACAAGCGGCCGGTGCCGACCGAGTACGTCGACCAGGCAGTCGAGCGCATCGTCCAGCAGGTGCTGGCGCTGGGAGAGCGCGAGATCCCGTCGCGGCAGGTCGGAGAGATGGTGATGCAGGAGCTCTACAAGCTCGACAAGGTCGGCTACATCCGCTTTGCCTCGGTGTATCGAAGCTTCCAGGACGTCGCGGACTTTCGCGACGCGCTGCAGGAGGTCGAGCCGACGCCGACGCGGCGCAAGCCACGTTGACAGGCCCTGGTACTGCGCCGCCATGAGTGCATTCGGCGACGGTGATCGCGCGTACATGGCGCGGGCGCTGGCGCTCGCCGAGCGCGGACTGTTCGGCACCGCGCCCAACCCGCGCGTCGGCTGCGTCCTGGTCCGCGACGGCGAGACGCTCGGTGAGGGTTGGCACGAGCGTGCAGGCGAGGCGCATGCCGAGGTGCGGGCGCTGACGGATGCCCGCGCCCGCGGCAACGACGCGCGGGGCGCAACGGCGTATGTCACGCTCGAGCCGTGCAACCACCAGGGGCGCACCGGGCCGTGCACCGAGGCGCTGATCGCGGCGGGCATCGTTCGTGTCGTCGCCGCGATGCGCGATCCGTTCCCGCCCGCGGCGCGCGGTGCCGAGCGATTGCGCGCGGCAGGTGTGGCGGTCGACGTCGGCCTGCTCGAGGACGAAGCTCGCGAGCTCAACCCGGGGTGGCTCGCGCGCTGCGAGCACGGCCGGCCGTGGGTGCGGGTCAAGGTGGCGGCCAGTCTCGACGGGCGCACCGCGCTCGCCGGAGGCGAAAGCCGATGGATCACCGGCGAGGCTGCGCGCGCCGACGGCCATCGCTGGCGGGCGAGGGCGTCGGCGATCCTGACCGGTATCGGCACCGTCCTGCAGGACGACCCGCAACTTACCGTGCGCGGCATCGATACCCGACGGCAACCGCTGAAAGTTGTCATCGATCGCCATGGCGAGATGCCGCCGACCGCAAGGCTGCTGGCCGAAGGACAGGTGCTGGTGGTGACGGCGTCGGCGCCGAAGGCGACCTGGCCGGCCGCGGTCGAAACGCTGGTCCTGCCCGACCGCGACGGACGGATCGACCTCGCGGGGATGATGCGCTTGCTCGCCGCGCGCGAGATGAACGAGATCCACGTCGAAGCCGGCGCGCGGCTCAACGGTGCTTTGCTCGCCGCCGGCCTGGTCGACGAGATCCTGCTCTATGCTGCGCCGTGCCTGCTCGGCGACGGCGCGCGCGGCATGTTCGCGCTGCCGGCGCCGCTCGAGCGGCTTGCCGAACGGATCGCGCTGCGCATCACGAGCGTCGATCCGATCGGCGAAGACTGGCGCATCATCGCTAGGATTGTCCGCTAATGTTCACCGGCATCGTGCAGGCGGTCGGCCGCATCGTCGTCGCGCAGCGCGTGAAGGACGGCGTCAGGCTGGAGCTCGATGCGGGAGCGCTCGACACCGACGATGTCGCGGTCGGCGACAGCATCGCGGTCGGCGGCTGCTGCCTGACCGTCGTCGCCGTCGACGGAACGAAGCTCGCGTTCGACGTATCGAGCGAGACGCTGCGCTGCACGGCGCGGCTCGATCGTCCCGGCGCCGTCAACCTGGAGAAATCACTGCGGCTGTCCGATCGGCTGGGAGGACATCTGGTGTTGGGCCATGTCGACGGCGTCGGCGTGGTGACGCGGTTCGACAGGAAGGGCGGAGGCGCCGACGCTGCCTCGGTCGCGCTGGAGATCGAGGCGCCGGCGGAACTCGCCCGCTTTGTCGCGAGCAAGGGATCGATCGCGATCGACGGCGTCAGCCTCACCGTCAACGAAGTCGACGGCCGGCGCTTTGCAGTCAACCTGATCCCGCATACACTGGCCGTGACGACATTGGGCGATCTTGCCGCCGGCGCGCGCGTGAACCTGGAAGTCGATATGGTCGCGCGCTACGTGGCGCGGCTGGTGACGAACGAGGAGAAGCCATGGACCTGACCACGCTCGAGCGGCTGCCGCTGTGGATCGGCGGGCGCACCGTCGCCGCGCACACGACGCGCTACGCCGAGGTGACCAACCCGGCGACCGGCGAAGTGCTGCGCCACGTGCCGTTGGGCGACGCCGCCGACGTCGACGCGGCAGCGGCCGCCGCGACCGAGGCGTTGCCCGCATG
>DATEFZ010000217.1:0-2297 GCA_035280325.1 Casimicrobiaceae bacterium
TCGCGAGCTGGTGGTCGCGCCGCCGCACAGCACGACGCTCAAGGTCCAGCAGTATTGCCGCCAGCGCGGGGTGTATCCGCGCGGCGTCGGCATCGAGCGCCGCTACGCGTCGCTGCTCGACGCTCCTTCGGCGACGGTCGACCAGATCAACGACTTTCGGCCCGACGTGCTGCACAGCTACGGCTCGCACCTCGCGATCCTGTTCGGCCACCTCGCCCGCAGCGCGACGCCGATGCATCTTCCCGCGGTCGTGACCTACACGTCGGACCGCCTTACGCCGTCGGTGCGGGCGCTGATCGAGCAGCGGTTCGGCATCCCGGTGTTCACCACCTACCAGGCGGTCGAAGCGTTCAAGATCGGTTTCGAGTGCGAGCACCATCGGGGGCTGCATCTGAATATCGACCTCTATCCGCTGCGCGTCGTCGACGGCGCCGGTCGCGACCTGGTACCCGGCCAGACCGGCGAGGTCATCGTATCGAACCTGGTCAATCGCGGCATGGTGCTGTTGAACTACCGGCTCGGCGACATCGTCGCGCTGCTGCCGGGCGCCTGCCCGTGCCGCCGCTCGCTGCCGATGCTGTCGTACCCGCACGGGCGCACCGACGACCTGATCGAGCTCTCGTCCGGACGCATCGTCCATCCGCAGGCGATCCGCGGCGTGTTCAACGAGGAGCACCTGATCTGGGAATACCAGGTCGAGCACCTGACCGATGCGCATTTCCGCGTCGCGCTGCTGGCGTCGCAGGATTGCGACCGCATCGCGGCACGCGCCCGCGTCGTCGAAAAATTCGCCGCGATCTTCGGCCGCGACGTCAGGATCGACGTCGAATTCGTCGCGACGATCGATCGCACCGTCGGCGGCAAGTCGGCGCCGGTGCTGTCGCGCCGGGTCCGCGAGCTGCGTGCGCCGGCCGGTGTCGCGTGACGGAGAGCGCATGGAAGCAGACGCCGAGCCGCCGAACGCGCCGTCGAAAATTGCATTCGTCCTGGCCGGCGGCGGCAGCTTCGGCTCGATCCAGGTCGGCATGCTGCGCGAATTGGTCGCCTCCGGCATTCAGCCGGACCTGGTGGTGGGCGCGTCGGTCGGCGCGCTCAACGGCGCCTATTTCGCCGGCGATCCGACCGCGGCGGGCGTCGCGCGCCTCGAAGCGATATGGCGCGGGCTCAAGCGGTCGGACGTGTTTCCGTTCACCCTGCGCCGCCTGGCCGGGCTGTTCTTCCGATCGGCGTCGCTGGTCGATGCTGCGGGGTTGCGCCGGCTGGTCGAGCGTCATCTGTCGTATCGCGACCTGGAAAACGCCGCGATACCGATCCACATCGCGGCCACCGAGCTGCTCGGTGGCGCTCCGGTCGAGCTCTCTTCCGGTCCTGCGGTCGAGGCGATCCTCGCGAGCTGCGCGATACCCGCCGCATTCCCGCCGGTCAAGGTCGGCGACAGCTACCTGATCGACGGCGCGATCGCCAGCAACACGCCGATCATGACCGCGGTGCGCCTCGGCGCGACTCGAATCGTCGTCCTGCCGACCGGGTTCGCCTGCGCGCTCGAGGCGCCGCCGCCGAGCGCGATCGCCACCGCCCTGCACGCGCTCAATCTGCTGATCGCGCACCAGCTCGTGCGCGACCTGGCGCAGCTCGCCGGCAGGGTCGACGTCGCGACGGTCCCGCCGCTGTGTCCGCTCGCCGTGTCGCCGTACGATTTCTCGCGCGCGTCGGAGCTGATCGAGCGGGCGGCCCGGAGCACCCGGCAGTGGCTCGACGGCGGCGGGCTCGCGCAGCAGCGCATTCCCGGCGCGCTGCTACCGCACGCCGATTGAGGCCCGGCGCCGGCAACGGCGGGCGACGGCGCGCTAAGCGACCAGCGCGCTGCCGCGGCGCAGATGAGTCTCGGCCTCGGCGGAGATGCGCGCGACCAGCGCCGGAGCGTCCTCGACGCGGTCGATCAGGTCGACGACTTCGCCGGCCCAGATCACCACGGTATCGATGTCGCCGTCGGCCGCCGCATTGCGGTACGCCGGGGTCTCGTTTTCCAGCGCCGCCGACAGCTCGGCCTCGTGCCCGTGCCAGCGCTCGAAAAAGCGATTGCGCAACGCGCGCCCGTCGTACGCCGGCGGCCACGAATAACCGCGCACGACGTCGAACACTCGCGTGCGCGCGGTCTCGTCGCTGTTCGCGCCGGCGATGCGCTGCTTGGCCCGATCGTGACCAAGCGCTTCGGTGCTGGCGTAGAAGCGCGTTCCGATCAGCGCGCCGTGCGCGCCCAGCATCAGCGCCGCGGCGAGACCGCGGCCGTCGCCGAT
>DATEFZ010000218.1:0-5636 GCA_035280325.1 Casimicrobiaceae bacterium
TGGACCCTGCAGCGGGTCTACCGGATGTTTCCGCCGCTCCACGAACGCAGGCGCAATCTCGGCAGCCAGCTTTCCGGCGGCGAGCAGCAGATGGTGGCGATCGCGCGCGCGCTGATGACCAATCCGCGGCTGCTCCTGCTCGACGAGCCGATGGAAGGCCTGGCGCCGATCATCGTGCAGGATCTGAGGCGGCTGATCGGCGAGCTGGTCGGCGCGAGCGAGTTCGCGGTCATCGTCGTCGAGCAGCATGCCCGGCTCGCGCTGCAGCTCACCCGTGACGCGATCGTGCTCGACCGGGGTCGGGTCGTGCACCGCTCGACGAGTGCCGAGCTGTCGAACGACGCCGCGACGCTCGATCGTCTGCTCGCGGTGTCCTGACGCGCACCGGAGCACGCAAAAAGCGATGCGGACGCTGCTGAAGGCGCTGACCCGGGTCCCGCTGCCGATCCTGTACACCTGGAGCAGCATCGTCTACTTCGTCGCCTTTCGCCTGCTGCGCTGGCGCCGTATCCGCGCCGAGCTGGACCTCGCCCGGGTGCTACCCGAGCGCAGCGCGGCCGAGCGCTCGGCGATCCTGCGCCGGTCGTATCGCAACCTCGCCGACACGCTGTTCGAGGCCTTCTGGGGCTACGGCGCCAGCGCCGAGGACTTGCGGCGCCGCGTGACGATCGAGAATCCGCAGCCGGTCATCGACTGCATCGAGGCGAAGCAGTCGGTCATCCTGCTCGCCGCGCACTACGGCAACTGGGAATGGCTGTCGCTGGCGACCGGCGCCCGTTTCGGCGGCACCATCGACGTCGTCTACCAGCCGCAGCGCGTGGCTGCGATCGACAGCTTTCTGCGCGAGGCACGCGCTCGCTTCGGCAGCCGCCTGGTGCCGCGCAAGGAATTCATCTTCGACCTGATGAGCCGCGCCGGAACGCCGAGAATCTACGCGCTGATCGCCGATCAGACGCCGAAGGGCAGGGACCCGCGGCACTGGACGCGCTTTCTCGGCCAGGACACGGCGTTCTTCCTGGGCGCGGGCAAGATCGCCCGCTTTCTCGACGCAACGGTGTTCTACGTCTCGATGCGGCGAGTACGGCGCGGCTACTATTCGGTGCGCCTGTCGTCGCTGGCCGAGCCTCCGTACGACGAGACCGCCGACCGGCTGGTCGTCGAACGGTTCGCGCAACGGCTCGAGCAGGATATCCGCGACAGTCCGGCGGACTGGCTCTGGCTGCAAAACAAATGGAAGTACGCGAAACCGGCCACGAGCCGGCCGGCCTAGAAACCGGCGTCGGAGCGGTTGCCCCCAGACCCGCCGGCGCGAGGGAGGCAATACGCGTATTCAGAGGCCTCGCCAGATCACGACCGTGGCGATGAAATCTGCCGGCACCGCGGCGACGACAAGCCGCCAGTGCTGCGGGAGGTAAGGCGGCGGACCCGCGATCAGCCGCGGGCCGCCGTCGAGCGCCACCGCGATCTTTCGGAAGGGCGCCGACATGGCGTCGCCGGTCGCCTTGCTCATCGCCTCCTTGCAGGTCCACAGCGAAAGAAAGTGTCGCCGCCGGGCATCGGCGTCCAGCGTGTTCATGGCGGCGCGCTCGGCGTCGGCCATGAATTTGCGCGCCAGCCGATCGGCATCGACCGTGCGGTCGTGCCGTTCGATGTCGACGCCGATGCGCGATCCGATCGGCAATCCGCTGGCGATCCCGATCAGCGCGACATCCCCGGTGTGCGAGACGTTGAAGTCAAGGCCGTGTTCGGCCGCGAGCTGCGGCCGGCCGCGTACGCCGCGGCCGATGGCCACCGCTGCCGGAGCGATCCCCAGCGCGTCGCCTAGCAACCGGCGGAGCGTCGCCCGCCCGGCGATCCAGCGCTTGCGCAGCGATAACGCACCGAAGCGGTCGGCGCGCGCGAGCTCCGCCGGCGAGAGCAGCCCGGCCAGTGCATCGGCGTCGTCGTCGCCGTGCGGGTCGAGCGGACAAAGCCAGAGCGCGATCCCCGCGTCCGGGGCGGCGAGCGCGATCGGCCCCGCTGGGGCCGCCGGCATGTCTGGATTCATCGGTCAGGCCGCGATGCGGCCGCGAAACGAGATCGGTATTCTAGAGCGTGCGAGCCGATCCGTCGGCAAAACAAAACGGCCCGCCGCGGCGGGCCGTTCTGCCAATCTGGCGGCGAAGTCTAGTTTCCCCAGGCCTCGACTTCGGTGATGCGCGAGAACGACGACAGCGCGCCGGTCACGGTAATGCGAATGCTGGTGGTGGCCAATGGTGCGAAGCTGACCGTGCGCTTGACCAGATTGTTGCCGCTCACGCTGCCCAGCATCGTCCACTTGGACCCCTGTTTCGCCTGCACCGTGAAGGCGGTGATGCCGTACAGGCTGAACGTCATCGAGTCCGTAGGCTCGATCGGATTCGTATAGTTGTCCTGCAGCGTATAGACGACGACGTGATCGATCGTCCTGCTCGCGCCGAAGTTGATCTGCACCCAGTCGGGGAAAACGCCCGCGGTGGCATCGTTCCACCCGCCGCCGTTGCCCCAGTTGACTCCCGCGCGCTGGTTGTCGTTGATCGCGGCAACAGGGTACCCGGCGCTGTAGCTGCTCGACGCGCTGGCGACCCCGCCGTTGCTGGCCAGGGCGACGTTGATTGCTCCGCCGCCACCGGAGTTGACAACCTGCGACACTGCGACACTGGTCGAGGCCGCGTTGCCGGAGTCGCCGGCGTACGCCGCCGTGACGCTGTGCGTGCCGGAAGTCAACGCGCTGGTCGGGCACTGAGCAGTCCGGGTATTGCCGCTGCCCGAGAGCGGCATCGCGCTGCAGCCGGCGATCGAGCTCGCGCCATCCTTGAAGTTGACGCTGCCGGTGGGGCTCGCTCCGCTGACGGTCGCCGTGAAGTTGACGGTGGTTCCGACCGTCGCCGGATTCGGCGAGCTGGCAAGCGTCGTCGTCGACGTCGGCGGACCCGCCGCCGCCGTTCCCCAGGCCTCGACTTCGGTGATGCGCGAATAGTTGAGCAGGGCTCCCGTCACGTTGATGCGGATGCGGTCGGTGGTGTACGCGGCGAAGCTCACCGTTCGCTTGACCAGGTTGTTGCCGCTTACGCTGCCCAGCGCGACCCACGACGAGCCGTTCCAGCCTTGCACCGTGAAGTCGGTGATGCCGTAGGTGGTGAAGGTCATCGTGTCGCTCGGCTCGACCGGGTTCGGGTAGTTGTCCTGGAGCGTGTAGACGACGACCCGATCGATCGTCTTGCTGCCGTTGAAGTTGATCTGGACCCAGTCGGGGAACACCGCGCGCGTGCCGTCGTTCCAGCCGCCGCCGTTGCCCCAGTTGGTTCCGGCGCGGTCGTTGTTGTTGATCGCCGAGACCGGATACGCAGCGCTGTAGCTGCTCGACGCGGTGGCGACTCCGCCGTTGCTCGCCAGGGCGACGTTGATCGACGAGCCGGCGGAATTGACGACCTGCGACAGCGCGGCGCTGGTCGACGCGGCGTTGCCCGCATCACCGCCATACGCCGCGGTGATGCTGTGCGTCGCGACGCTGAGCGTGGTGGTCGTGCACGCGGCCGTTCTCGAATTGCCGCTGCCGGAGAGCGCCATCGCGCTGCAGCCGCCGATCGACGAGCCGCCGTCCTTGAAATTGACGCTGCCGGTCGGACCGCTGCCGGTTACCGTCGCGGTGAACGTCACGCTGCTGTTGAACGTCGACGGATTGCTCGAGCTCGCCAGCGTTGTCGTCGTCCCGGTCGGGCCGGCGGAGTTGACGACCTGCGACAGCGTGGCGCTGGTCGACGCGGCGTTGTTGCCGTCGCCGCCGTAGGCCGCGGTGATGCTGTGCGTCGCCACGCTGAGAGTGCTGGTCGTGCAGGTCGCGGTCCTGCTATTGCCGCTGCCCGACAGCGGCATCGCGCTGCAGCCAGCGATCGAGGCTGCGCCGTCCTTGAAGTTGACGCTGCCCGTCGGCGCGATGCCGGTCACCGTCGCGGTGAACGTCACGCCGGCGCCCGACGTCGACGGATTCTTCGAGCTGATTACCGCGGTCGTCGACACGGCCTTGTTGACGACCTGCGACAGCGCCGCGCTGGTCGACGCGGCGTTGCCGCCGTCGCCGCCGTAGGCCGCGGTGATGCTGTGCGTCGCCACCGCCAGTCCGCTCACCGTGCAAGCGGCGGTCTTGGTGTTGCCGCTGCCGGAGAGCGCGACCGCGCTGCAGCCGCCGATCGACGAGCCGCCGTCCTTGAAGTTGACGCTGCCGGTCGGGCCGCTGCCGGTGACCGTTGCGGTGAGCGTCACGCTGCCGCCGAAGGTGGACGGATTATTGGAGCTGGCCAGTGTCGTCGTGGTCGCAGTCAGACCGCCGGCGTTGACCACCTGCGACAGCGTCGCATTCGACGGAACATTGTTGGCATCACCGCCATAGAACGCGTGGATGGTGTGCGTGGCGACGGTCAATGTACTGGTCGCGCAGCTCGCGGTCTTGGTGCTGGCGGCTCCCGCCGGAAGCTGCACGGCGGAGCAGTTGCCGATCGAGGTCACGCCGTCGGTGAAGTTGACGCTGCCTGTCAGGCCGGGCGCCCCGGTCACCGTCGCGGTGAAGGTCACGGCGCTGCCGGAAGTCGACGGATTGAGCGAGCTTGCCACCGTGGTGCTGCTCTGGATGATATTGCTGACCGTTTGCGACAGCGCCGCACTGGTCGAAGCGAGGTTGTTGGCGTCGCCGCTGTACGAGGCGGTGATGCTGTGGGTGCCGACGGCGAGCCCGCTGGTGCTGCAGGTCGCGGTCTTATTGTTGCCGCTGCCGCTCAATGCCGCAGCGCTGCAGCCGCCGATCGAGCTGGCGCCGTCCTTGAAATTGACCGTGCCGGTCGGGGCATTGCCGGAAACGGTCGCGGTAAACGTAGTGCTCGTGCCGGTGGGAGACGGATTCGGGTTGCTGGTCAGTGTCGTCGTCGTCGCCTGGCTGCCCGAGCCGCTGCTGACGGTTACGCTGAGTGCGCCCGGCGATGCCGTGCCGACGGTGACCGTGACGCCGTAGGTACTGTCGGTGTAGCTCTGCCCTGCGACCAGCGCCGCGTCGGTGAAGGTCCCGGTTGCCGGGGTCATGTCGAGGAGCTCGGTGTCGTCGGCGCCAGCGACCGACTCGAACGGGCTGGAGACGCGGATTTGCGCGCCGTTGTTCGGGTATGCAGCCAACGCGCTGTCGAACCCGATCGGTTGCCGGTACTCGATCCAGTAGGTGCGATTGGACGCCGCCGGTATCTTCACCGCGTAGGTGGCGCCTCCCGGCGACTCGATCGGCGACAGCGTGTAGGTCGCGGTGCCACCGCTGTGGGTCTTGACCGAGGTCAGCGGAATCCAGTTCAGGATCGACTTCTGCGCCGCGTTGAAGTGCGTGCCGCCGGCGTTGATGTTGCCCATGATGTCGAACGGATCGCCGTATTCGGCGACGCCGCCGCCGGTGCAGGGCGCCTGGCCGGCACAGCGGAGGCTGCCGGCATGCAGCAGGCCGAAGTTGTGCCCAAGCTCGTGGCCGTACACGCCGAGGGTGTTGTAGCCGTTGCTGTAGGCGAGGCCGAAGCTGACGTAGGCGAGCCCGGCCCAGCCGCACGAGCCGAGTTGCGGGAAGACGTAGAAGCGATTGTTGTAGG
>DATEFZ010000219.1:0-6783 GCA_035280325.1 Casimicrobiaceae bacterium
GCCGCGGGTGGCGCGAGGTCGAGCCGGTCGGCGATCGCGGCGGCCCGTGCCAGCGCCTCGCCGCGCGTCATCCGCACGTCGAGATGGATGATCGGGAGCGCCGCGGGGAAATAGCGCCAGGCGAGCACGGCGCATACCGCCGAGACGATGGCGAAGACGATCCAGAATATGGGTTTGCGAGTGATGCCGCTCATTCGGTGCCGAGTGTCGTCCCGCCTAGGTTGGAGTCCGACCTGCCTAATCGACCGCCTTGACCAGCTCCTCGACGACCTTCTTGGCGTCGCCGAATACCATCATCGTCTTGTCCATGTAGAAAAGCGGATTGTCGAGGCCGGCGTAGCCCGAGGCCATCGAGCGCTTGTTGACGATCACCGTCTTGGCCTTGTACGCCTCGATGATCGGCATGCCGTAGATCGGGCTGCCCTTCTGCTCCGCGAGCGGATTGACGACGTCGTTGGCACCGAGGATCAGCGCCACGTCGGCCTGCGCGAACTCGCTGTTGATGTCCTCCATCTCGAATACCTGGTCGTAGGGGACCTCGGCTTCGGCCAGCAGCACGTTCATGTGGCCGGGCATGCGGCCGGCCACCGGGTGGATCGCATACTTCACGTTGACGCCCCTGGCGGTCAGCTTCGCCGCCAGCTCCTTGACCGCGTGCTGGGCGCGGGCGACGGCGAGCCCGTAGCCCGGGACGATGATGACCGTGTCGGCGTTCGACAGCAGGAACGCGGCGTCGTCGGGGCTGCCGCTCTTGACCGGCTTCTTTTCCGCGCCCGCCGCGACGGCGGTCTCGCCGCCGAAGCCGCCCAGGATGACGCTGACGAACGATCGGTTCATCGCCTTGCACATGATGTACGACAAGATCGCGCCCGACGATCCGACCAGCGATCCGGCGATGATCAGCATCGGGTTGTCGAGCGAGAAGCCGATCCCGGCCGCCGCCCAGCCCGAGTAGCTGTTCAACATCGAGATCACCACCGGCATGTCGGCGCCGCCGATCGGGATGATCAGCAGGAAGCCGAGTAGGAATGCGAGCGCCGCCATGACCGCGAACGGCGGCCACTGTGCCTCCGGCGCCGCGTTGCAGAACCAGATACCGAAGCCGATCATCGCGATACCGATCGCCAGGTTGACGTAGTGCTGCCCGGCGAACACCACCGGCGCGCTGCGGATCCGACCCGACAGCTTGCCGAACGCGATCACCGATCCGGAGAAGGTGATCGCGCCGATGAACGTGCCGATGAAGAGCTCGAGCTTGTGGCCGAAGGTGATCGGCGCGTCGAGCCCCATCGCCTGCGGATTGTTGACCGCGGCCACCGCGATCAGCACCGCGGCGAGGCCGACCAGCGAGTGCATCGCCGCGACCAGCTCGGGCATCTGCGTCATCTGCACGCGCCGGGCGACGATCGCGCCGAGCACGCCGCCCACCGCCATGCCGCCCAGGATCGGCAGCACGTGCTTGCTGTGCGAGTAGACCAGCGCCAGAGTGACCAGCAGGGCGATCGCCATGCCGGCCATGCCGTAGACGTTGCCGCGCCGCGCGCTGCGCGGGCCCGACAGGCCCTTGAGCGCGAGGATGAAGCTCACCGCCGCGACCAGGTACCAGAGCGCGAGCTGGTTCGGGCTCATCGCTTGCGTCTACTCGTCGGCCGCCGGGGCGCCGGGACCGCGTTCTTTCTTGCGGAACATCGCCAGCATGCGTTGCGTCACCAGGAAACCGCCGAAAACGTTGATCGACACCAGCGTCACGGCGACGACGCCGAGCCAGCCGCCCCAGTCGAGTTCGGCGGCGCCGGCGGCGAGCATCGCGCCGACCAGGATGATGCTGGAGATGGCGTTGGTCAGGCTCATCAGCGGCGTATGCAACGCCGGCGTGACGTTCCACACGACGTGATAGCCGACGAAGATCGCCAGCACGAAGACGATCAGGTTGACGACGATCGGATCGACGCCTGCGGTCATGGCTTGCTCTCCGGTAGGTTCAGCCGCGCGGCACGACCTGCCCGTCGCGGCAGATCAGCGTGGCCTTGATGATCTCGTCGTCGTCGGGCACGGCGAAGTCGCCGGTCTTGGCGTCGAGCGACAGGGCGAGGAAATTGAGCACGTTGCGCGCGTACAGCGCGCTGGCGTCGGCCGGCACCCGCGCCGGCAGGTTGGCGAGGCCTACCAGCTTGACGCCGTTCCTGACGACGATGTTGCCGGGTTCGCTGCCTTCGACGTTGCCGCCCTGCTCGACCGCGAGATCGACGACGACCGCGCCGGGCTTCATCGCCGCCACCGTCGGCGCCTTGATCAGCATCGGCGCGGGGCGGCCTGGAATCAGCGCGGTGGTGATCAGGATGTCGACCGCCTTGCAGCGCTCGGCGATGATGCCGGCCTGTCGCGCCATCCACTCCGGCGGCATCGGCCGCGCGTAGCCGCCGACGCCCTCCGCGATCTTGCGTTCCTCGTCGTTGGCGTAAGGGACGTCGACCCATTTTGCGCCCAGCGATTCGACCTGGTCCTTGACCGACGGCCGCACGTCGGAGGCTTCGATCACCGCGCCGAGCCGCTTGGCGGTCGCGATCGCCTGCAATCCGGCGACGCCGACGCCGAGCACCAGCACGCGCGCCGCCTTGACCGTGCCCGCCGCCGTCATCAGCATCGGCATGAAGCGCGCATACTCGTCGGCGGCGATGATCACCGCCTTGTAGCCGGCGATATTGGCCTGCGACGAAAGCACGTCCATCGATTGCGCGCGCGATATGCGCGGCAGCCATTCCAGCGCGTAGCCGGCCACGCCGGCCTGCGCATACGACGCCACGGCGTCGGCGTCGAACGGATCGAGCAGGCCGATCAGCAACGCGCTTCGCTTGAGCTTCGCAAGCTCATCGCCGGACGGTCCGCGCACCTTGAGCACGATGTCCGCGCCGAGCGCTTCGCTCGCATCGGCAATGCGCGCTCCGGCGGCCGCATAGTCGGCGTCGGGCATGCTGGCGGCAGCGCCGGCGCCCGATTCGACCACGATCTGGTGCTTGCCGCTGGCGGCGAGCTTCCTGACGGTTTCGGGCGTCGCTGCGACGCGCGTCTCGCCGACGCGGGTCTCGCGCGGAATACCGATGATCATCGACTCGCCCCCGAAGAGCCCATGCGTCCGCGCGCTATGTTGCCACAACCACGCCGCTATCCGATCGCGGCGGCGATCGCCTTGCCCAGCATTTCGGTCGTCGACCTGCCGCCGAGATCGGGCGTGCGCGGCGCCTTCGGATCGGCGAGCGTCGTCTCGATCGCTCGCACGATGGCGGCCGCCGCGTCGGCATGACCGAGGTGATCGAGCATCAGCGCGCCCGACCAGATCTGCCCGATCGGGTCGGCGACGCCCTTGCCGGCGATGTCCGGGGCCGAGCCGTGCACCGGCTCGAAGGTCGACGGGAAATCGCGCTCGGGGTTGATGTTGGCCGACGGCGCGATTCCGATCGTGCCGCAGACGGCGGGCCCCAGATCGGACAGGATGTCGCCGAACAGGTTCGACGCGACGACGACGTCGAACCTGTCCGGATAGCGCACGAAATGCGCGCTCAGGATATCGATGTGGAACTGGTCGGTGCGGATCGCCGGGTACGCCGCCGCCATCGCGCGAAAGCGCTCGTCCCAATAGGGCATCGTGATCGAGATGCCGTTCGACTTGGTCGCCGAGGTAACGTGCTGCGCCGGACGCGTGGCCGCCAGCTCGAACGCGTAGCGCATGATGCGATCGACGCCCTTGCGAGTGAAGATCGTCTCCTGGAACACGGTCTCTCGCTCGGTGCCCTCGAACATGCGCCCGCCGACCGACGAGTACTCGCCCTCGGTGTTCTCGCGCACGACGACGAAGTCGATATCGCCGGGACGGCGGCCGGCGAGCGGCGTCGGGATGCCCGGCATCAGCCGGCAGGGGCGCAACGCGACGTACTGGTCGAAATGTCGCCGCCACTGGATCAGCGAGCCCCACAGCGACACGTGATCGGGCACCGTCGCGGGCCAGCCGACCGCCCCGAAGAAGATCGCGTCATGATCGCCGATCTGCGCCTTCCAATCCTCGGGCATCATCCGGCGGTGTTTGGCGTAATAGTCGCAGCTCCAGGGAAATTCGTCGAAGACGAGCCCGATGCCGAACTTCGCCGCTGCGGCCTCGAGCGCGCGCAGTCCCTCCGGAACGACTTCCTTGCCGATGCCGTCACCGGGAATGACGGCGATGCGGTGCGAATTGGACATGGGAACGATGCAGGCAGACGTCGGCCCATAGTGTAACGTAGTGCCCTTTCCGGAAGCCCCTCGCGACGGCGCGATGCAGCCGACTCTCGAATGGCAGTGGACCCGCTTCGATGATCTCGCGCCGCGCGACCTGTATGCACTGCTGCGCGCGCGCGCCGAAGTGTTCGTCGTCGAGCAGAACTGCCCGTTCGTCGACACCGACGGCCTCGACCCGCACGCCTGGCATCTGCTGGGCTGGATCCGCGGCGCCGGTGCGCTCAGCCGATCCGCTGGCGATTCCCGCGCGGAGACGACGCTCGCCGCCTACCTGCGACTGATCGATCCGGGGCACGCGTTCGACGAACCGTCGATCGGGCGGGTGCTCACCGTCGCTGCATTTCGCCGCATCGGGCTCGGGCGGCCGCTGATGAAGGAAGGGCTGCGCAAGGCGGCGCTGCTCTATCCGGGCCGCGCGGTGCGCATCGGCGCGCAAATCCGGCTCGAGCGCTTCTACCAGAGTCTGGGCTTCGACACCGTGTCGCCGCCGTACATCGAGGACGGGATCGAGCACGTGCAGATGCTGATCGCCGCCCCGACCGACGACCGGCGATGAGCGCGCTGATCGGCGAATGGCAGGCCTATTCGCCGGCTTTCTACGCCGCCGCGACCGTCGGCATCCTGCTGACCGGCGTGTTCAAGGGCGGCTTCGGCGGCGGCCCCGGCGGCATCGCCGTAGCGCTGATGTCGATGTTCGTCGCGCCGGCCGATGCCGCCGGCATCGTGCTGCCGATCCTGTGCGCGATGGACATCTTCGGGCTGATCGCCTACCGCGGACGCTGGTCGCTGCATCACCTGCGCGTCCTGATCCCCGGCGCCGTGGTCGGCATCGCCCTGGGCGCGCTCGCCTTCGGCGTGGTGCCGACGCGATGGGTCCGGCTGTCGATCGGCGTCATCGCGGTCGCGTTTGCCCTGAACCGCTGGCTGGATATCGCGCGGCGGCTCGGTGCGCGCGCGGGCAAGCCGGGTTCGGGCATCGGTCTCCTCTGCGGCGCTGCGGCGGGCCTGACCAGCACCATGGCCCACGCGGGCGGGCCTCCGCTGCTGGTCTATCTGCTGCCGCAGAGGATGGACAAGACGATATTCGTCGGCACCGGCGTCGCCTTCTTTGCCATCGTCAACTACCTGAAGCTCGTCCCCTACTGGTATCTGGGCCAGCTCTCGGCGCACAACCTCGGCCTGTCGCTGCTGTTCGCGCCGCTGGCGCCGCTCGGCATCTGGCTCGGTCTGCGGCTGGTGCGACTGCTCCCGGAAGCGCCGTTCTACCGCCTGAGCTACGCGATCCTGTTTGCGACCGGCTGCAAGCTGATCTACGATGCAGCCACCGCATGAGGCGAGCGCCGCTCCGGCGACCCGCATCGACCGCAGACTCCCGACTTTCGACATGGCGATGAAACAGACCTTCCTCGACTTCGAGCAGCCGATCGCCGAGCTGCAGCGCAAGATCGACGAGCTGCGCTACGTGCACGAGGATTCCGCCGTCGACATCTCCGACGAGATCGGCCGGCTCGGCAAGAAGAGCCAGCAGCTCACCAAGGATATCTACAGCAAGCTGTCGTCGTGGCAGATCGCCCAGGTGGCGCGGCATCCGCAGCGGCCGTACACGCTCGACTACATCGCCGGCATGTTCACCGATTTCCACGAGTTGCACGGCGATCGCACCTTCGCTGACGATCCGGCGATCGTCGGCGGCATGGCGCGCTTCAACGGCGAGGCATGCATGGTGATCGGCCACCAGAAAGGACGCGATACCAAGGAGAAGATCTACCGCAACTTCGGCATGCCGCGGCCGGAAGGGTATCGCAAGGCGCTGCGGTTGATGAAGCTGGCCGAGAAATTCCGCCTGCCGCTGTTCACCTTCATCGACACGCCCGGCGCGTTTCCCGGCATCGGCGCCGAGGAGCGTGGGCAATCAGAAGCGATCGGCCGCAACCTGTATGAAATGGCCGGGCTGGCTACGCCGATCATCGTCACCGTGATCGGCGAAGGCGGCTCCGGCGGCGCGCTGGCGATCGCGATCGGCGACTTCACGCTGATGCTGCAATACGCGACCTATTCGGTGATCTCGCCCGAAGGCTGCGCGTCGATCCTGTGGAAATCGGCCAAGCACGCCGAGGAAGCGGCCGAGACGCTCGGCATCACCGCGTCGCGCCTGAAGACGCTGGGGCTGATCGACAAGGTGGTCAACGAGCCGGCCGGCGCCGCGCACCGCGACCACGCGGCGATGATGGCGGCCCTGAAAAAGACGCTGACCGACACGCTGCGCCAGGTGCGGCAGCAGCCGATCGAGGCGCTGCTCGAGGCGCGCGAGGACAAGATCCTGGGCTACGGCAAGTTCAAGGAATTGAACCCGGGCTGACGTTCGCTCCGACCCGGGCATCGCGCATGTCCGCCTCCCATCCCGGCGCCGCCCCGGACGACAGCGCCAACTATCCTCGCTCTCGCGCGCCGCGCGCAATCGCGGCGACGGCCGCGGTCGACGCCGCGCTGGCGGCGGCGCTCGCGGCGCACACG
>DATEFZ010000220.1:0-19333 GCA_035280325.1 Casimicrobiaceae bacterium
CGTCGCCGAAGCGATGACGCTGGCGGCGCGCAAGCAGTGGCTGGCCGATCACCTGCGGCTGGCCGGCCGCCTCACGCTCGACGCCGGCGCGGTGCGCGCGCTCGCGCGCGAGGGCAAGAGCCTGTTGCCGATCGGGGTCACCGCCTGCGACGGGCAATTCGAGCGCGGCGAGCTGGTCGGCTGCTTCGGTCCCGACGGCCGCGAGCTCGCCCGCGGCCTGATCAACTACAGCGCCGCCGAAACGGTGCGCATCCTGGGCAAACCCTCGGCACAGATCGAGACGATCCTGGGTTATGTCGACGAACCCGAGCTGATCCATCGCGACAACCTGGTCGTGCTCTGACAAGCTGCTGTCGCGCCGGCTTTGGTAAACTCGCCGGCGCACGAGACCGCTTCGACACCCGGCAAGTGCATCGCGCCACGGCCCCGGACCGATATCAGAGGAGGAGCGCCATGAACCTGGTCGACCGCGTCAAGAATATTCTCGTTTCGCCGAGGACCGAGTGGGTGAAGATCGCCGAGGAAACGGCGACGCCGCAGTCGATCTATGTCGGCTACGTGCTGATCCTCGCGGCGATCGCGCCGCTGGCGCTGTTGATCCGAACCGGCGGCGCCGCGATCACCGAGGCGATCGCGCACTACGTGATCGCGCTGGTCATCACGTTCCTGATGGCGCTGATCGTCGACGCGCTGGCGCCGACCTTCGGCGGCGGCAAGGATTTCACCGCCTCGCTCAAGATGGTCGCCTATTCGTATACCGCGCCCTGGATTGCCGGCGTATTCCTGCTGCTGGGCCACGCGGTCGGCGGTCTGATCGGCATCCTGGCCGCGATCTATGCCTGGTACACGTTCTACCTCGGCGCGCCGACCGTGAAGAAGTGTCCGCCGGAGAAGGCGGCCGGCTACACGATCGTCGTCGTCCTGTGCGGGATCGTGCTCGCCATCGTGCTCGGCGGCGTGCTGATGTCGGCGCTGATCGGCGGCGACATGGCGGGCGCCGGCCTGGGTCTGGTTCGCTGAATAACCTCGCCGGCGAGCGAGGCCGACGACCCGTGACGAGCTAGGCTTTTCCGGTCGGGGTCGTATACGGGGCCGGCACGATGGTGCGCGCCCAGCCGTACAGCCGCTGCCGCCGCGTTTGCGGGCGCTGATGCAGGAAGCGCTCGAGCTCGGTCAGCCCGCGGCGATAGACCTCGCGCTTGAACTCGATCACGTTCTCCAGCGGGATCCAGTACGGGTGCCAGCGCCAGGCGTCGAATTCGGGATGTTCGCTGGCCCGCAGGCTCACGTCGCTGTCGCGCCCGGTCAGCCGCAAGAGATACCAGATCTGCTTCTGGCCGCGGTAGCTGCCGCGCCATTCGCGCTTGATCCAGTGCGACGGAACCTCGTAGCGCAGCCAGTCGCGCGTACGCCCGAGAATCCTGACGTGGTCGGCGGCAAGCCCGACCTCTTCCTTGAGCTCCCGAAACATCGCCTGCTCGGGCGTTTCGCCGGGATTTATCCCCCCCTGCGGAAACTGCCACGAGTGCTCGCGGATCCGCTTTCCCCAGAAAACCAGATTCTTCGAGTTGGCGACGACAATGGCGACGTTCGGGCGATACCCGTCACGGTCCAGCATCGCGGCACCTGTTGCTTAGCGCGTTGCGGACATTGTTGCACAGAACGCCACCCTTGGAAAGCGCCGCGGCCGCGCAGCGCTGCGATCGAAGTCAGCGGCGCGACAGCTCGCGCGGCGTCACTCTCAGCACCAGCCGCTGGTCGCGGCGCAGCACGACGATGTCGACTACATCGCCGATGCGCGGGCCCGTGAGCATCCGCTGCAGATCGTCGACACCGCGCACCGGTTCGTCGCCGAAGGCCACGATCAGATCGCCGCTCCTGATGCCGGCCGAGGCCGCCGGCGAATCGCGTTCGACGCTCGATACGCGCAGCCCCGACTCGTGATCGAGCTCGAAATGGCGCACGATCCGCCGCGCGATCACCGCGTCGTGTCCGCCGACGCCCAGGAAAGCGCGACGCACGCGCCCTTCGCGGATCAGCGCCACGGCGACGCGCTCGGCGGTGTTGGCGGCGATCGCGAAGCAGATGCCTTGCGCCGGACGAATCATCGCCGTATTGACGCCGATCGCCTGGCCGGCGGTGTCGACCAGCGGGCCGCCCGAGTTGCCGGGATTGAGCGCCGCGTCGGTCTGGATGACGTTGTCTACCAGCCGACCGGATTGGCTGCGCATCGAACGCCCGAGCGCGCTGACGATGCCCGCGGTGACGGTGTGCGCGAAGCCGTACGGACTGCCGATGGCGATTGCGATCTGGCCTACGCGCAGGAGCGACGAATCCGCGAGCCGCAGGTGCGAAAGCCCCGACAGCCCGACCTTGAGCACCGCGAGATCGGAGTCAGGGTCCTCGCCGACCAGCGTGGCGACGGCGGTGCGCCCGTCGGGCAGGCTGACCTCGAGCGCCGCCGCGCCGCCGGCAACATGGCTGTTGGTGAGCAGATAACCGTCGGGGGCGATGACAAAGCCCGACCCTGAGCCCTCGCTTCGCCCACGCGCCCTTTCGACCCGGATGTGCACCACAGCCGGCCCCACCCGATCGACCGCGGCGACCACTGCGGCCGAGTAGGCGTCGAGCAGCGCGGAGTCATCGCCGGCGCGTTTAGCCTCGGGCCCAGGCGACTCGGACGCGGCGCCTGCGGGCAGCGGCGGCGAGGCCCCGACGGCAACCCATCCATCAAGCGGTGGCATACAGCGCAACATGGCGGTGCGAAAGCACCGGTTCAAGCCGGTGGCCTACGGGCCGCCGGGATCGTTGGTTTTCTTTACAGTGCGCCCCGTGGTTCGGTCCAGGTCTTTGATTTGCATGCCTGGTTCGGAGTTTGCATGGCGGTTGTAGAATTTCCATTCTTTCCTCGGGGGAGGGCTGTATGCGCAGACTGCTGGCCGGCCTCGCCGGCCTGATTTTTCCGCTGATCGCCGCAGCGGCGCCGGTGCCGTTCGACTTCTCGACCATCGGCGGATCGAATCCGCACGGAACGAGCCTGAGCAGCGGCGGCGTGCTGGCCGAAGGGTTCACCGGCGGGTTTGTTCCGCAGCCGCTCTGGGTGCGCAACGACAACCCCAGCGATCACGGCATCGGTGTCTGCTCGGAGGGCACCAGCGCCTGCTCGAGCGGCGGCGGCGACGTCAACGAATTGTCGAACCAGGAGAACTTCGAGTTCATCCGCCTGTCACGGCCGCTGAACACCGTCTGGACCTCGCTCTGGGTATCCTCGCTCGACAGCGGCGGCTCGAACGATGCCGAGGCGGGATTCCTGCTCTGGAGCAACGATCCGCTGTTCGGCACCTTCAGTTTTTTCCATTTCGCCTATGGCGATTTCGGCGCCGGCGTCAACGAAGGCGACGTGCTCACGCTTGTCGCCGCGTCGGGGTTCAACCCTGCCGCGCGCTACGTCCTGTTCGAGAACGACATCGGCAATGGCCCCAATAACGACTACCTCGTGTGGAAGGGCGCCACCACCTTCCGCCAACTGCAGGAGACGCCCGAGCCCGCGTCGCTGGCGCTGCTCGGCATCGCGCTCGGTGCCCTGGCGCTCGGCCGCCGCAAGCGCGCATAGTCGTCCGGATTCAGTTCAAAGGAGTGCAAGCGCCCGCCTCGTGCGGGCGTTTTTTTGGCGCCATTCGATCTGCATAACCAGGCTCGCTGAACGAGGACTCGGTCCTGGTCTCCTTGCGTCGCGCGACCCCCGGCATCCGGCACGTCGATTGCTAGGGTCAAGATGAGGATCGAACCGGTGAGAGGGACATCATGACCGACATCCGAGCCAATACTTCACGCGATCCCGAGTCGGCCGGTACGGCGATCCTGGGAAGAGGCGGATCCGGGCGCGGCCCGGGCCCGGCGCTGATGGCCGTGCATATGCTGCAGGGCGACGCGGTGGTCAACGCGCAAGGCTACGCGCTCGGCAGGCTCGAGCACATCATGCTCGACGTGGCTCGCGGCCGGGTCGCCTACGCGGTCCTTTCCTTCGGCGGATTCCTGGGCCTGGGCGAAAAGTACTTTGCGCTGCCTTGGAACGCACTGGCGCTCGACACCGACCACCATCGCTTCATCCTGGACGTCGACCGCGCCGTCCTCGAGGGCGCACCCGGCTTCGACAGAGAGCGCTGGCCGGCGATGTCCGACCCGCGGTGGGCCGCCCACCTGCACGAGTATTACGGCATCCGCCCGTACTGGGATTGACGCTTCGCCCAAAACGAACGGCCGCGCCAGGTGGCGCGGCCGCGACGCGTCGCGCCGGCGGACCGGCACGACCCCGAACTAGCGCGACGCTAGAGCCTGCCCATCAGCAGCAGGACAATCAGGATGATGACGATGACGCCGGCGATGCCGCTCGGCCCGTATCCCCACGCCCGGCTGTAGGGCCACGCCGGAAGCGCGCCCAGCAGGACCAGGATCAGGATGATCAGCAGTATCGTTCCGATGGTCATGGCTTTCCTCCTTGAATTTTTCCTTGTGCGCCGCGCCTCGCGCGGCCCAAGCTACCCGGCATCAAAGCGCCGGCCGGCGATCCCGACCGGCGCTTTTCCTGCCGCGATCGCGCTATTGGTGGTAGCGCATTTTCGCTTCATTGACGCACTTGTCCTTGGCGTCGCCGCTCATCGCATCGCATTTTTCCTTGGCGACGGCGTAGTTCGCCTCGGTCTTCTCGTGCTTGGCGTCGGCCATCGCATCCTGCGACTTGCGGTTGGCCTTGGCGTCTTCCTTGGCCTTGGTCAGGTTGGCTTTCGCTTCCTTGATGCAAACGTCCTTGTCGTTGCCGCTCTTCGCATCGCACGCCGCCTTCGCGGTCTTGTAGTCGGCTTCAGCGGCCTTGACCGCCGCCTTGTACTGATCCTTGTGCATCTTGTCCGCGTCCATCGCGTGGCTGCTCACTGCGAACAGTCCGAGCGCCGTGGCGCAGATCACTTCGCTGATCGTGATTCTCATCGCTTTCTCCTTGGTGGTTGGTTCAATGATTGCCGGCGCCAACGCCGTTCGTCCGTACGCTTGCCGTTGCGGATCAGTTCAAGCGCTCCCAGTCGCGCACCTGCCGGTCGGCTTCGTCGCGGCTGATGCCATAGGCTTCCTGAATCTTGCCGACGAGCTGGTCGCGTCGCCCGTGAACCGCGGCGATGTTGTCGTCGGTCAGCTTGCCCCACTGCTCTTTCACCTTTCCGCTCACCTGCTTCCAATTGCCTTCAACGCGGTCCCAGTTCATCCGTCTTTCCTTTCGCTTCGATGTCGTGTGACGCAATCGCCGATGCGATCGTGGGCTGACTGCAGCAACCCGCGTGCCAGCGGTTTTTTGCTTTCGTAATCAATTACTTAAACTAAACGGCCGGCAACAGGCGTGCAGCGACGCGGGTAAGATTTGCGAGCACCCCCTGTAAATGCTGCCGAACCGACACTGCAGGTGCGCGATGCCGGCGCCAGGGCGCATCGCGATCGGCGCGCTCACGCCATCGGAGGGTCAAACGCTTCGGGCACGGTAGAAACTCGACCGACGCCTCCGTCGAGCTCGCCGACGGCGTGCCAGCGAAGCAGACCTGGCCGGCCTCGCAGCCGGCCAGGCCGGAGGCTACATCTTCTGCTTCTGTTCCTTCGCTTCTTCGGTGATCTTCTTGCCACCCGCCGAAACGTCCTTCCCCGCGCCTTCCATCGTGTTGCAGGCGCCGAGCACCGCCACCAGATAGGCGCCGGCCATTGCAAGCACAATCTTCTTCAGCATCATCGTCTCCTTGAATTTTCTGCAAGGCGGCTTGCCGCCTGCACAAACGACAGCAATCGGCGTGCCACTACCGCTCCATGGTCACGAGAAATCGTGCCGGCGTCGCGTGGCAGGCACCGCATCGATGTCGGCCCCCCGCAGGATGCGCCGCAACGCGACCGCGCCCAGACTCTGCAACAGCGGCAGCCACAGCGAGCGCGCGATGCCGCCGGCTTTCGATTCGCCCTTCCGCGCCCCGGCGGCGGCGCGCCTCGATCCTGCACCGGCGATGCCGCCGGCGACGAGCAGCAGCGCAAGCGTCGCCGGGCTGGTCAACGATCGCCGGGAACAGCGCTTGAGCTCGAGCAGCGCAACGTCCAGCGCGATCCGATCTTCGCGCAGCCTGTGCTCGGCGTGGACTACCTCGCTGTCGTCGATGCCTGTCAGCACGGTGCCGCTCGACGATGTCAGCGCGCGCCGCGCAGCTGCTCTCTGGACCGCGAGAAAAGCGCCCGCTTGGCGAGCGCGCGCAGGCGCAAACCGAATCCCGCAGCCAGCAACGCGCATACGATCGCCACGGCAACAGAGGCTGCACCGGCCGGAACCCCGCGCTCGATGAGCCCGGCCGCAATCGCAGCGAGCAACGCCACCACGGCGAGCACGCCCAGCACCGCGGCGCAGACTGCGCTGATGACCATGCCGGTCAGCATCTGCAACGCGACATGCGCCTCGGCGGCGACCAGGTCGGCCGCGTCCGCGACCAGGGCCCGCCCGGAGCCCAGCAGATCTCCCAGCGCAGCGCTCAACGGCTGCGAGCGAAACTCGCCGGCAGCCGGCGCGGCCGCTCCGGCGGTCGAATGCCGGTTCACCGCCCGATTCGTCCGATCAGATAGCCCAGCGCGAGCGCGAAGCCCACCGTGACCAGCGGCCGCTCGCGAATATAGTCGCGACTCGAATCGATCAGCTCGTCCTGCTGCTGTCGGATTCTGGTCGCGCTGTCGCTGATCCAGTCGGCTGCGGGCGCTGCCGCCTGGGCGACCTTGTCGACGGCCTGGTGCGCGGCCTGCGCGGCCTTGTCGATCGCCGGCCCGGCCTTCTCGTTCGCCCTCCGGGCGAGATCGTCGACCGTCTGGTGCGCCTGCGCTGCGCGGCGCTCGACGGCGTTGCCGTCTCCGCTAAGTTCCATCATCTTGCTCCTCGAGTTTCGGCCTGGTGAAAAGGCGCGGGCGGAACGATCGCATGGACCAGAGGCTCCGCCCGCAACGGGACTTTCCTTTCGAACCGACGCGCCCTACTTTTTGCTGTCGTCGTTCTTGTCGGTAGTGGTCGTCGAATGGTCGTTCGCCTGCGCCGGCATCGGCATCGCGTTCGATTCCTGCGCCTTGGTCATCGGCTCCTTGGCGCCCGAATCGCTGGTGCTGCCCGCGGTGGAACTGCTGGACGCGGGGCCGCTCTGGGCGGTCGACTGATCGAACACGGCGTCGGCCTTCGGCGGCATCACCGGCGCGGGTTGCGCCGGCGGCGGACCGATCTTCGGCGCGGTCGGCTCGAGCGCCGCCTTGTCGACCGTCGATTGGTTGTCGGCGGTCCGGTTGCATGACGCAACGCCGACGGCGACCGCGAGGCCAGCCAGCATCGCCAGTAAGCGACGGGCGAGCGTGGCTTGCGTGCTCATCTTATCCGCCTCCGCGACGAAACAGCCCGATGACCAGTGAGACCACGAACAGGACCAGGAAAATGAAGAAAAGCACCTTGGCGATCTCGGCGGCACCGGCAGCAATTCCGCCAAAGCCGAACAACGCCGCGATCAGCGCGATGACGAAGAACACAATCGCGTAGTGCAACATTTTCAATCCTTTCTGCTCGACCTGAGCAAGAGTTACTCGGACGATCGGCGCCGATGCCCGGAAACCGAGCCGGCGCACCCGGCCAGCCACAGCTGCCGGTAAAGACGCAAAGCGCATGCCAGTCGGCGGGGGCGCCTAAAACGGCTCGGGCGCCGAATACGATGGGGGGCGCGCCGGTCCGCTCCGGCTGGCTCACGCCGGAGCGAACCTGCTGCGCGCTACATGACCTGCCGCAACCGGTTCAGGAAACTGTCGTACTCGGATGACTTGTCGAAAAAGGCATCGGCGCCGGCAAGAGAGCACTGCGCCTGGTATTCCGGGTACGCGAAGTTGGTCAGGACGAATATCTTCGGTTGCGGCGACAACGCCTCGGCGCGGACATGGCGCACGACATCGATGCCGTTGCCTTCCCTGAGCCGGATGTCGGTGACCACGACGTCGGGACGCAGACGGCTGATCGCTGCGGTCGCTTCCTCTTCGGTTTCGGCGAAGCCGACGACGTCGAAGCCGCCCATCGATTCGACGTTGTCGATGATCCGGCGGCGGATGAGCGCCGAGTCTTCGACGATGAAGACGCGCGTTGTCGGTTTCACGGCGGCGGCAAGGCGCATCAGCTTATCAGGCTGTGCCGGAGCGCGTACGCCGTCAGCTCGGCGTTGCGCGCGAAGTTCATCTTCTCGAGGATGCGCGTGCGGTAGGTGCTGACGGTCTTCACGCTCAGGCAGAGCTCTCCGGCGATGTCGGTAACAGTCTTGCCGGCGGCGAGCTGAACGAAGATCTGGAACTCGCGGTTGGATAGCTGCCGATGCAGCGGCTCGGCGGCGTCGCCGGCGGCCTCCATCGCCAGCGCCTCGGCCAGCGATGCGCTGATGTATTTCTTCCCGCCTGCGATCGTGCGCAATGCCTGCAGCATGTCCTTGGCCTCGCCTGCCTTGGGAAAGAACCCGCTGACGCCGGCGCGCAGCAGGTTCACGGCGTACTGCTCCTCGGGATACATGCTGACGATCAGGATCGGCAGATCGGGCTGCTTGCGGCGCAGCGTGGCCACCGTCTCGAGGACGTTGGCGTCGGGCAACGAAACGTCGAGCAGGACGATGTCGAACCGTCCCGTCGCCGCCAGGCTCAGCGCGGCGGCAGCGGTGCCCGCCTCGCCTGCAGCTTCCAGGTCGTCGGTGGTATCCAGCAGCTGCTTGAATCCGGCGCGGACGAGCGCATGATCGTCGACGATCAGCACACGCGTTTTGCGGCCCGCGACGGTAGCCCGGTCGCCTGACGACATCGGATCCTCCCCTTCCCACACAGAAACCCGATTATAGGTCGGCACTGCACACCCGACCAGTCGCCCGCGCCTCAGGCGGCGAGCACATCGAGCCCCGCGGGCGACACCGGCTTGCGCCGGATGCATCCGTCGCCGTAGGCATGCAGCCGGTTGTACATCGTTTTCAGGCTGATGCCGAGCAGGCGTGCCGCCTCGGTCTTGCTGCCGCCGACCGCCTGCAGCGTCGCGGTGATCAGCGTCCGCTCGACGTCGTCCAGCGACATCCCCACGCTGATCCGCAGCGCTCCCGCATCGACCGGCGCCGGCGCAGCGATCGACGGCTCGATGAGGGGGCTTTCGTCGACCGTGTCGCAGCGCTCCTGGCTGATCGGGAAAAAAACGCCGATGTCGACCTGGACTTCGTTGTCGGACAGGACGAAGGCGCGATGGATCACGTTCTTCAGCTCGCGTACGTTGCCCGGCCAGGCGTGCCCGGCGATGCCGCGGCGCGCTTCGGTCGACAGCACCTTGTGCTCGCCCTGCTCGTCGTTCAGTTCGGCCAGGAACATCTCCGCCAGCAGGATCGCGTCGTCGCCGCGATCGCGCAGCGCGGGAACGTTGACCGGAATCACGCACAGCCGGTACATCAGGTCCTCGCGCAACTTGCCGGACGCGACGGCCTGCCGCAGGTCGCGATTGCTGGCTGCGAGCACCCTGACGTCCGACGTGATTTCCTGGTCGCCGCCGACGCGGGTAAAGCGCCCGGTCTCCAGGACGCGCAACAGCCGGACCTGCATCTCCACCGGCATTTCGGTCACTTCGTCGAGGAACAACGTTCCGCCATCGGCCCGCTCGAAGCAGCCGCGATGCGTGCGCGCTGCTCCGGTGAAGCTGCCGCGCTCGTGGCCGAACAACTCGCTCTCGATCAGGCTCTCCGGGATGGCGCCGCAATTGACGGCGATGAACGGGCGGCCCTTGCGCGAAGAAAGCTGATGCAGCGTAGTCGCGACCAGTTCCTTGCCCGAGCCGCTCTCGCCAAGAATCATCACCGGCGCTGTCGAACGCGACAGACGGTCGAGGCCGCGGAAAAGATCGCGCATCGGCTGGCATGCACCGTAGAGCATGCCGAAATGCTCGAGACGCCTATCGACCGAGGTCTTGCCGGTCGAACGTGGCACGGTGTCCAGCCGGGCGTCGAACCCGTTGCCGGCCGGATACTTCGCCAGGTTGGCGTAGTTTTGGATCTCTCCGAACATGGACCTCTCCCGAAATTGGTGAACTGCGACGCGATGCTGGCGCCAATACTGGCGCACCCCGTCGGGAGCCGGTATAGGTCTTGCTCTGTAAATGCTGTAGGTGGAACGGGTCGCTTTGTAGGATCGAGTCCTACGCGGCAGATCGCGAGGGTAGGGGCTGCCCGCTTCCCGGCCAGAGCCGCGACCTAGGCGAGCGCGACGATCGCTTGGTCGCTCAGATCCGCGTCGGCCGCAGGGGGCAGCCGAAGCGGCGTCGCCAGCCAGGCCATGACCACGGCGTCGGCGCCGCTCGCCAGCAGCTCGACCTGCGCCGCCACTGCAGGCCCGAGAGCGTGCACCTGCGCGTTCGATGCCATCGCGACCCCGGCCAAGGAGGCCCAGCCACCGGCGGAGATGACGGCCGCCGGCGCTCCCGATCCGGCGCGCAGCCACCGCGCCCCCCTCAGCAACGCGCACCCGGCGATCAGCGCCGCCAGCAGCGTATCCGAGCGCCACGCGTACGGCGCGTACAGCGGCCATGCGGTCAACGCGAGCCAGCCCAGCGCCAGCATCAGCGCCGCATGGGCGATCCGCTGCGGATATTCGCGCAGCATGGCCAGAGCGTACGCGCACGCCAGCAGCAGGGCGGTCATCGCCAGGAATATCGGCGGAGCGGTGCCGACCACCGCCAGCCCCGCACCCGCCGCTGCGGCGGACGCCATGCCGAAGAACCACGCTGTTGCGCGCATTGCTGCCATCAGGTAGTCCCCCCGAAGACTTAGTGGAGCAGGAGCGCCGGGTTATCGAATTCGATTCATGGGAGGGCTGAACGAACCAATGTCCCCGACGCCCTGCCTGCGCCGACTTGCAAACCGCGTGCCAGAAGCAACGCCCCGCAAGATCGCTGCATTGCGCGCCGGCAAAAGCACGAGTTGCAATCCGGATTGCAATAAGGACCAATCGAATTGTAGAAACGTCGCGCGCGGCGACGCGTTGCCCGATGCCCGATGCAGTGGGACTTGGCATGCGGCTTGCGTGAACGCGATGGCAAAATCGCAGGTGTCGAATGAGCCCGATTCTTATCCAGCAACGCCAGAGCAACCGGCAGCAACGCGCGCCCACGCTGGCGCACACGCCGCGCCCGCATCCGCCGGTCGAAGAGCCCGAGGAGCAACCCGACGAGCACGCACCCGAGACCGAGCCCGACGACGACGAAGTCGAGACGCCGAGCGATCCGGGACAGAAGCCGACCCGGCCGGGAAGACAGTTCGATGCCTTGCTCGCCGCCAGGACGAGGACTACAGGGTGACGGTGAAAATCGACGACGGAGCGTATCGCAGCATGATCACCGGCGAGGATCCGAATCTGTGCGCCGGAGACCCGGTCGGCCTCGACAACGGCCGCACCTATCGACGCTGATCGGCCCGCAATTCCCGTTTCCTCGCGCGGCGACGGGACGCCGTCGCGAGAAAGCGAAGTTGCACTTGCCGGCACGGTGGCGGCCGGTTGAGCGCCGCGCGCCTTCCGCCGCGCCGTCGCCTCGTCGCATAGCGATGCGCTAACATGCGCTATTTCGGCGCCCGTGGTCATCGCACGAGCGCCTCTTCGATGGCCAGTGCCCGCCTCTTCCGGCTCGATGCGTGGGTCCCGCCGCTGCTGTTCGCGGTGGGCGCCGGCGTCGCCATCTTCTGCGGCCTGACGATCGCCAGCTGGCACGTCGGCACGGCGATGACCGCGGCCCCGGGTCTCGAACGGATGCAGTACGACACAGCGTGGGCGATCGGCTTCGCCGCCATCGCGCTCGCCTTGCACGCAGCCGGCGCAACGCTGCTGGCGCGGCTTTGCGCTGCGGTGCCGCTCGTGATCGGGCTGCTGCGCCTTGCCGCCTCGATCGTGCCGGACGCGGTCGCGATTCACCCGATGCTGGCCAATCCCTGGCTGCCGCTGGCGACCGGCGACTACAACGACATGAGCCTGCTGACGGCGCTGATCTCGCTGCTGACCGGCGGCGCGCTGATCCTGCTGGGCCCTGGCGCCGAGCGCGGTCCCTGGCACGCGATCAGCGTCGTCATGCTGGCGGCGATCGCCCTGGCGCTCTCGCTGCTGATGTTGTTCGCCGCCTGGAGCGGCAGCGCAATCGCGTCGGAATCGCTGCAGCTCACCGGTGGCGAGCGAACCACCGCGCTGATCGACGCGATTCTGGCCGCGACGCTGCTCGCCGGCGCGATGCTGGCGAGCGGCGGCGAGAAAGCCGCATTGCGACGATCGGCGCCGCTGATCGTATTGCTCGCCGTCTTCGCCTGCACGCTGGTATTGTGGCGCGCGCTGGTGGTGCAGGAAACGCGCTTCGTCGAGCGCGCGACCGCGCTGGTCGCCGCCGACGCCCGCGGCCAGCTCCAGCGCGACCTGTACGCCCGGATCGACAACGTCGAGCGACTGGCGGAGCGCTCGCTCTACTACAGCGATCCCGAAGCGTGGAAGCGCGACGCCAGCGGACTGCTGCACGGAGTCGCGTCGGTCGATACGGTCACCCTCGGCGGTCCCGACTTGACCATCGGGTATGCGGTGCCGGCGAGCGCCGCTCCGCTGGTCGGCCTCGACCGGCGAATCGACCCGCCGCGGCGCGATGCGATCGCGGCCGCTCTGAGCACGCGGGACGCGACGCTGAGCCCGTTCGTCGACCTGGCCCTCGGCGGCGATGGCGTCGTCGTCTACGTGCCGGTGTTCCGCGACAACGAGCTCCGCGCGATCATCACCGCGACGCTGGCCAGCGGCGGCTGGCCGAAGTCGATCATCGACCAGCGCTTCCCCGAACACTACGTCGAGATCGTCCAGGACGGCCGCACCGTCAGGAGCGTCGGTCCCGAGGAACCCAGGGCGGCCGATCGCTGGGCGCAGTCGCTGCCGCTGGTGGTGCAGAACGCGCACTGGACGCTCCGCGCGACGCCGACGCGGGATTTCGTCAGCGCCGGGCTGTCCCCGCTGCCGGTGGCGGCGCTCGCGCTGGGCTCGATCCTGGCGACGCTGCTCGCGCTTTCGACCTACCTGTTCCAGACCGCGCGCGGCAGCGCGCGCGACCTCAAGGTCACCAACGCGCGCCTTGTGAGCGACATCGCCCGCCGCTACCACGTCGAGCAGGAGCTGCGCGAAAGCGAAAGCCGAACCCGCTTGATCATCAACGCGGTCAAGGATTGCGCGATCTACATGCTCGACGCCGACGGCCGCGTGGCGAGCTGGAATCCGGGCGCCCAGGCGCTCAACGGCTACACGGCCGCCGAGATCATCGGCGAGCCGTTCTCGATCCTGTATCCGCCCGACCGGGAGGTGCCTCCGGAACGCGAGCTGGACGTGGCCGCCCGCCGCGGCTCGTACGAGGAGGAATGCTGGCACGTGCGCAAGGACGGCAGCCGCTACTGCGCCGACGACATCATCTCCGCGATCCGAGATGAGCCGGGCAACCTGAGCGGCTATTCGGTGGTGACGCGGGACGCAACGATGCGGCTGGAACTGCGCGAGCAGACCGAGCGGGCGCGCGATTTCTATTTCTCGCTCTTTTCCGGGTTTCCCAATCTGGTCTGGCGCTCGGACACGACCGGCGCCTGCGACTATCTGAACCCGGCATGGCTCGAATATACCGGTCGCAAGCAGGAGGACGAGCTCGGCGCCGGCTGGCTCGAAGGCGTGCACGCCGACGACCGTCCGCGCTGGGGCGAGATCATCGACCAGACGCTTCCCGCGCAGAAGCCGTTCGAATACGAGTTCCGGCTGCGCCGCGCCGACGGTCGGTTCGGCTGGATGATCTGCAGCGGGCGCCCGTATTACGACATGCGAGGCCGCTTCAGCGGCTACCTCTGCTCGTGTTACGACAACAGTGCGCGCAGGGCCGTCGAAGGCGAGCTCAAGGAGAGCGAAGCGCGCTACCAGGGCATCACCGCCAACGTGCCAGGCATGGTTTTCGAATTGTTGCGCGATCCCGGCGGCCGGCTCGCTTTTTCCTATGTCAGCGAAGGCGCCGAGATGCTGACCGGCATCAGCGAGGGCCGGCTGCTCGCCGACAGCGTGGCATTTTTCGACCTGGTCGCCGCCGCCGGGCGCCCGCACTTCGACGCCACGCTCGAGACCTCGGCCGCGCAGCTTTCCAACTGGAGCTGGAGCGGGCGCATCCAACCGCTGCACGAGTCGACCGAGAAATGGATCAGCATCCGCGCTCGGCCGCGACCGGTGGCCGGCGGCGGCATCGTCTGGGACGGCGTCGTGTTCGACGACACGCAAAGCCGGCTGGCGCAGATCGAGCTCGAGCGCTCGCGCGAGGAATTGCGCGAGCTGTCACGGCATCTGCAGACGGTGCGCGAGGAGGAGAAGCAGCGGATCGCGCGCGAAGTGCACGACGAGCTGGGAGCGACGCTCAGCGTGCTGAAGATGGATCTGCAGGCGATGGAGGAGCAGCTACCGGCATCGCTCAAGGCGGCCAGGGCCAATCGCAGCGCCATGGTCGGCCTGGTCGACATGGCGGTGGACACCACGCGCAAGATCGTCACCGACCTGCGGCCGAGCATCCTCGACGATCTGGGGCTGGTCGCCGCACTGCGCTGGCAGATCGGCGAGTATCAGAAGCACACGCAGACCCGGTTCCACTTCGACGCGCCCGATCCGAATCTGGCGATTGATCGCGAGCGCGGGCTGGCGCTGTTCCGCATCTTCCAGGAAACGATCACCAACGTCGTCCGCCATGCCGGCGCCGGCAACACCTGGATCGCGCTGGCGCAGACCGATCGCGCCTACGTGCTCACCGTCCGCGACGACGGCACCGGCCTCGGCGACGATGATCTGCGCAAGCCGACGTCGCACGGAGTGCGCGGCATGCGCGAGCGGGCGCAGCATTTCGGAGGCAACATGTCGTTTTCGTCGACCGGCGAGGGGACCACGGTGGTAGTGACGATACCGCGGCAGCCGATGTAGCCTTGGCCGGCGGCTCGGGGCGGAGGGCGCGACAAAAGCCCCGTGCGCTCGCGCGAGCGCACAGGGCGATGTCAGGGCTTCAGAAGCTGCCGGAAATCAGCCGGTGCCGCGGCGGCGCTCGATCACCGGCCGGTCGCGCAGGGCACCGTAGCCCGCCTGCATGCGCGCCAGCGAGCGCTCGCGCTCGCCACGAAATTGCAACGTCTGGTCGCCGATCACCCGGCCCCACCCCTCCTCGATGGCACCGATGAACGCCTTCAACCGACCTTCGATTCGATCACGATTCATTCGTCGGCTCGTCCTCGATCGCGTTATGCCTTGACGACCAGGTTATCGACGACGTTCTTGACGCCGGTCGTCGATGAGGCGATCTGCTTGGCGCGATCGCGCAGCTCCGCGGTCGCCACGGTTCCTGACAGGGTTACCGTCGCGTCCTTGGTCTCGACGTCGATGGCGGTGGACTTGAGGTTCGGTTCGGCGACCAGCGCCGACTTGACCTTCGCGGTGATCGCCGTATCGTCGACCGCAGTCGCCATCTTGGAGCTCGCATTGTTGGCCGTACTGGCCATGTTCTCGGTTGCACGGTCCAGCTTCTGGCCGACGGTGGTATTGGAATCATGCTGACCGCAGCCGGCGACGAGCAACAGGCCCGCGGCCAACGTCGCGAACGCTACGCTGGACTTCAGATGACTTTGCATTTTCCGCTCCTTGAAATTGTCGGGGTCCGCCTCACGGCCGGCGGTCCTGGCCCGTGCCCGCGAGGCACGCTCCCAATCAGGGTTGGCGCCGAAAGCGGCGCGACTGAACACCACAATCCGCCTGTTTGCACTATGCCGGCTGATTCGAGGCGCCGGTATCGGCTCTCGACTGTTTCTGGTGTCGGACGATCGCACCCCGACCGTCGGACGCAGGACTACACGGCACCCCGCCAGGCGCGCGGGCGCGCGGGTCAAAACGGCGAAACAGGTCGCGGCCAGGCGAGCCTGGCCCGCCCGCATCGGATAACCGCCGGCTAGTTCTTGATCTGAGACGGCAGATGCGTGAGGAGGTCGGCCAGGTCGTCGGCGTGCTCCTCCTCGTTGGCCATGATCTCTTCCACCATTCGGCGCGACGTCGCATCGAAGGGCGCGAAGTACGCCGCCATTTCGCGATAGCTGTCGATCGCGATGCGCTCGGCGATCAGATCTTCCTTGATCATGTCGACCAGATCGCTGCCCTCGATGTACTCGGAGTGGCTGCGCATGGCCAGCCCGTTGGGCGAAAAGTTCGGCTCGCCGCCGAGCTGGACGATGCGTTCGGCGATCCGGTCGGCGTGCCCCTGCTCCTCGTTGGCATGCTGGAGGAACTCGGCGGCAACCGGGCCGGAGTGGATGCCCCTGGCCATGAAATAGTGCCGGCGGTAGCGCAGCACGCAGATGATCTCGGTCGCCAGCGCTTCGTTCAACAGTCGCACCGCGGTCTTGGTGTCGCCGCCATAACCGGCGGTCACGGCGCCTTCCTGGATGTGCTGCCGGGCGCGCTTGCGCAAGGTCGCGACGTCGGTGAGAAACGGTTTTTTCTTGCTCATGGAATCTCCGCGGTAGGTGAACAGAGTGCGTGAACGCTGACGATAACGGATGCAGCAGGATTCGTGCCGGATGCCGGTCCGCGCCGCACCGAAAGACGCTCCCGCGCCGGACCGCGCCGCAGCGGCAGCGGCGTGTAAATCTTACACCGTCGCCCGCGATCGCCGGCGCGCGATCGTTTCGCTCGGCCGATCAGATCAGCGCCCGCTGCCGATCGACGCCGGCGTCGACCACCGTCAGCGCCGTCATGTTGACGATGCGCCGCACCGTCGCCGACGAAGTCAGGATGTGGATCGGCTTGGCCACGCCGAGCAGGATCGGGCCGAGGGTCAGCCCGCTGCCGGCAGCGACCTTCAGCAGGTTGAACGAAATGTTGGCGGCATCCAGCGTCGGCATGATCAGCAGGTTGGCGTCGCCCTCGAATCGCGCATCGGGAAAAGCCGCGCGGCGGACATCGCCCGAAAGCGCGGCGTCGCCCTGCATCTCGCCTTCGACCTCGAGCTCCGGCTCGCGGGCGTTGATCAGCGCCAGCGCGGCCTGCATCTTGCGCGCCTGCGGGTCGTTGCTCGAGCCGAAGCTCGAGTGCGACACCAGCGCGACCTTGGGCGTGATGCCGAAGCGCCGGACTTCCTCCGCGGCGAGTCGCGTGAACTCGGCGATCTGCTCGGCGGTCGGGTCGCGGTTGACGTAGGTGTCGGCGATGAACACCGTCCGGTCGTGCAGCATGACCGCGTTCATCGCCGCCAGCGTGGCGACGCCGTCGCGCAGGCCGATGACCTGCTCGATGTAGTGGCGGTGCGCCGAGTGCGTGCCGAAGGTCCCGCACAGCATGCCGTCGGCGTCGCCCATGTGGATCATCATCGCACCGATTAGCGTCAGCCGCCGCCGCATCTCGATCTTGGCGAACTGCTGCGACACGCCCTGCCGTTGCGTCAGCCGATAGTACTCGGTCCAGTAAGCGCGGTAGCGCGGATCGGATTCCGGGCTGACCATCTCGAAATCGACGCCGGGCTTGATGCGCAGGCCGAAGCGGGAAAGCCGGTCCTCGATCACCGCCGGCCGCCCGACCAGGATCGGCCGGGCCAGACCCTCGTCGACGACGACTTGCGCGGCGCGAAGCACGCGCTCCTCTTCGCCCTCGGCGTAGACGATGCGCTTCGGCGCCTGCTTGGCGGCCTGGAAGATCGGTTTCATCAGCAGGCCCGAGTGGTAGACGAACTGCAGCAATCGCTGGTGATAGGCATCAAAATCGGCGATCGGACGGGTCGCCACGCCCGACTCCATCGCCGCCCGCGCCACCGCCGGCGCAATCACCACGATCAGCCTCGGGTCGAACGGCTTCGGGATCAGGTACTCGGGGCCGAAGCGCAGGTCCTGCACGCCGTACGCCGCGGCGACGATGTCCGATTGCTCGACCATCGCAAGATCGGCGATGGCGCGCACGCAGGCCAGCTTCATCGCTTCGTTGATCGTCGTCGCGCCGACGTCGAGCGCGCCGCGGAAGATGAACGGAAAGCAGAGGACGTTGTTGACCTGGTTCGGAAAATCCGAGCGGCCGGTGGCGATGACCGCGTCGGGGCGCGCCGCCTTGGCCACGTCGGGCATGATCTCGGGCTCGGGGTTGGCCAGCGCCATGATCAGCGGCCTGTCGGCCATCAGCTTGAGCAGCTCGGGCTTGAGCACGCGCGCGGCGGAAAGCCCGATGAAAATGTCGGCCTGCGCGATGATGTCGGCCAGCTTGCGCGCGCCGGTTTCCTGCGCGTAGCGCGCCTTGTTGTCGTCCATCTCCTCCTTGCGGCCGCGATAGACGACGCCGGCGATGTCGGAGACCCATATGTTCTCGCGCCGGATGCCGAGGCTGACCAGCAGGTCCAGGCAGGCCAGCGCCGCCGCGCCCGCGCCCGAGCACACCAGCTTCACCTTCGGCAATTGCTTGCCGACGACGCGCAGGCCGTTCAGCACCGCGGCGCCGACGATGATCGCGGTGCCGTGCTGATCGTCGTGGAACACCGGGATGCGCATGCGCTCGCGGCACTTGCGCTCGACGTAAAAGCACTCGGGGGCCTTGATGTCCTCCAGGTTGATGCCGCCGAACGTCGGCTCGAGGGCGCAGATGATGTCGACCAGGCGGTCCGGGTCGCGCTCGTCGATCTCGATGTCGAAACAGTCGATGCCGGCGAACTTCTTGAACAGCACCGCCTTGCCTTCCATCACCGGCTTGCCGGCCAGCGGACCGATCGCGCCGAGGCCGAGCACCGCCGTGCCGTTGGTGACGACGCCGATCAGATTGCCGCGGGCGGTCAGGTTGCGCGCCTCGGCGGCGTCGCGAACGATGTCGTCGCAGGCGGCGGCGACGCCCGGCGTGTAGGCGAGCGCGAGATCGCGCTGGTTGGTGAGCTGCTTGGTCGGCAGGACCGAGATCTTGCCCGGGGGATGCGCGCGATGATATTCGAGCGAAGCCTCGCGTATGTCCTTGTCGGGCATCTTCGCCTGGTCCATGATCTGCCGCGAGCATCGATGATAGCAGATGCGACCGCCGAGCCCGGAGCCGATCGTCCCGGCGCCGCCGTCCTCGCTTTCGAGAGCGACCGCTATAATCGCGTGTCGCGCCGATCGGCGCGCTTCGCATCGTTTCCGATGCTACTGTTCTGGATTCTCGCCGCAGTGTTGCTCGCCGGCGCGCTCGGCGCGCTGCTGGTGCCGCTATTGAGCACGCGGCGCGG
>DATEFZ010000221.1:0-4049 GCA_035280325.1 Casimicrobiaceae bacterium
CTGATCCTGATCGCCGGCCGGCTGGCGATCCCGCACGAGCACTACGAGGCGGCATCGGTCGATGGCGCGTCGAACTGGCAGAAGTTCCGCTTCATCACCTGGCCGTCGCTGCGCACGCTGTACCTGACGTCGACGTTCCTGTCGATGATCTGGACGCTGGGCGATTTCAACAGCGTGTACCTGCTGACCGGCGGCGGACCGGCCGACCTGACGCACGTCCTGGCGACGCTCGGCATCCGCTACCTGCGGCTCGACCAGGTCGATCTGGCGATGGCGGCGATCGTCTGCGCGATGCCGCTGGTCATTCCGCTGGTGTATTTCATGATGAAGCGCCTGTCGAAGTGAAATTCAAGGACGTCACCACCGAGGCGAAGCTGTTGCTGATCGGCATCCCGGTGCTGCTATGGACGCTGCTGCCGGTCTATCACATGTTCCTGTTCTCGATCTCGCCGAAGGAGTCGGCGTTCGCCGGCAAGCTTTGGCCCGATCATCCGACGCTGCACAATTTCGAGGTCGTTTTCCGCGAGCAGCACTATTACCTGAATCACTTCTGGCTGCAGCTCTGGAATTCGCTGCTGATCGCCGTCAGCGTCGGCGTGCTGACGCTGCTGGTCGCGACCGCCGCCGCGTTCGCGATCAGCCGGCTCAAGGTCCGCGGCGGCAGGCTGGTGATGAACCTGGCGCTGCTCACCTACTTCATCCCGGCGGCGTTCCTCGCAGTGCCGATGTACAAGACGATGGGCAACTACGGACTGCTCAACAACCAGTGGGCGCTGATCCTGGCCATGATCACCATCGCCGCGCCGTACGCGATCTGGGTGCTGAAGCAGGCGTCCGACAAGCTGCCCTACGAGCTCGACGAGGCGGCCAAGATCGACGGCGCGTCGCCGCTGCAGCTCTTCAGGCTGGTCTACGTGCCTCTGATGACGCCGTCACTGGTGGCGATCGGAACCTACGCGCTGCTGCTGGCCTGGAACGAATACCTGTACGCGTTCCTGCTCTTGTCCAACGAGAAGCAGATCACGCTGGGCGTCGCGCTGGGCAACTTCATGGCGGCCGACGACTCGCCGTGGGAGCTGTTGATGACCGTCGGCCTCATCTATGCGCTGCCGCCGGCGGCGATCTATTACGCGTTCAAGCGCTACATGGTCGGCGGGCTGACCGCCGGCGCGGTGAAAAGCTGAAACGCCCAGCGGAGTCGACAATCATGGCATCGGTCTCGTTTCGCGACGTCGAGAAGAGCTTCGGGTCGACCAGGGTCATCCACGGCATCGGCTTCGAGATACGCGACGGCGAATTCATGGTCCTGGTCGGCCCGTCGGGCTGCGGCAAATCGACCTTGCTGCGCATGCTGGCCGGACTCGAGGAAATCTCCGGCGGCAGCATCGCCATCGATGGCAAGGTGGTCAACGACGTCGAGTCGAAGGATCGCGACATCGCGATGGTGTTCCAGAGCTACGCGCTGTACCCGCACATGAGCGTCGCCGACAACATGGCGTTCAGCCTCAAGCTGCGCAAGGCCGACGCCAGGACGATCCAGGAGCGCGTCGCGCGCGCGGCCAGGATATTGAACCTCGAGCCCTACCTGCAGCGCTACCCGCGCGAGCTGTCGGGCGGCCAGCGGCAGCGGGTGGCGATGGGACGCGCGATCGTGCGCGATCCGAAGGTGTTCCTGTTCGACGAGCCGCTGTCGAACCTCGACGCCAAGCTGCGGGTGGCGATGCGCGCCGAGATCAAGGCGCTGCACCAGCGGCTGAAGACGACGACCGTGTACGTCACGCACGACCAGGTCGAGGCGATGACCATGGCCGACCGCATCGTCGTCATGCACGACGGTCGCGTCGAGCAGATCGGCACGCCGCTCGACCTGTACGATCGGCCGGACAACCTGTTCGTCGCGCAGTTCATTGGCTCGCCGGCGATGAACATCGTCAACGGCAAGCTGCGCAAGAGCGGCGCGACGGCGTTCATCGAGACCGGCGGCGGGCTCAAGTGGCCGCTGCGCTCGACGGCCGGCAGCGACGGCCAGGCGATCGCCTACGGCATCCGTCCCGAGCATCTGTCGCTGGCCGACGGCGGCGCCGCGAGCGCGGTGCCGGCGGAGATCACCGTCGTCGAGCCGACCGGCGCCGAGACCGAGCTCTTGGTCCAGGCCGGCGAGTCGCAGATCGTGTTGATTACGCATGGCCGTCCGCAGGTCAAGCCCGGAGACCGCATCGGCCTCGAGGTCGACGAAGCGATGGTCCACGTGTTCGATCAGGAGACCGGGCAGCGGCTCGCCGCCTGATCGGCCGCGGAGGGTAACCGGGATGGCCAGGAAACCGGCGAAAGCGCGTCCGCTTCGCTCGACCGTCTGGTTCGGCCGCCACGACCGCGATGCGCTGGTGCACCGCTCGTGGATGAAGAACCAGGGCATACCGCACGATCAGTTCGACGGCCGTCCAGTCATCGGCATCTGCAATACCTGGTCGCAGGCGACGCCCTGCAACGCGCACTTCCGCGAGCTCGCCCGGCACGTGCGCGACGGTGTGCTCGACGCCGGAGGCTTCCCGATCGAGTTCCCGGTGATGAGCCTGGGCGAGACGATGATGCGGCCGACGACGATGCTGTTCCGCAACCAGGTCGCGATGGACGTCGAGGAATCGATCCGCGCCAATCCGTTCGACGGCGTCGTGCTGCTGATGGGCTGCGACAAGACGACGCCGGCGCTGCTGATGGGCGCGGCGTCGTGCGACCTGCCGACGATCGGGGTCTCCGGCGGACCGATGCTCAACGGACGCTACCGCGGCGAGACGATCGGCTCCGGCACGCACGTATGGAAATTCACCGAGATGCTGAAGCGCGGCGAGATGCACGAGAGCGACATGGTCGAGGTCGAATCGTGCATGTCGCGCTCGGCCGGTCACTGCATGACCATGGGCACGGCCTCGACGATGGCATCGCTGGTCGAGGCGCTGGGCATCGGCCTGCCGACCAACGCCGCGATTCCGGCGGTCGACTCACGGCGTCGCGTGCTCGCGCGCATGGCCGGCAGGCGCATCGTCGACATGGTGCGCGAGGATCTGCGGATGTCGAAGATATTGACGCGCGACGCGTTCGAAAACGCGATCATGGTCAACGGCGCGATCGGCGGCTCGACCAACGCCGTCGTGCACCTGCTGGCGATCGCCGGACGCATCGGCGTCCCGCTCTCGCTCGACGACTGGGATCGTCTGGGACGCGACATGCCGTGCCTGGTGAACCTGATGCCGTCGGGCGATTACCTGATGGAGGATTTCTACTACGCCGGCGGCCTGCCTGTGGTCATCAAGGCGATCGCGAAGTTTCTGCACCGCAGCGCGCTGACCGCCAATGGGCGCACGATCTGGGACAACGTCAAGGATGCGGTCAACTACAACGAGGCGGTGATCACACCGCTGGCCAAGCCTTTCAAGCCGCATGGCGGGATCGCGGTGCTGCGCGGCAACCTGGCGCCCCGCGGTGCGGTGCTCAAGCCGTCGGCGGCGACGCCCAGGCTGATGAAGCACAGGGGGCGAGCGGTGGTGTTCGACGATATCGACGACCTGCACCGGCGCATCGACGATCCGAAGCTCGACGTGCGCGCGAGCGATGTCCTGGTGCTCAGGAACTGCGGACCGAAGGGCTATCCCGGGTTCCCGGAAGTGGGCAACTTCGCGCTGCCGGCAAAACTGCTGAAAAAAGGCGTGACCGACATGGTCCGCATCTCCGACGCGCGGATGTCCGGCACCGCGTACGGGACCGTCGTGCTGCACACCGCGCCCGAAGCCGCGGTCGGCGGTCCGCTGGCGCTGGTCGAGAACGGCGACACGATCGAGCTCGACGTCGCCAGGCGCCGCATCGAGCTCCACGTGCCTGCCGCGGAGCTCGCGCGCCGCAGGGCGAAGTGGAAGGCGCCGCCGCCGCACACCGACCGCGGCTGGGTGCGTCTCTACTGCGATACCGTGCAGCAGGCCGATCGCGGCGTCGACCTCGACTTCCTGGTCGGCAAGTCGGGCGCCAAAGTCGGAAGGCCGAGCCACTGAACGAAC
>DATEFZ010000222.1:0-8170 GCA_035280325.1 Casimicrobiaceae bacterium
GGCGGCCGTCGCAGCGACCAGGCTGGCTCGCGTCGGGGCTACCCGCGCCACCGCAGTCACCGGCGCGCTGGCGAGCGTTTGCGGCGCGACCTGGACCGCGTGACGCGCGACCGGCTGCGACTGGACGAAGGCAGTCGTCGGTACGGCCGTTACCGCACCCGGCGCAACGCGATTGCGGTACGTGACGTTGCTCACGTCGACGTTGTTCACGTAATTGTTGTAGACGTTGGTGATGTTGACGTTGGTGATCCGCGTGTTGCTGACGTTCACCTCGTTGAAATAGTTGCGGCTGACGTGATACGACGGCCGGTAGACCTCGCCGGGGCCGAGCGGGAACCAGGCAACGCCGGCCGCCGCGCCTCCAACCGACAGCGACAGGCGCAAGTCGCCGCCGCCGACGAAGGCGACCAACGCCGGCGCATAAACCGGTCGCACCGACACCGGACCCGGGATCCATCCCCAACGGCTGCCGATGTAGGCCCAGCGGCCGTAGTGGAAGGGCGCGAAGCCCCAAGGTTCGTCGTCGACCCAGGTCCAGCCCCAGGGCTCGATCCAAGACCAGTGCCCATAGCGATACGGCGCCCAGCCGCTCGGCACCGAGCGCGGGTACCAGACGTTGCCGTAGCTCGCTGCCACGCTCCAGGTCCCGTAATCGTCGAGGTCCTGGTAGCCGATCACGTCGCGCGAGACGTAGCGCGCCGATCTCGCCGTTTCGTAGCGGCGATCTCGCGCGTCGGACCATTGCTCGAAGTCGTCGGGTGGCAGGATGTCAGAGAATTCGTAGTCGGAGAGCCCGGTGCCGCGGAACGTATAACGGTCGCCCGACCCGATCAGGTAGGCCGCACCTTCGCCGTAGGCCTGACCCTCGCCGGCGAGCACTTCGACCGACGTGGCGTTGCCATCGGGGTCGACGTCGATGCGATAGCGGCCGGGGCGGCTGACGGTGAAAGCGAGGTTGGGAGTATCGATCTCCAGGATCGATCCCGGATCGACGCGCCAGGCGTGGATGTACACCGACCCCTGGGCGACCTGGACCTGCGTGGCGTTGTCGTCCAGGTTCAGCATGTCGGCGCTGGTCGACGGGCCGAGCCGAACGGCGACGCTGCCGGCTTCGAGCTCGGCGCGCGCGCCGGCCTCGGTCCACAGCCTGTCGCCGGTGATCAGCGGACGATTGAGCGTCGCCGCCGCCCATTCCTCCTCGCCGGCCGGAGAGAAGCTCACCGCGCCGGAAAACGCAGACAGCCGCGCCACGCGCAGCGGCGGGTCGGCCAGGCTCGCGGTCGACAGGAGCAAAAGCCCAACGCCGGCAGCGGATGCGGCCAGCAGCCGGAACAGCGATCTGGTAAGACTCATGTTCTTTCCCTCGCTTGTCGCCTGGCCCCGACGTTGCCATCCTGTGCCAGGCTCTCGCAAAAATTACCGCGCGTTTGCATCAATTACGCATCGCGACGGTGCCGATCACGCCTTTGCTCGCAGAACAGCAGGAAACATGCCGCGTTCCGCTCCGTTTCCGCCATCAACGCGGGACCGGCTGCGGGCGATGACGGACAGCCTCTTACACGCCTTGCCAAGACGCGCTCGCGAGGGCGGGCGCGGCGAGATACGCCTCGGAAAAGAGCGCTCGCAAGGACAAGCGTGGCAAAACGTAACGGATTGCGTCGGAGCGCGAAGCTTCGACGTCAGGCGTCGGCGGAAGCGTGCAGACAGTGCTCGACCCATTGCGCGGTCAGCTTCTCCTGCACCGCGTTCTGCGACAACCGGGCATCGAGTCCGGCGAAGTCGACGCGATCGAGTGCCTGGTCCTGGTTGAAGCAGGAAAACACGTACGACAACTTGCCGGTCTCGGGATCGTGCTGCGGCTGCAGGCACTGCGCGCAGATCTCCTTCATCATGCACTGCATCGGCGAGTTGATCGAGGCGATGCCGCGATGCGACGGCTTCAGATACGGCTTGAGCACCGTGCGCCGGGCGGCAGCGACGGCCGCCATCATCTTGTCCGAGCCGATGGCGATGATCCGATCGGCGGCGAACGTGCCGATCGACTGCGCGCCGAGAGCCCCGCTGGCATAGGCGAACATCCCCTCGACGATGTTGCCGACGAAGGCCAGGTCCTGCCGGCGGCCGGGAACGAAACCCGGCGCCTCGTCGCAGCACCAGACGACGACGTCGGCGGCGGCCTCGATGTCGGCGACCTTGTAGCGGTCGATCATTCGGCGATAGCCGGCGAAGTACAGTACCTTCGAGCCGGCGTTGCGAAACGCCTGGCCGATCGAAAACAGCACCGCGTTGCCCAGCCCGCCGCCGGCGAGAATGACGGTCTCGCCAGGCTCGATCTCGGTCGGCGACCCGGTGGGCCCCATCAGCACGACCGGCTCGCCCGGCTTGAGCTGCGCACACAGGTCCGACGAGCCGCCCATTTCCAGCACGATGGTCGACACCAGTCCGTGCTCGCGATCGACCCAGGCCCCGGTCAGCGCGAGCCCCTCCATCGCCAGCCGGGTGCCGGCGCTCTTCGGCGCCAGCGATTCGAAGTTCTGCAGCCGGTAGAACTGGCCGGGGGCGAAGCGCCGTGCCGCGGCCGGCGCCCGCACGACGACCTCGACGATCGTCGGCGTCAGGCGCACGACGCGCACGACGCTGGCGCGAAGCTCGCGGTTGACCAGCGCCAGGAAGCCGGCATCGTCGAGCGCCGATGCCGGGTCGACCCGGTGCAGCATGCGGCTCACGATCGGGTAGCCCTGCCGGGCGCTCGCCATCGCCTTGACGACATTGCCGGAATACGAGGGGTGGAGGTCGCCGAAATAGCTGATCGCACGTCCGTCGGGCTCGATCGCGGTCAGCACGCGCGCGACCGGCGGCTTGGCCGCGCCGGGCACCGGCCTGACCGGTTTTCCGTCCTCGTCGATCGCCCGGAAATATTTGCCATCGAGATGGAAGTGCGCCGCGTCCTCTCGCGCGAGGACGGTATTGGGCTGCGTGCCGGCGGCGATCAGCACGGTGCGCGCCGGCAACGACGCCCGGCCGACCTCGTGCCATACGCCATCGCCATCGCTGTGTTGCCTCGACACCGCCAGCGCGCTGGCCCGGCCGCGGGCATCGACCTCGATCGCCAGCGGTGTCAGGCCCTCGGCGAACCGTATCCCCTCCTCGAGCGCCTTTTCCACCTCCTCGTGGTTCAACGTGTACGACGGGCTGTCGATCAGCCGGCGGCGGTAGGCGATGGTGACTCCGCCCCACGAATGCAGGAGCTCAAGCAGCCGCGGCGGCCGGCCCTCGATCGCCGCAGCGACCCGCTCGGCGCGTAGCGCGCGACCGTGCGCCAGGTACTCCAGCGCCACGTCGCGTTCGTCGTCGGTCCACTCCGTCTCGACGCGTTCGCGCCCGCGCCGCGCGACCAGCGCGTCGTAGCGAGACAGGAACTTCTCGACCTGAACCGGATAGTAGGCGAGCGATTCGGTCGCGGTGTCGATCGCCGTCAGGCCACCGCCGACGACGACGACCGGCAGGCGGATCTCCATGTTGGCGACCGAATCCTTGCGCGCCGCGCCGGTGAGCTGCAGCGCCATCAGGAAGTCGGAGGCGGTGCGCACGCCCTTCGCCAGCGCGTTCGGCAGATCGAGCACCGTCGGCCGGCCGGCGCCCGCCGCCAGCGCGATGTGATCGAAGCCCAGCGCCAGCGCATCCTCGACGTCGAGCGTCCCGCCGAAGCGCACGCCGCCGCACAGCGCGAAGCGCTCGCGCCGCTCGATCAGCAGGCGCAGAACCTTGAGGAAATTCTTGTCCCAGCGAACCGTGATGCCATACTCGGCGACGCCGCCGAATCCGGCCATGACGCGGGCGTCGAGCGGCTCGCGCAGCGAATCGATGTCGCGAATCGGCTCGAACGGCACCCGTTCGCCGGTCGCGCTGACGCCCGACACCGCCGCGGGGAGCGGCTCGATCTTCAGGCCGTCGATGCCGACCACCGTGTGACCGTCGTTCAGCAGATGGTGCGCCAGCGTGAATCCGGCCGGCCCCATGCCGACCACCAGCACGCGCTTGCCGCTGGGCGGGCGCGGCAGCGGCCGCGAGAGATCGAGCGGATTCCACCGCGTCAACAGGCTGTAGATCTCGAAGCCCCACGGCAGCGAGAGCACGTCCTTCAGCACGCGAGTCTCCGACTGCGGGATGTCTACCGGCTGCTGCTTCTGGAAGATGCACGACTTCATGCAGTCGTTGCAGATCCGGTGCCCGGTCCCGGCGACCATCGGATTGTCGACGCAGATCATCGCCAATGCGCCCAGGGCCCAGCCTTCGGCGCGCAGCTTGTGGAATTCGGAGATCCGCTCCTCGAGCGGGCAGCCGGCAAGCGGCACGCCGAACGGCGACCGCTTGAACGCCGGCGCCGCTTCATCGCGCGCCGGCTTTTCGCGCAGGCCGGTCGAGCACGAATCCTTCTGCTGCTCGTGGCACCAGATGCAATAGTTGGCCTGGTCGAGCCCGCCGGCGAGATCGGTGCCCGGATCGGTCAGCACAAAGCCGTCGCGCCGCCGCAGCCGCTCGTCGGGCAGACGCAAACGCTCGATCGTGCCGGCCTGCTCACGCTCGATCGGGATCAGCTTCATGTAGTCGAGCTTCTTCGGCGCCTTGAACAGCACGCCGGCCTTGTGCTTCGTCCTGCCCGCAGGCGAGTGCACCGCCCAGGCCGCGTAGCGTAGCGCCAGGTCGATCTCGGCCTCGTGCTCCTCCTCGTCGCGGCCCCACTCGCCGACGCGACGGGCGAACGCGAGCTCGCCGGCGAGCACTTCGAGCGGGGCACCGAGAAGCGGCTCGAGCGCTGCGGCGAGCGCGTCGCCGTCGAAGCCGGCGGCCGCTTCCGCCTTGTACCGGTTCATCGCCTTACGTTGCACGACCTGGCGCTTGCAGGCGTAAAGCGGAGCCAGCTCGTGCTGCGCCTGCTGCAGGGCCGCGACTTCTGCTTCGACGCCGAACAGCCGCACCACGAAGTCCTCCAGCTGCGGCGCGATGGCGATCAGCAGCGCCGACTCGTCGCCGCGGCCGAGGGAAGCCGGGGCGGCGCGTGCGGCTTCGAGCCGGTCGGCGAGCGCGGCATCCCCCGAGCGCAGGAAAGCGAGGAAGGCGGCGTCGACGCGGGCCAGCCCTGCGGTCCGGTACAGGTCGGAAAACGCGAGTTGATAACCGAGCTTCAGCATCGATTCGTTGGGCAGGCGCGAGCCGGCAAAGTGCGTTATTTTACCTATCGCCTGCCATCCGACCCGCCGCCGGGCGCATATGCATAGAACCCGCCGCGGCGCCCGATCGACGACACCGCTTCCCCTGCCCGGCGGCCGACCGCTATGATGCGAGCCTCTCCAGGCTTCGAGCGAGACCGATGAGACTACTGTCAGCGATGGCCGCGGGGCTAGCGGCGATCGTCCTCGCGGCGCCGTCTGCGCTCGCGCAGCCGATCAGGCTCGGCGAGCTCAACAGCTACAAGACCTTCCCCGCCTTTCTCGACGCGTACAAGCGCGGGATGGAGCTGGCGCTCGATCAGATCAACCAGGGCGGCGGCGTGCTCGGCCGGCGCGTCGAGCTCATCGTTCGGGACGACACGGGGAATTCGGGCGACGCGGTGCGCGTCGCCGAGGAACTGGTCGCGCGCGAAAAGGTCGACATCCTGATGGGGACGTTCTCCTCGGCGGTCGGGCTGGCGATCGGCGACTTCGCCAGGCAGCGACAGCGGCTGTTCCTGGCTTCCGAGCCGCTCACCGACAAGCTGGTGTGGGACAACGGCAACAAGTTCACCTTCCGCCTGCGGCCGTCGACTTACATGCAGACGGCGATGCTGGTGCCCGACGCCGTCCGCCTGGCGCGGCGCCGCTGGGCGATCGTCTATCCCGACTACGAGTACGGCAAGTCGGCGACCGCGGCGTTCAAGCAGCTGATGATCGCGCGCCAGAACACCGGCATCGAATTCGTCGAGTTCGCCGTGCCGCTCGGCAAGATCGACGCCGGGCCGGTCGTGCAGGCGATGATCGACGCTCGCCCCGACGCCATATTTTCCTCGCTGTTCGCAACAGACCTCGCCAAGTTCGTGCGCGAGGGCGAGCTGCGCGGCCTGTTCAAGGATCGCCCGGTGTTCGACCTGCTCGGCGGCGAGCCCGAGTATCTCGATCCGCTCAAGAGCGAGGCCCCCGTCGGCTGGTACGTCACCGGATATCCGTGGTACGCGATCAAGACGCCCGAGCACCAGCGCTTCCTCGATGCCTATCGCGCCAAATATCACGACGGCCCCCGGCTCGGCTCGGTCGTCGGCTACAGCATCGTCATGACCGCTGCCGCGGCGATCAGGAAAGCGAGGACGACCGATAACGCGCGGCTGGTCGCGGCGATGGCGGGACTCGTCGTCGACACGCCGTTCGGTCGGATCCGCTACCGAGCCATCGATCATCAGTCGACGATGGGCGCTTACGTCGGCCGCATCGCGCTGAAGGACGGCAAGGGCGTCATGGTCGATTTCCACTATGCCGACGGCGCCGACTACCTGCCGTCCGACGACTGGGTGCACGCGCATCGCCCGGCGAACTGACTTCGGCTCACTTAGTTCCTGAGCCTCTCGGCGCTCCTCGCTCAGCTGTTCAACGGCCTGGCCGGCGCCGCGTCGCTGTTCCTGGTCGCGGCAGGACTGTCGCTGATCTTCGGCGTCACGCGGATCGTCAACTTCGCGCACGGCTCGCTGATGATGCTGGGCGCGTATCTCGCCTACACGCTGATCGAGCGGCTCGGCGGCGGCCCGGCCGGCTACTGGGGCGCCGTGCTGCTGGCGGCGGTGTTGGTCGGCGCGCTCGGCGTACTGATCGAGCGCACGCTGCTCAGCCGCCTCTACGGTGCGCCCGAACTGCTGCAGCTGGTCGCGACCTTCGGCGTGGTGCTGCTGATCGAGGACGCGGTGCTGGCGATCTGGGGGCCGGAGGACCTGCTGGGCCCGCGCGCGCCCGGCCTCGCCGGCGCGGTCGACATCCTCGGCCGCCCGGTGCCGCAATACGACCTGCTGCTGATCGCGCTGGCGCCGATCGTGCTGGTCGCGCTGACGCTGGTTTTTTCCCGCACCCGCTGGGGGCTCCTGGTTCGCGCCGCGACTGAGGATCGCGACATGACCGCGGCCTTGGGCGTCAATCCGTCGTGGCTTTTCTCGAGCGTGTTCTTCGTCGGCGCGCTGCTCGCCGGGCTGGCCGGCGCGCTGCAGCTGCCGCGCGAGCCGGCGAACCTGAACATCGACCTGGCCGTGATAGCCGACGTGTTCGTGGTGACGGTGATCGGCGGTCTTGGCAGCATCGCCGGAGCCTTCGTCGCGGCGCTGATCATCGGCGTGGTCAAGGCGCTGTGCATCGGCCTCGGCGACGTGACGCTGCTGGGAATGGTGGTGCCGTTCGCCAAGCTGACGCTGGTCGCCGAATTCGTGGTCATGGCGATCGTCCTGGTGGCGCGGCCGTGGGGCTTGTTCGGGCGGCCGCCGGGCCCGGCTGCAACCGCCTGCGAGCGTGAGCTGCAACGGCTGCCGACGCGCCGCTTCGGCGTCGGCTGCGCGCTGCTGCTGATCGCGCTCGCCATGGCGCCGCTGGTGGTCGACGAATACGCGCTGGTGCTTCTCACCGACATGCTGGTGTTCGCGCTGTTCGCGGTCAGCCTCCATTTCATGATGGGCACCGGCGGCATGGCGTCGTTCGGCCACGCCGCGTACTTCGGCCTGGGCGCCTACGCCGCGGCGCTCCTGTCGCGTGCGTTGCCGATGGAGCTGGCGCTGTTCGTCGCGCCGCTCATCGCCGGCATCGGCGCGCTCGTTTTCGGCTGGTTCTGCGTGCGGCTGTCCGGCGTGTACCTGGCGATGCTGACGCTCGCTTTCGCGCAGATCGCCTGGGCGATCGTCTATCAGTGGGACGCGGTCACCGGCGGCAGCAACGGCCTGGTCGGCGTCTGGCCGGCGCCATGGCTGTCTTCGCGCACGGCGTACTACTGGCTGACGCTGGCGATTGCGGCGATCGCCATCGCGACGCTGTGGCGGATGATGTTCGCGCCGTTCGGCTATGCGCTGCGCGGCGCGCGCGACTCGCCGCGGCGCGCTGCGGCGATCGGCATCGACGTCGCCGCCGTGCGCTGGGCCGGATTCGTGACCGCCGGGCTGTTCGCCGGC
>DATEFZ010000223.1:0-11086 GCA_035280325.1 Casimicrobiaceae bacterium
TGCGCGTCCGGCCCTGACGCACGGTTGCGGTCGCGGACCGGTAGGGTCTGGCATGCCACTCTCCCTGTTTGGTTGGCGGATAGTAATGTCGCCGCGTTGCGACGGGCAACGCGGTCCGATGTGAGGTATCGCTGAAGGAACAGACGGTTGCGAGCGCTTGCAGGCGTCTACAACAGGGTTGCAGGATGTCGTGGACAAGCTGTCGGCGAGCGGCCCCGGCTGTTACGGACAACCCTGCCGCGTGGCCTGGACGCGTGCCCGTCCGCTGTTGGCCAGAACGACCTGCAGCGCGGTCTGGCCGGGCTGGCAGACGGTGAGCGTGCCCATCTGCAGCGCGCCCGACAGCATCCGGGCGTGGCCGAGGCTGGTGTAGGAGACATAGTTGACGACCGGCCGGTTGCCCCGAACGGTGACCCCGGCCGGCGACGGACCCTCGACGTGGACGACCGCCTCGCCGTCGCTCACCTGGCCGTCGCGATTTTCGTCGACGAACATGATCCAGCCGGTTTCCCAGCCGCCTGCGTCGTCGGCGCAGGTGAGGCGGTCGCGGCTCTTGCAGAGATTGACCCGCTGCCCGCTCTTGATCGCCTCGCTGCGCGCCTGGTTCATCGCACCGGCGAGAAAGTACGCCTGGTTGGTCGATCGCTGGGTTGCGATCCAGGTGCGCCAGGTCGGTCCCGCGGCGAGCGCCAGCAAGGCGAAGATCGTGGCGGCGATCAAAAGCTCGATCAGGGTGAATCCACCGCCGGCGGAATCCGGTCGCTTCCGCCGCCTCGATCCGCGCATTGCCGTCGCCTCCCGGGAATTTTACGGGCGGCGACGTCGGGTCGGCCCGGCAGACCCATGCTAGGGCGGCGGCGCCTTTCGAAGCCACGTCGAATTGCCTAAGTCGTTGGTCGGATGACCGAAGTCGCAACCGCCCCTACGCGGATGCAAGTCTCCGCCCGACGCGCGATAATCGAGCGCCCATCATCCGCCGACGGCGGCGAAGCCTCCGCGCACGCGAAACCCGATGAACGCCGAAAGCCCCTCTCCCCGGCAGGCCAAGCCGGCCTTCGCCTGGGACGATCCGCTGCTGCTCGACCAGCAGCTGTCCGAAGACGAGCGCATGGTCCGCGATGCGGCCCGCGCCTACGCCCAGGATAAGCTGCTGCCGCGCGTAACCGACGCCTTTCGCCACGAACGCTCCGATCCGGCGATCTTCCGCGAAATGGGCCAGCTGGGGCTCCTCGGCGCGACGCTGCCCGCGGAATTCGGCGGCCCCGGGCTGAACTACGTCTGCTACGGCCTGGTCGCGCGCGAGATCGAGCGCGTCGATTCGGGTTATCGCTCGATGATGAGCGTGCAAAGCTCGCTGGTGATGCATCCGATCCACGCCTATGGCACCGAGGCGCAGCGCAGAAAGTATCTGCCTCGTCTGGCGAGCGGCGAATCGATCGGCTGCTTCGGCCTGACCGAGCCCGATCACGGCTCGGACCCCGGGTCGATGGTCACGCGGGCGCGCTCGGCCGCCGGCGGCTTCAAGCTTTCCGGCGCCAAGATGTGGATTTCCAATTCGCCGATCGCCGACGTGTTCGTCGTCTGGGCGAAGACCGACGACGGCGTCATCCGCGGCTTCGTCCTCGACCGGGGGATGGCCGGATTGTCGGCGCCCAAAATCGAAGGCAAGTTCAGCCTGCGGACCTCGATCACCGGCGAGATCGTCATGGACGACGTCTTCGTCCCGGAAGCGCAACGACTGCCCGGCGTCGAAGGCCTCGCCGGACCGTTCGGCTGCCTGAACAACGCCCGCTACGGCATCGCCTGGGGCGCGCTCGGCGCGGCCGAATTCTGCTGGCACGCGGCGCGGCAATACACGATCGACCGCTCGCAGTTCGGGCGGCCGCTGGCCGCCAACCAGCTGATCCAGAAAAAGCTCGCCGACATGCAGACCGAGATCACGCTCGGTCTGCAGGGCTGCCTCCGACTCGGCCGGCTCAAGGACGAGGGCAAGGCGGCGCCGGAGATCACCTCGATCATGAAGCGCAACTCCTGCGGCAAGGCGCTCGACATCGCGCGCATGGCGCGCGACATGCACGGCGGCAACGGCATCGTCGATGAGTTCCACGTCATCCGCCACGTGTTGAACCTCGAGACCGTCAACACCTACGAGGGCACGCACGACGTGCACGCGCTGATCCTCGGTCGCGCCCAGACCGGCATCTCGGCTTTCAGCTAGGGCTGCGCCAAGCCGATGAAGCTGTACGGCTATTTCCGCTCGTCGGCGGCGTACCGCGTGCGCATCGCGCTGGCGCTCAAGAATCTCGACTACGACTACGTTCCGGTGCAGCTGGTCAAGGGCGAGCAGCAGGCCGACGCCTACCGTTCGCTCAATCCCCAGGCGCTGGTGCCGGCGCTGATCGACGGCGGCACCGTGCTGACCCAATCGCTGGCGATCATCGAATATCTGGAGCAGGTTCATCCCGAACCATCGCTGCTTCCGGCGGATGCGGCCGGGCGGGCGCGGGTGCGCGCTATCGCACTGGCCATCGCCTGCGACATTCATCCGCTGGATAACCTGCGCGTGCTGCGCTATCTGACGCGCACGCTGGGCTTGAGCGACGAGGTCAAGGACACCTGGTACCGGCACTGGATCGACGTCGGACTCGCGGCGCTCGAGGCGAAGCTCGGCGCCGGGACCGCGACCGGCGCGTTCTGCCATGGCGACGCACCGACGCTGGCCGACGTCTGCCTGGTGCCGCAGCTCGCCAACGCGAGGCGTGCCGGCATTCCGCTCGACGCCTATCCGGCGCTGACCCGGATCGACGCGACCTGCCGCGCGCTGGAGCCCTTCGCCCGCGCCGCGCCCGAGCGCCAGCCGGATGCTGCTTAAGCCGATGGCGGCTTTTCGACCGCGCGAAAGCGGGTTTTCATCGTTCCCGCGTGGTTTTTTGTCCAAACGCCGCTGGGTTCCGGCGTTCGCGCCGACGATAAACTAGCCACCGATAGTTAGTCGCCAGGGAAGCCGACATGAAATTCGCTCTTGCCGCCTGGGATCCGCCGGCGGTCCCCGTTGCAGGGACGGACGAGCATTTCCCCGTGCGCCACGTCTATTGCGTCGGCCGCAACTATGCCGAGCACGCGAAGGAGATGGGCGGCGATGCCGCGAAGGAGCCGCCGTTCTTTTTCACCAAGCCGGCCGATGCGATCGTGCCGGTGGTGCCGCCGGCGGTCGCCGACATCCGGTATCCGATGGCGACCAGGAACTATCATCACGAGATCGAACTGGTGGTGGCGATCGGCGCGCGCGGCGCCGGCCTCGCCCCCGGCAGCGCCGCGGCGCTGATCTACGGCTACGCGGTCGGTCTCGACATGACGCGGCGCGACCTGCAGAACCAGATGCGCGAGATCAAGCGGCCGTGGGACATCGGCAAGTCGTTTGCGCAGGCGGCGCCGATCGGCCCGATCCACAAGGTCGCCGAAGTGGGCCACCTTGCGCGCGGCCGCATCTCGCTCGAGGTCAACGGCGAACCGCGCCAGCAGGGCGACCTGTCCGACATGATCTGGGACGTGCCGCACATGCTGCATTTCCTGTCGCAATACTACGAGCTGCTGCCCGGCGACCTGGTCTTCACCGGCACGCCCTCGGGCGTCGGCGCGGTCGTCGCCGGCGACCTGCTGGTGGGCAGGATCGAAAGCCTGGGCGAGCTCAAGGCACGCATCGTCTGACCGCGCTTCCGACCATGCTGTCGGCCGACTTCGTCGAGCGCGAATACAACCTGCGGAGCGCGTTTCCCGACCATCCGCAGTGGTTCGCGCGCTGGGCGGCCGACAGTGCGGCGGCGCGCGAGCGCCTGGTTTCGGAGCGCGATCTGCGTTACGGCAGCGGGCCCAGGCAGACGCTCGACCTGTTCCCCGCCGAGCGAGCGCAGCGTGCGCTGCTGTTCATCCACGGCGGCTACTGGCGCGGCCTCGACAAGGACCATCATTCGTTCGTCGCGCCGCCGCTGGTCGAGCGGGGCATCGGCGTCGCGGTGATCAACTACGATCTTTGCCCCGACGTCGGCATCGGCCGCATCGTCGAGGAATGCCGGCAGGCGGTGGCGTGGCTGTGGCGCGAAGGCGCGAGCCACGGCGTGCCGGCCGACCGGCTGTTCGTCGCGGGTCATTCCGCCGGCGGCCACCTCGCTGCGATGCTGTACGCGACCGACTGGCGGCGCTACGGCGTGCCGATCGACACGATCCGCGGCGGCGTCGCGATCAGCGGCGTATTCGATCTCGAGCCGCTGCTCCAGGTCTCGTTCAACGCCGATCTGAAGCTCGATCGCGGCAAGGCGCGCGCGCTGTCCCCGATCCATTGCCAGACCGTCGTCCGCGCTCCACTGCTGCTGGCGGTCGGCAGCGGCGAGACCAGCGAATTCGGGCGGCAATCGTGGCTGATGTGGGAACGCTGGCCCGATTGCCGACCGCCGGACGCGCACGGTCCGCTGTTCATCGCCGATCGCCACCACTACAGCGTGCTGTCCGACCTGGGCCGCGCTGACAGCGCGTTGACCCGGGCCATGCTCGCGGTGCTGCGTGCCTGACGCGACGGCGCGCGCAGTATAATGGTGCTTTCGGTAATCTAGGGCCTGTTAACGCTATGGACACAAACGCGTTGCGTCGCCAAAAACGCCGAGCGCAAGGCGCAAAGGCGAAGGCGGGCAGGCCACCCGTTCGCGTATGCGCCCATAGCATTAACAGGCCCTAGTCCGTACCGTGAAATCGACCCGCCTGCACGCGATCGATCCGCCGGCCACTACCGCCGGCAAGACGCGTGCGCTCGCGACGATCCCCGAGATCATCGCCGAGCTGCGCCTCGGCCGCCTGGTGATCCTGGTCGACGAGGAGGATCGCGAGAACGAAGGCGACCTGGTGGTCGCCGCCGAAGCGGTCACGCCGGAGATCGTCAATTTCATGGCCCGCTTCGGGCGCGGGCTGGTCTGCATGCCTATCACCGAGGAACGGGCGCGGCAGCTCGATCTTGCGCCGATGACGCCGGTCAACCGTTCGGTGCACGGCACCAACTTCACCGTATCGATCGAAGCCGCCAGCGGCGTCGCCACCGGCATCTCGGCCGCCGATCGCGCGCACACGATTCGCGTCGCCTGCGCGCCGAATGCGCGGCCCGGCGACATCGTGCAACCCGGACACGTCTTCCCGCTGATCGCGCACACGGGCGGCGTGCTGGCGCGGGCCGGACATACCGAGGCCTGCTGCGATCTGGCCGCGCTCGCCGGCTTCACGCCGGCCGCGGTGCTGTGCGAGATCATGAACGACGACGGGACGATGGCCCGGCTTCCGGACCTGGTCGTGTTCGCGCGGCAGCATGGCCTCAAGATCGGCGCGATCACCGACCTGATCCACTATCGCAGCCGCACCGAGCGCCTGGTCGAGCGCGTCGGCGAGCGTTTGATCGGTACCGCCGAGGGCGAGTTTCGCCTGGTCACCTATCGCGACAAGCTGACCGACGCCACCCACCTCGCGCTTGCCCGCGGCGATATCGCGCCCGAGCGCGAGACCGTCGTGCGCGTGCACGAGCCCCTGTCGATCGTCGACCTGCTCGACTCGGGCAGCCGGATGCACTCGTGGACGATCCAGGCCGCGATGGCGCGGCTGGCGCGGGCCGAGCGCGGCGTGCTGGTGCTGCTGCATCGCCCGGAGTCGGCAGCGGAGCTTCGCGAGCGCGCGCTGGCCGACGCGCCGCGCGTCGAGACGGCGATGGATCTGCGCAACTACGGCATCGGCGCGCAGATCCTGCGCGATCTGGGCGTCGGCAGGATGCGGCTCTTGGCGCGGCCGCGCCGCATGCCCAGCATGGCCGGATTCGATCTCACCGTGACCGGCTACGAGGAGCATCCGCCGCGGGCCGCAACACCGTAGCCGCTCCCGCCCGCCAGCGCCCAAGGGGCGGTTGGCGTGCCCCGCACCGACCGCCATGCCGATCCGCAGAATCGCTCCCAACACCCGTGCCGCGCATCTGCGCGTCGGCATCGTCATGTCGCGCTTCAACGCGAAGGTCTGCGACGCGCTCTTGTCGGGCGCGAAAGCAGCGCTGGCCGCGTCGGGCGTCGCCGAGTCGGCGATCACCATCGCCACCGTTCCCGGGGCGCTGGAGGCGCCGCTGGCGCTGCAGCGCATGGCGCAGACCGGCGATTACGATGCGCTGGTCGCGCTCGGCGCCGTCATCCGCGGCGAGACCTACCACTTCGAGATCGTCGCCAACGAGTCGGCCGCCGGGCTCGCCAGCGTCCAGCTCGAGTTCGGCATCCCGATCGGCAACGGCATACTGACCACCGACGACGAAGCGCAGGCCACCGCGCGCGCCGAGGGCAAGGGCCGCGACGCGGCGCTCGCCGCGCTGGAGATGGCGAACCTGCTCGACGCGATCGATGAGCAGTAGCCCGCGCCGCCGCGCCCGCGAATTCGCGCTGCAGGGGCTCTACCAATGGCTGCTGTCGGGCAATGATCCGGCAGCGATCCGCGAACAGCTGACCGCCAGCGCCGGCTTCGCGCGCTGCGATCCCGAGCTGTTCGACCGGTTGTGGCGGGGCGTGACCGGCGACTACGAGGCGCTGCAGCGCGCGTACGCGCCGTTCCTCGACCGCAAGCCGGCGGAAGTCTCGCCGATCGAAAAGAGCATTCTCGCCATCGGCGCCTGGGAGCTCCTGCACGCTCCCGACGTGCCGTTTCGCGTCGCGATCAACGAGGCGGTCGAGCTGGCGAAGACGTACGGCGGCACCGACGGCCACAAGTACGTCAACGGCGTCCTCGACAAGCTGGCCGGCACGGCGCGCGCTGCCGAAGCACGCTGACGACGGGCTCCTTGACCGAGTTCGAGCTCATCGACCGGTACTTCAGGCGCCCCGCCCGCGGCGCGGTGCTGGGCGTCGGCGACGACGCGGCGATCCTCGCGCCGACGCCGGGCTGCGAGGTCGTGGTCTCGGTCGACATGCTGGTCGAGGGCCGGCACTTCTTCGCCGATGCGGACCCCGAGGCGCTCGGCCACAAGACGCTGGCGGTCAACCTGTCCGACCTGGCGGCGATGGGCGCCGCGCCGCGCTGGGCCCTGCTCGCGGGCGCCTTGCCGTCGGCGGACGAACGCTGGCTCGCCGCGTTCGCGCGGGGCTTTTTCGCGCTGGCCGATCGCTACGCGATCGACTTGGTCGGCGGCGATACGACGCGCGGCCCGCGCAACCTCTGCGTCACCGTGCTGGGTGAAGTCCCGGCCGGCGCCGCCTTGCGGCGCGACGGCGCGCGCGCCGACGATTCGGTTTGGGTATCGGGCCGTCTGGGCGACGCTGCGCTGGCGTTGGCGCATCGCCAGCATCGCTTGCGCCTCGACGCCACCGACTTCGCAGCCTGCGAGCGCGCGCTGACGCGGCCCGAGCCGCGACTGGCCCTTGGGCTAGCCTTGCGCGGCGTCGCGAGCGCGGCGATCGACCTCTCCGACGGGCTCGCCGGCGACTTGGCCCACGTGCTCGCGGCGTCGCGCGTCGCTGCCGCGATCGAGCTCGACGCGGTGCCGCGTTCGGCGGAGTTGGACGGGCAAATGCGAGGCCCGGCGCGCGAAATCGCGCTCGCCTGTCTCCTCGCCGGCGGCGACGACTACGAGCTTTGCTTCACCGTGCCGATCGCGCGCGACGGCGAAGTCGCTGCGTTGGCCGGCCGCTTCGGCCTCGCGCTGACGCGGATCGGTGCGATCGTCCCCGGCGCAGGGCTCGAGGTTCGCGACGCTGCGGGCCGGGTGCTCGATCCGTTGCCGCGGGCCTTCGATCACTTCGCGACCGGATGACGATGAAGGAGCCGGGCTTCCGCTTCCTGATCGCGCACCCGGCGCACTTCATCGCGCTGGGCTTCGGCGCCGGGCTTTCGCCGTTCGCGCCGGGCACCGTCGGTACGCTGGTCGCGCTGCCGCTCGACGCGCTGCTGCGGGCGACGCTCGACGACGCCGGCTATGCGATCGCCACCGTGCTGGCGTTCGCGGTCGGCATTCCGGCCGCCGATCGCACCGGACGCGATCTGGGCGCCGCCGACCACGGCGCGATCGTCTGGGACGAAATCGTCGCCTTCCTCGCGATCCTTTACTTCGTCGGCGCCGATCCGGTGCGGCAGGCGTTCGCCTTCCTGCTCTTTCGCATTTTCGACGTGGTCAAGCCGCCTCCGGCGGGGGCGATCGACCGGCGCTGGCACCATGGCTTCGGCGTCATGGCCGACGACCTGGTTGCCGCCGGCTACACCCTGCTGGTGCTCGCGCTGTGGACCCGCCTGGCCGGATGAGATGGCGAGCGTTGCCTGCAACGACCGGCAGGAGGCCGAGGCACGGCGCCTCGAGGAGCGCTCGCTCAACGCATCGGGGCCGTTCCAGTCGCTGCTCTACGACGGATGGCTGCTCGGCTATCGGCGCGGCCCGACCAAGCGGCTGCGCTGCGTCAACCCGTTCTACGCGTCGACGCTGGCGCTGGCCGAGAAGGTCGACTATTGCAGCCGTTTCTATGCCAGCGTCGGGTTGCCGACGATTTTCCGGATGCTTCCATTCTCGCGCCCGGCCGAGCTCGATTCGTGGCTCGAGCGAGCCGACTGGGAGCCCTTCGAGCGCACGATGGTGCAGCGAACGGCGCTCGACGAGGTCCGCCTGCCGCCGAGCGCTGCGGCCGACGTAGCGATCATGCCGGTGGCGGACTGGCAGGAACCGGCTTCGCGCATCTTGCAGATCGCCCCGGAGCTGCTGCCGCAGCATGTCGAGCGCGCACGCCTGCATCCGCTGCCGCACGCGGGAGCCTTGCTGCGCCACGACGGCGAGGTCGTTGCGTGCGGCCTGGCGAAAATCGAGGGAGATCATGCCGGCCTGTTCGCGATCACCACGGTCGAATCCGGAAGGGGCCGCGGCTACGGCCGCGCCATCGTCGCCGCGTTGCTGTCCGAGGCGATGCGCCAGGGCGCCAGGATCGCGTACCTGCAGGTCACCTCGAGCAACGTCGCGGCGCTCGCTCTGTATCGCCGCTTCGGATTCACCACGGCCTATGAATACTGGTATCGTGGAAAACCGGGTGAACACGCTTGACAGACGCATGAGCGAGGCGAGAGCTTGAAGACCCGAAGGGCCGTCGCCGAGCGATTGCTCGCAGGCCGACATGAGAACGCTGGTCGTTCGCGCAGTGGGGCGGAGGCCGAAGGGCGACCGATTCGCATCGACGAAGATCTGCATGCGCTCGCGTACGAGGTGGGGCGCGCGGCGCTGTCGCGCAAGATCACGATTGCGACCGCGGAGTCGTGCACCGGAGGCTTGCTCGCCGGCGCGATCACCGCGGTTTCCGGCAGCTCCGAGTGGTTCGATCGCGGGTTCGTGACCTATTCGAACCGGGCCAAGGTCGAGGCCCTCGGCGTCGATGCGGCGATCATCGAACACCACGGCGCGGTCAGCGGCGAGACGGCACGGGCGATGGCGGAGGGGGCGCGCGCCGCGAGCGGGGCACAATGGGCGGTCGCGGTGACCGGCGTCGCCGGGCCGGCCGGCGGCAGTCCGGACAAGCCGGTCGGGACCGTGTGGCTCGCCTGGGCCGGCCCGTCGGGAACCGAGACCCTGCACCGGCGACTCGCCGGCGACCGGGCGGAGGTGCGGGCAGGGTCGGTCCGGATCGCGCTCGAAGGCCTGGTCGACCGGCTGGCCTAGGCCAACGGACCCCTTTATCGAACGATCGTTCTATGCCACAATGGCTCACCGTCCGCCTGGCGGACCGCTACCCCGAGAGAGCGCGCGATGAGCATCGTCAATTTCAGCAAGGCCAACGGATCGAACCCAATGGATGACAACAAGAGCAAGGCGCTTTCGGCGGCGCTGGCGAAGATCGAGAAGCAGTTCGGCAAGGGCTCGATCATGAAAATGGGCGAAGCCCAGGTGCAGAACGACCTGTCGGTGGTGTCGACCGGCTCGCTGGGCCTCGACATCGCGCTCGGCGTCGGCGGTCTGCCGCGCGGACGCGTGGTCGAGATCTACGGCCCCGAGGCATCGGGCAAGACGACCTTGTGCCTGCAGGTCGTCGCGCAAGTGCAGAAGGCGGGCGGTACCGCCGCCTACATCGACGCCGAGAACGCGCTCGACCCGGTCTACGCCGGCAAGCTCGGCGTCAACGTCGGCGATCTCTTGATCTCGCAGCCCGACACCGGCGAGCAGGGGCTCGAGATCGCCGACATGCTGGTGCGCTCGGGTGGCGTCGACGTGATCGTCATCGACTCGGTCGCGGCGCTGGTGCCCAAGGCCGAGATCGAAGGCGAGATGGGCGATCAGCTTCCGGGGCTGCAGGCGCGGCTGATGAGCCAGGCGCTGCGCAAGCTCGCCGGCAACATCAAGCGCGCCAACACGCTGGTCATCTTCATCAACCAGATCCGCATGAAGATCGGCGTCATGTTCGGCAACCCGGAGACCACCACCGGCGGCAACGCGCTCAAGTTCTACGCTTCGGTGCGGCTCGACATCCGCCGCATCGGGTCGATCAAGCGCGGCGAGGAGGTCGTCGGCAACGAGACGCGGGTCAAGGTGGTCAAGAACAAGATCGCGCCGCCGTTTCGCGAAGCGCTGTTCGACATCCTCTATGGCGAGGGGATTTCGCGCGAGGGCGAGATCGTCGAGCTCGGCGTCGCCCACGACATCATCGAGAAGTCGGGCGCCTGGTACGCCTACGACGGCGACAAGATCGGCCAGGGCAAGGACAACACGCGCGACTGGTTGCGCGAGCACCAGGACGTCGCGGCCGAGATCGAGGCCAAGATCCGCGCCGCCGTCGGCGTGCCGGCCGCGGGTGCGCAGCGACCGGGGCTGGCCGCCGAAGCCTAGTGCGCTAGGCACGGGCGATTCGTTGCGGGCGAGCAAGCCGGTCTCGCTCAAGTCGCGCGCCGTAGGCCTGCTGGCGCGGCGCGAATACGCGCGCGCCGAGCTCGCCGAGCGCCTGATCGCCGACGGCGCTTCGCAGGGCGACGTCACCGCGCTGCTCGACGAGCTGGCGGGACGCGGCCTGCAGTCCGACGAGCGCTACGCGCGGGCGCTGGTTGCGCACAGGGCCGCGGGCTA
>DATEFZ010000224.1:0-9387 GCA_035280325.1 Casimicrobiaceae bacterium
CGTCCAGGAGGCGCCGCCGGCCGCGCCGCCGCCGCTGACCGACGAAGAGCAGCAGACCTTGACGCTGCTCGCCGACCTGCAGCGCTATGCCAGCGCGTCGCCCGAGGAGTTGCGCCGCGAGATCACGTCGATCAACCAGGCCGGCAACCCGCGCTCGCGCACCGACGTCAATCGAATTCGGCTCGCGGTGCTGCTGACCATGCCGGCAGCGGGTGCGCCGGACGACGCGCGAGCGCTCGGGCTGCTCGAATCGGTGTCGGGCAGGAACGGCGGCGCGTCGCCGGTCAAGCAGCTTGCGCTGGTGCTCTACGCGCAGGTCGCCGAGCGCATGCGCAACGTCAACGAAGAGAAGAAGCGCAGCGCGGTGGCGCAGGAGAAACTCGATCAACTACGCGCGGTCGAGCGGAGCCTTCTGCTCGAGCGCAGTCGCAACGCCGGCGGCGCCGGAGGGGGCGGTGGCGGCGGTGGAACCGGACGCTAGGCGAAAGCCCGCGGCCTGAAGGTGGACCGATGAATCAACAGAGCGACATCCTGCTGGTCGACGACGACCCGGACCTGCTCAAGCTGATCAGCCTGCGACTGACCTCCGCCGGCTATCGCGTGCGCACGGCGGACAGCGGCGAAACCGCGCTGGCGGCGCTTGCCGTCGAGCGCCCGGCGGCAGTGATCACCGACCTCAAAATGCCGGGGATCGACGGCCTGGCGCTGTTCGACGCCATCCATCGCCGGCACCCGGCGATGCCGGTGATCATTCTGACCGCGCACGGCACGATCCCGGAAGCGGTGTCGGCGACGCAGCGCGGCGTGTTCGGCTTCCTCACCAAGCCGTTCGACAGCCAGGAATTGCTGCAGAAGGTCGCAGCCGCGGTGCGTCTGGGCGGTGGCGAGCCCGAGCCGACGCGGCAGACGACCGGCGAGTGGCGGGCTGGCATCATCACCCGCAGTCCGCGCATGGAGGACCTGCTGCGCCAGGCCCGCCTGGTCGCCGACTCCGATGCCAGCGTGCTGATCTTCGGCGACTCGGGTACCGGCAAGGAACTTCTGGCGCGTGCGATCCACCGCGCCAGCCGGCGCGCTGGCAAGCCGTTCATCGGCGTCAATTGCGGCGCGATTCCCGAGCAGCTTCTCGAATCGGAGTTGTTCGGCCACGTGCGCGGGGCTTTCAGCGGCGCCGTCCAGGCGCACAAGGGCTTGTTCCAGGCGGCCGACGGCGGGACGATCTTCTTAGACGAGATCGGCGACATGCCGCTGCCGCTGCAGGTCAAGCTGCTGCGCGTGCTGCAGGAGGAAGAGGTGCGTCCGGTGGGCGCCACGCAGGCCGTCCCGATCGACGTTCGGGTCGTTTCGGCGACGCATCGCGACCTGGACGCGCACAAGGAGGACGGCCGGTTCCGCGAGGATCTCTATTACCGGCTCAACGTCGTGTCGCTCAAGCTGCCCCCGCTGTCCGAGCGACGCGAGGACATTCCGCTGCTGGCGACCCATTTTTTGCGTCGGATCGCCGAGCGCTACAAGAAGCCGGCCCCGGCGCTCGCCCCGGACGCGATGGCGCTGCTGGTCGGCGCCCCGTGGCCCGGCAACGTGCGGCAGTTGCTCAATCTGCTGGAGCAGGCGATCGCGCTCGCCACGACCAGCGTCATTCCGGCGACGCTGGTGCACGGTGCGCTGCGCGAGGATTCCGGGGTCATGGCGCCGTTCGAGGAGGCGCGCAAGCAATTCGAGCGCGACTACCTGGTCCGGCTCTTGAAAATTACCGGCGGCAACGTTACACAGGCGGCGACGCTCGCCAAGCGCAACCGGACCGAATTCTACAAGCTGCTGCAGCGCCACCGGCTGGAGCCGGCGATGTTCAAGGAGGCCAAGACCTGATTTTTTGGCTTCCGCCGCCACATCGGCCGGAGCGTGTTGCGTTTTACGCACGTCCGTCTCCGATAAGCGACAACAAAACCATCATAAGAACAATACGCTACCGCAGTGCAGCGAAGAAGTGTCGCCCCGATACGACACCCTGACGCAGAACACGCCGGATTTTTTGCCTTTTCAACCAAGAGCCCGCCGGCAAGCCCTCGCTAACAGCCTGATCCTCCGACAGCGAGCGTTTCTGGCACGTCGATTGCTTTGTCGCCATTGAAAGCGCGAGCCCGATCGTTCGCTCGCGCCTTGCAGACGACAGGAGCGAATCGTGGCGACCTTTGCACCGGAGTTTTCAGCCTACTGGCTGGCCGACACCGAGCGGCCCGCCGAGCTCGATGCCGCCGATCACGGCGGGCATCTGGCGCTGTCGCCTTCGCAACAGCTCGCCCTGGAGGAGCTCGCCGACCGCGTCAATGCGGCGCGGAGCATCACCTGATGCGCTGACTGGTTACCCGAATCCCCCTTGCCCGCTCACTTCCTCCAGCGGGCTTTTTTTTCGAGCGGCCGGACCGCGGATCAATGCCGCTTGAAATACTGGACCTCGCGCTCGTGCTGCTCGGCGGCGGCGCGGGTGCGGAAAGTGCCGAGGTTCTTCCGTTTTCCGGTCTTCGGGTCAGTCTTGCGCGAGTACAACCGGTATTCGCCGGACGAAAGCTTTCTGATCATGTCGTCTCCTTGCCCGCCGCCTGCCTGCCGGGCGGTCGCGCCCCGGGACGTCGCCGCAGGCGGAGGCCGGCGAGGCGTTGACCGCTAGACCGCCACCGGCGCCTTGATCGCCGGATGGTGCCGGTAATCGACGATCTCGATGTCGTCGAAGCGATAGTCGAACAGCGACGGCGGTCGTCGCTTGAGCACGAGCCTCGGCAGCGGGTGCGGCTCGCGTGCCAGTTGGACCTCGACCTGCTCGGCGTGGTTCAGGTACAGATGGCAATCGCCGCCGGTCCAGACGAAGTCGCCGGCGGCGAGATCGGTCTGCTGCGCGACCAGGTGCGTCAAGAGCGCGTAGGAGGCGATGTTGAACGGGACGCCGAGGAAGATGTCGGCGCTTCGCTGGTAGAGCTGGCACGACAGCCTGCCGTCGGCGACGTAGAACTGGAAGAAGGCATGGCAGGGCGGCAGCTTCATCCGCGGGATGTCGCCCACGTTCCAGGCCGACACGATCAGCCGGCGCGAGTCGGGATTGCTGCGGATCTCTCCGACGACCTGGGCGAGCTGGTCGATATGCCGGCCGTCGGGCGCCGGCCAGCTTCGCCATTGATAGCCGTAGATCGGCCCGAGCTCGCCGTCGGCATCGGCCCATTCGTCCCAGATGGTGACGCCGTTCGCCCGCAGGTAGGAGACGTTGGTGTCCCCGGACAGGAACCACAGCAATTCGTGGATCACGCTCTTGGTGTGGACCCGCTTGGTCGTCAGCAGCGGAAACCCGGCCGCCAGGTCGAAGCGCATCTGGTAGCCGAACACCGAAAGGGTGCCGGTGCCGGTGCGGTCGCCTTTGCGCACGCCGTGATCGCGCACGTGGCGCATGAACTCGAGGTACTGGCGCATCGGATCGGGAGCCGCCGGAGGGCGACGGGCCGCCCATTCTAGTTCAAAGCTCGTTCAAAAGGCCGATCCCGGCCGAACGGATTGCCGCCGCGCGCCCCGGCTGTGCAAGAATCGCCGACGAGGCCGTCACGCTGGCCCGACCGCCCATTGCCCGAGCCGACCGATGGCCGAACACAACCAGTTTCAGCTGCTGCGCGAGCGCCGCTTCGCGCCGTTCTTCTGGACGCAATTCCTGGGCGCGGGCAACGACAATGTCTACAAGAACGCGCTGGTCATCTTCGTCGCCTTCGAGGCGGCGACCCTGACCACGTTCTCGTCGAACGACCTGGTCAACATCGCGGCCGCGGCGTTCATCGCGCCGTTCATGCTGTTCTCGGCGACGGCGGGACAGCTTGCCGACAAATACGAGAAGTCGCGCCTGATCCGGCTGATCAAGATGCTCGAGATCGGCATCATGATCGTCGGCGCCATCGGCTTCTACCGGCGCGACCTGGTGCTGCTGTTCATCGCGCTGGGCATGATGGGCGTGCACTCGACCCTGTTCGGTCCGGTCAAGTATGCGATCCTGCCGCAGAATCTGCGGACCGACGAGCTGATCGGCGGCAACGGGCTGGTCGAGATGGGGACCTTCGTCGCGATCCTGCTGGGCGAGATCGTCGGCGGGCTGGTGGTCGCGATCAAGCCGGACGGCCCGCTGCTGGCGGGCGCGACCGCCATCGCCATCGCCATCGCCGGCTATCTGGTCTCGCGCCGGATCCCGGAGACGCCGGCGGTGGCGCCGGGCCTCACCATCAACTGGAACCCGTTCACCGAGACCTGGCGCAACCTGCGCTTCGCCCACGGCAATCGCGTCGTGTGGCTGTCGATGCTGGGGATCTCCTGGTTCTGGTTCTACGGCGCGACCTACCTGACCCAGTTCGCCAACTTCACCAAGGACGTGCTCGGCGGCGACGAGCACGTGGCGACCATGCTGCTCGCCATCTTCTCGATCGGCATCGGCGCCGGCTCGCTGCTCTGCGAGCGCTTGTCCGGACACAAGGTCGAGATCGGCCTCGTCCCGTTCGGCTCGATCGGGCTGTCGGTATTCGCGATCGACCTGTACCTGGCGAGCCGCAATCTGGCGCCGCACGGGCCGGCCGGGATAGGCGCGTTCTTCGCGCTCGGCGCGCACTGGCGCGTCATCGCCGACCTGATCCTGATCGGCATGTTCGGCGGCTTTTACATCGTGCCGCTGTACGCGCTGATCCAGGAGCGATCCGAACCGGCGTTCCGGTCGCGCATCATCGCCGCCAACAATATCCTCAACGCGATTTTCATGGTGGCCTCGGCGGCGATCGCGCTGGTGCTGCTGAAGGCGGGGCTGACGATCCCCCAACTGCTGCTGGTCACCGGACTGATGAACGCGGTGATAGCGATCTACATCTACACGCTGGTGCCCGAGTTCCTGATGCGCTTCCTGGCGTGGCTGCTGGTCCACACCTTCTACCGCGTCGACAAGGAAGGGCTCGAGCGGATTCCGGCGGAAGGCGCCTGCGTCCTGGTCTGCAACCACGTGAGCTACGTCGACGCGGTCGTCATCGCGGCCTGCGTCCAGCGGCCGATCCGATTCGTGATGGACCACCGCATCTTCCGTTTCCCGCTGCTCAACTTCGTATTCCGCACGATGCGCACGATCCCGATCGCGCCGGCCAGGGAGGATGCAGCGATGAAGGAGCGCGCGTTCGCCGCTGCCGCCGCGGCGCTCAAGGCCGGCGAGATCGTCGGCATCTTTCCGGAAGGGAAGCTGACCGAGACCGGCGATCTCAATCCGTTCCGCCCCGGATTGCAGCGCATCCTCGAGCTCGCGCCGGCGCCGGTGGTGCCGATGGCGCTGCGCGGGCTGTGGGGAAGCCTGTTCAGCCGCCGCAACGGCGGGCGGCTGATCGGCAGGTTGCGTGGACTGTTCTCGCGGATCGCGCTGGTCGTGGGCGCGCCGGTGCCGCCGGAGCGCGCGACGCCGGAATCGCTGCAGCAGAACGTGCTCGCGCTGCGCGGCGACTGCCGCTGACGGTTTGCCCGGGAGGGCTCGACGATGACCTGGCTCGGCTTGTTGATCGGCGCCTTGATCGGGAGCGCCTGGGGTTTCAAGGGGACGCTGGTCGGCGCTCTCGCCGGCGCCCTGATCGGCGCCTACCTGCGCCGGACGTCGCAACTCGGTGTCGCGCCGAGGGCGCCCGGATTTCCGGTGCGCAAGGGCGGCAGCGGTGGGGCGCTCGAGCCGAGCGCATCCGACGGCGTCGCGGCGTCTGGCGGACAGGCCACGCCGAGCGCGCCCGATGTTGTGGCACCGGCCGGGGAGGGCGCGCCGCCCGCGCCGCTGACCCCGACGACGGCCACGCCCGATCCCCTGTGGGCGTGGCTCAGCGGCGGCAACGCGATGACGCGGATCGGCGTCGTCGTGCTGTTCTTCGGCGTGGCGTTCCTGCTGCGCTACCTGGCCGAGATCGTCGTCATCCCGATCGAGTGGAAGCTGACCGGGGTGGCGGTAGTGGGCCTGGTCCTGATCGGGCTCGGCCTGGCGCTGGCCGGGGCACGGCCCGGTTACGGACTGTCGCTGCAAGGCGCCGGCGCCGGCGTGCTGTACCTGACGACGTTCGCCGCATTCCGCCTCTACCATGTGCTCTCGCCGGTCGCCGGCCTCGCGCTGCTCGGCATCGTCGCCATCGTCACGGTGGTTCTGGCCCTGCGCGCCGATTCGCAGCCGCTGGCCGCGCTAGCCGCCGCCGGCGGTTTCCTGGCCCCGATGCTGATACGGCCTGCCGGCGAGCCGTCGCTGCTGTTCGGCTATTTCGCGATCCTCAACGCGGCGATCTTCGCGCTGGCCTGGGTGCGATCGTGGCGAGCGCTCAACCTGCTCGGCTTCTTCTTCACCTTCGTGCTCGGCTCGGTGTGGGCCTGGCGCTACTACCGGCCGGCGTGGATCTACTTCTCCACCCTCGAGCCGTTCCTGATCCTGTTCGTCGCCTTCTACATCGGCATCGCGATCCTGTACGCGTGGCGCGGCCGCGCCGAAGCCAGGGCCCCGGTCGACGCCATCCTGGTATTCGGCGTACCGCTGGTCGGTTTCGGCCTGCAGCTGCCGCTGGTGCGAGCAATCGAGTACGGCGCGGCGTGGAGCGCTTGCGCCCTCGCGCTCGTGTACGGCCTGCTGTTCCTGCTGTTGCGCCGACGCAGCGAGCCGGGGCTCGCCTTGCTGTCGCGCGCCTTCCTGGTGCTGGCCGCGATCTTCGCCGTCATCGCCGTGCCGCTGGCGTTCGACGATCGGATCGCCGCCGCGCTGTGGGCGGTCGCCGGCGCCGGCGTGTTCTGGCTGGGCGTGCGCCAGGACACGCCGCTGCTGCGCGGCGTCGCGGTGCTGGTCGAATTCGGCGCCGGCGCGGTGTTCCTCGGGTCGGGTGCGGCGCGGCCCGGCGAGCCGATGCTCGTCAATGCGTATTTCGTCGGCGCGCTGCTGCTCGGGGTCTCCGGCCTCGTGACCGCGGCGGTAGCCGATCGCGCCGGCGACAAGCTGCCGCCTCCGGAACGCGGCTTCATTCCGCTGCTGATGATTTGGGGCGCAGGATGGTGGCTGTTCGGCGGCGCTTTCGACCTGCGGCGGCATCTCGACTCGGTCGACGCGCCGCACGCCACGCTCGCCTTCGCGGTGTTGAGCGTCGCCGCCGCGCTGCTCGCCGCGCGGGCGTCGCGCTGGCGGCGAGGAGTCGCGGTCGGGCTCGCCTTGCTGCCGGCGATGGCCTGGATCGCTCTCGAAGATTGGCATTCGACGCGAACGACGCTGGACAACTTCGGCGCTCTGGTGTGGCCGATCGCCTGGGTGACGCAGTGGGGTTTCCTGCGCGCGGCCGATGCCGCGCCGGACGCCGAGCGCGCTGCGTCGCCGGTGCTCGCGCCGCGGCTGGCGTACGTCTGGCACGCGCTGTCGGCGATCGGGCTGGTCGCGCAGATCGCCTGGGAAGCGAGCGAGCGCGTCGACCGCATCGCGCCGGCGGACACGGTCTGGCTCGCCTGCGCCGCGGTCGTGCCGCCGATCGCCTATCTGCTGCTGGCCGATGCGTTCACCCGGAGCGCGCGCTGGCCGTTCACGCTGCATCGCGACGCCTACGCGATCGGCGCCGGCGGACCGATCGCGGCGCTGGTCGCCGCATGGTTCGCGATCGCTACCGTCGTCTCGCCCGGGACGGCATCGCCGCTGCCCTGGGTGCCGCTTTTCAATCCGCTCGAGCTCACGCTGGTGCTTGCGCTGGCGGCGCTGTTCGCCTGGACCGCTCGCTTCGCGATCCTCGACGAGAAGACGCGCTACGGATGGCTGGGCGTCGGGCTGTTCGCGCTGCTCAACGGGACCGCATTGCGCACCGCGCATCACTGGGGCGGCATCGCCTGGGACGCTTCGGCGCTGCTCGGCTCGAAGCTGTTGCAGGCCGGGCTCACGCTGGCCTGGGCGGCGACTGCGGTGGTGCTGATGTTCCTTGCGACGCGGCGGGCGCTGCGTCCGTTGTGGATGATCGGCGTCGGATTGCTCGCCGTGGCGGTGGGCAAGCTGTTCCTGATCGACCTCGCTTCGCTGTCGGGCCTGCCTCGAGTTGCGGTGTTTCTCGGCGTCGGATCGCTGCTGCTGCTGATCGGCTACCTCTCGCCGCTGCCGCCGGCGGCCGCGGACTCGAAGCCGCGCGACGGCGGCTGAGAAGCCGCGAGAGACGTCTCGCGCTGCCGCGCTCGAACCGCGAGCACCGGTCGCGCGCGACCCGCGTGCTACACTCGACCGAGGCGACGCGACCCCTGAACCGATGTCCGGCAATACCTTCGGCAGGCTGTTCTGCGTGACTTCGTTCGGCGAGTCGCACGGGCCGGCGATCGGCTGCGTCGTCGACGGCTGCCCGCCGGGGCTCGCACTCGCCGCGGCCGACATCCAGCGCGACCTCGATCGTCGCAAGCCCGGCACGTCGCGCCACGTCACGCAGCGGCGCGAGTCCGACCAAGTCGAGATCCTGTCCGGAGTGTTCGAGGGCAGGACCACCGGCACGCCGATCGCGCTCCTGATCCGCAACGAGGACGCGCGCAGCAAGGACTACGCGGCGATCGCCGACACCTTTCGTCCCGGCCACGCCGACTACACCTACTGGCAGAAATACGGCATCCGCGACTATCGCGGCGGCGGCCGGCAATCGGCGCGCGAGACCGCGGTCCGCGTCGCCGCCGGAGCGATCGCGCGCAAGTGGCTTGGCCAGCGCTGCGGCGTGACCGTGCGCGGCTACCTGGCGCAGATCGGCGCGCGGCCACTGCCGTTCAAGTCGTGGGAAGAGGTCGACCACAACCCGTTTTTCGCCGCCGATTCCGCGCTCGTTCCCGAGCTCGAGGCGTTCATGGATGCGCTGCGCAAGTCTGGCGACTCCTGCGGCGCGCGCATCAACCTCGTCGCCTCGGGCGTTCCGGTCGGCTGGGGCGAGCCGGTGTTCGACAAGCTCGACGCCGACATCGCGCACGCGATGATGGGCATCAACGCGGTCAAGGGCGTAGAGATCGGCGCCGGCTTCGCCAGCATCGCCGAGCCGGGAACCGTGCACGCCGACGAAATGACGCCGCAAGGATTCCTGTCCAACCACGCCGGCGGCATCCTCGGCGGCATTTCGACCGGGCAGGACATCGTGGTGTCGATCGCGGTCAAGCCGACTTCGTCGATCCGCCTCGACCGCCGCTCGATCGACAAGTCGGGCGCGCCGGTCACCGTCAACACCCACGGCCGGCACGATCCCTGCGTCGGCATTCGCGCCACGCCGATCGCCGAGGCGATGCTCTCGCTGGTGCTGATCGACCACGCGCTGCGGCACCGCGCGCAGAACGCCGATGTCGCCTGCGCGACGCCGAAGATCGCGGCGCTCGCGCCGGCCGACG
>DATEFZ010000225.1:0-2937 GCA_035280325.1 Casimicrobiaceae bacterium
GCAACGCCGGCGGGAACGCTGCCGGATCGAGGCCGGCGAGCGTGCGCTCGGCGTCGTCGAGGCGCCCGATCAGGAGCAGGCGACGGGCCTCGAGATACCGTGCGTGCGCGGCGTTGACCCGGTCGCCGTGATGCTCGAGCGTCGCCCGCGCCGCGTCGAGCGCCTTCGCCGGCCAGTTGAGATCGCGCGACGCCAGCGCGATCTCGGCTTCGGCGACGACGCACCTTGCGCGCGCGACAGCCTCTCGCGCGCCGAAGGCGCGCGCCGCGTTTCGCAGCAGCGCCTTCGCTCGAGCGAGATCGCCGAGCTGCGCCATCGCGATGCCTCGAAGCGCCAGCGCGGGTGCGTCATCGCGCAGCGCGACCCGGTTCAGCGCACCCAGCGGATCACCCGCTGCGAGCGCGCGCGCCGCGGCCGTGATAGCGAGTCCACCCTGGGCCCGTCGACGGGAATCCCGCCACACTTGTCACTCCCACCTTTGGGGGCCAGCCAGCTAAATTGATCGCACGGCCATCGGCGACGACGGCCGAATCCGAAAGCCGAACCACCGGCAAGGCTATCGACAAATGGAGAAAAAAGCGATGACGACACACAAGACCGGGACACGCAAGGAATGGCTGGCGGCGCGGCTCGATCTGCTCGCGGCGGAGAAGGAGCACACCCGGCGCGGCGACGAGCTGGCGCAACGGCGGCAGGCGCTGCCGTGGGTGCGGGTCGACAAGGCGTATCGATTCGAGACCGACCAGGGGCAGGCTTCGCTGGCCGACCTGTTCCGAGGCCGCTCGCAGCTCCTCGTTTATCACATGATGTTCGGCCCCGAGTACACGGCCGCCTGCCCGAGCTGCTCGGCGATCGCCGACGGGTTCAACGGCAGCGTTGTCCACCTCGAGAACCACGACGTGAAGTTCTGGGCGGTGTCGCGCGCGCCGCTGGCGAAGCTGCAGGCGTTCAGGCAGCGGATGGGCTGGACCTTTCCCTGGGCATCGTCGGCCGCCGGCGATTTCAACTTCGACTTCAACGTCTCGGTCACCGAGGAGCAGCAACGCGAAGGCCGCTACGAATACAACTATCGGCCCGGCGAGCCGATGCGCTCGTCCGACAGCGGCGGTTTCGTCGCCGAGATTGCGGCGACGACCGGAACCGACGCGGCCACGTTCCTGCGCCAGTTACCGGGCATGAGCGCGTTCGCGCTCGAAGACGGCGTCGTCTACCACACCTATTCCGCGTATGCGCGCGGATTGGACGGGCTCTGGGGCATGTACCAGTGGCTCGACCGCGCCCCGAAGGGGCGCAACGAAAGCGGCGTCTGGTGGCGTCACCACGACATGTACGGAAAGCGCTGAAATAGCGAATGTCTCGCGCCGGCGAGCCGGGTCGCGCTGCGCTTCCAATCAGGGCACGAACGCCAGGAACAGGAACGCCGCGAAAACGACGAGGTGCACCGCGCCCTGCATCATGTGCGTGCGCCCGGTGCCCAGCGTGACCGCGCTCAGCAGAAACGTGACCGCGAGCATCACCAGTCCTTTCGCATCCAGCCCCAGGATCAGCGGGATGCCGAGGGCAATCGAGCTCGCCGCGACGACTGGAATCGTGAGGCCGATGCTGGCCAGCGCCGAGCCCAGCGCGAGATTCATGCTGGTCTGAAGGCGGTCCGCATGCGCGGCGCGCACCGCGGCCCAGGTCTCGGGCAGCAGGACGAGCATCGCGATCACGATGCCGATCACCGCTTTCGGCGCGCCCGCGTACTCGACAATGCGCTCGATCGACGGCGAGAGAATCTTGGCCAGTCCGACGACCGCCAGCAGCGAGATCAGCAGCAGCCCGAAGCTCGCCCACGCCTCGCGGTCGGTCGGCGGCGTCGCGTGCGCCTCGGGGCTGGACGCGCCGGCCGGCGGAAGGAAGTAGTCGCGGTGTCGCACTGTCTGCGTGAATACGTAGACCGCCCACAGCGCCAGCGAGGTGATCGCGGCGAAGGCAAGTTGCGCGTTGTTGTAGGTGCCGCCCGGCGTGGTCGTGGTGAAGGCGGGCAGCACCAGCGCGAACGCCGCCAGGACGATCAGCGCGGCGAGCCCTGCGCTCGAGCCCTCGACCCGAAAGCTCTGCTCGTGATGGACCAGGCCGCCGACCAGAATGCACAGCCCGACGACGCCGTTGCAGATGATCATCACCGCCGCGTAGACCGTATCGCGCGGCAGCGCCGCAGCGCCGGCGCCGCCGGCGAGCATCATCGCGAGAATGAGCGAGACTTCGATGACCGTCACCGCGACGGCGAGGACCAACGTCCCGAACGGCTCGCCCAGCCGATGCGCCACGACCTCGGCGTGGTGCACGGCGGCGATGACGGCGCCGATCAGGGCGGCGGCGCAGACGATGGCGAACACCGGACCGACGCTTGCGAGCAGTCCGGCGACGACCAGCGCCAGCGAAAGCGCCGGGACCAGCCACGGCCAGCCGGCCACGATCTTCAACGCCCTGTTCCCCGTGCTCCGCTATCGATGTCGAGGTACTCCCACGGCGTCACGAAGTAGTGCACGTTCTTGCGGTAGCCGCGAATCCGCGGCGCGACGACGGTGCTGCTGATGCGGTAGACGTTGCTGCACCACGGCGCCTGGGCGGATACGATCCTGGTCATCGTCTCGTAGAGCCTGGCGCGCTCCTCGGTGTCGCGGGTGCGGCGGCTCTTGACGTAGAGAGCGTCGTACTCGGCGTTCCTGAATCGCGACAGGTTGCTGGCGCCCGCGTTGGGCCCGTAAAAGATGCGCATGAAGTCGTCGGCGGTGTCGCCGCTCCAGCCGAACGAGGAGAATTGCAGCGTTCCGGCGTGTGCCGCCTTGAACCCCTCGGGGAAGGTCTGGATCTGGAAATCCATGCGGATGCCGGCATCGCGCATGCTGCGAAGCCACAGCGCGTCGAATTCGCGGTAGACCGCGCCGACAT
>DATEFZ010000226.1:0-6280 GCA_035280325.1 Casimicrobiaceae bacterium
CCCGCGGGCGCCGCCGGCACGACCGGCGCCGCCTGCGCAGCGACCGGCGCCGCGACTTCCGCGGCGCGAGTTTCGGTGACCGCGGGCGGGTCGAGCAGGAAGGTGTAGTCCCTGACCACGCGACCGGTCGCCCAGTTGAGCTCGACCAGCAGATCGAGGAACGGGTCGTTGACCGCCTGCGACGTCGTCACGCGCAGATACGGCGCGCTGTTCGGGCTCTGCTCGACGACGACCCTCGCTCGCGCCAGCGATCCCGGATATTGCACGTTGTTGTCGCGGTACACCGCGGGATCGGCAATTCGCGCGCGCAGCGTGTCGAGCTCGTCCCTTTGCGCGGACGTGAGCTCGATCGTCGCCGACAACGGCTGGCCGAGTGCCGATTGCACAGTGAGCTTGCCGAGTCCAAGCGAAAACGCAGCAACGGGGAACGCAAGCGTTCCCGCCAACAGGCCGCAAGTGATATACGGTTTTGCTCGCATGCCGACCTCGGTGGGCTTATTCTCCGGGCTAAATTAACATCATGGAGTTAGCCGTGCAAGCTAAACCTCGGTATTAGCTTGTTTTTTTGTCCCAAAACAGGGCTTCCGCAACGCCCGGCCCGCGATGTCGCCGTTTCGCTACAAGCGCTAAAGCTTGGGGCGCTTGCCCGGAGCGCCCACAACACCTTGTGCGCTGCGGCGATGACCGGCGACCCCAGATGCCTGTTGTAAGCGCGTCGCCGCAGAGGCAGCGGCCGGCCTCGCCGGCTAGCGCCGAGGCATAAAACCCGCGGAAAAAGCCTCCTTGCACCGCGCGGCCGGGACATCCGTCATAAGCCGAAGCCAGCCTGGGCGCGCACCGCACCGCTCGCGCCCGCCTTGGCCAGCACGATGCGCAGCGTGCGCCGCAGGGGCTCGGCGGCTCCCCACAGCAACTGGTCGCCGACGGTGAACGCGCCAAGGTATTCGCCGCCGATCGACAGCTTGCGCAGGCGTCCGACGGGAATGTGCAGCTTGCCGGTCACCGCCGCCGGCGTCAGCTCTCGGATGCTGGCCTCGCGCGTGTTGGCGACGACGCGCACCCACTCGTGCGCGCCGGCGAGGATGCGCTCGATCTCGGGCAGCGGCAGGTCGCGCCTGAGCTTGATCGTCAGCGCCTGGCTGTGGCAGCGCATCGCGCCGATCCGGACACAGATCGATTCGACCACGATCGGCTTCTGCTGACGACCGAGGATCTTGTTGGTCTCGGCACCGCCTTTCCACTCCTCTTTCGAAACGCCGTCGCCCATGTCCTCGGCGATCCAGGGGATGAGGCTCCCGGCCAGCGGGACGCCGGTGTGCTCGGTCGGAAAGCGCCCGTCGCGCAGGATGCCGGCCACCTCGCGATCGATGTCGAGGATCGACGAGGCAGGATCGTCGAGCAGCGCCTTGGCCGCGAGGTGCGCTTCGCCCATCTGCTGCAGCAGCTCGCGCATGTTCTGCGCGCCAGCACCGGAAGCCGACTGGTAGGTCATGCAGGTTATCCACTCGACCAGGTCGCGCTGCAGCAGGCCCGCGATCGCCATCATCATCAGGCTCACCGTGCAGTTGCCGCCGATGTAATTCCTGACGCCGCGCTGCAGCGCCGATTCGATCACGTCGCGGTTGACCGGATCGAGGACGATGACGGCGTCGTCGGCCATGCGCAAGGTCGAGGCCGCGTCGATCCAGTAGCCGTCCCAGCCCATTTCGCGAAGCCTGGCGTGCATCGGCTTGGTCCAGTCGCCACCCTGGCAGGCGACGATCGCGTCGAGCTCGGCGAGCGAGCGCGCGTCTCCGGCATCCTTGAGCGGCCCGGTGGGCTTGCCGATCTGCGGCCCCTGGCCCCCGGCACGCGATGTCGAAAAAAACACCGGCTCGATGAGGTCGAAATCCCTCTCCTCGAGCATGCGCTGCATGAGCACCGAGCCGACCATGCCCCGCCACCCGACGAAACCTACGCGCATCATCGCTTGTTTCCTTTCGGTCCCCGGACGACCTGCTTCCGGTATCTTGCGCCGAAGCCGGATCGGCGGCGAGGTCACGATCGCCGCGCCGCAGCCGGAGCCGCCGGCAGGCGCGAGCTGGCCAGCGCCGCGACGACCGCATCACCCATCGCCCGGGTGCCCACGCTCGGCTCGCCCGGCAGCGCGATATCGCGCGTGCGCAGCCCTTGCGCCAGCACCGTGCGTACCGCGGCCTCGATCCGGTCGGCGACGTCGCTCGAGCGGAACGTGTAGCGGAACGTCATCGCCAGCGACAGGATAGTGGCCAGCGGGTTGGCTAAGTCCTGGCCGGCGATGTCGGGCGCCGAACCGTGAATCGGCTCGTACAGGCCCTTGTCGTTTGCATCGAGCGACGCCGACGGCAGCATGCCGATCGACCCGGCCAGCATCGATGCCTGGTCGGAGAGGATATCGCCGAACAGGTTGCCGGTTACGATGACGTCGAACTGCTTCGGATCGCGCACCAGCTGCATCGCCGCGTTGTCGACGTACATGTGCGACAGCGCGACGTCGGGATAGTCGGCGCCGACGGCGCTCACCACTTCGCGCCACAGGATCGAGGTGTCGAGCACGTTGGCCTTGTCGACCGAGCACAACCGGCGGCGGCGGGCGCGGGCGCGCTCGAAGCCGACCCGCGCGATGCGCCGGATCTCCGGCTCGCTGTAGACCATGCTGTCGAATGCCTCGATTTCGCCCGCCGCATTGGTGCGCCTGCCGCGCGGCTGGCCGAAATAGACATCGCCGGTCAGCTCGCGCACGATCAGGAGGTCGAGCCCCGACACCACCTCGGGCTTCAAGGTCGAAGCCGGCGCGAGCTCGGGGTACGACGTCGCCGGCCGCAGGTTGGCGAACACGCCGAGCGCCTTGCGCAGCGCGAGGATTCCCTGCTCGGGGCGCAGCGCCCGCGGCAGGGCGTCGTAGCGCGGGCCGCCGACGGCGCCGAGCAGGATCGCGTCGGCGCGCTGCGCCAGCGCGAGCGTGGCATCCGGAAGCGGCTTGTCGGCCGCGTCGTATCCGGCGCCGCCGATCGGCGCCGTTTCGGTGCTCACATCGACGCCTTCGTCGCGCAGCAGCTCGAGGACGCGGGTCGCCTGGCCGACGATCTCGACGCCGATGCCGTCGCCGGGGAGCACGGCGATTTTCATCGCGCGCTCCGGGCGCACGACCGGACGGCGCGGCGGGCAGCTTCTAGTTCTGCGCGCCTCGGCCTGGTCTCTTCACGCGATTGCCTCGTCAGAAGAGCCACGGCTGCTCGAGCTTTCGCTTGGCCTCGAAGGCCGCGATCTCGTCGGAATGGGTCAGCGTGAGGCCGATCTCGTCGAGGCCGTTGAGCAGGCAATGCTTGCGAAACGGATCGACGTCGAACCGGAACGCGGCGCCGCCGTTGGCAGCGAGGACCGTCTGCCGCTCGAGGTCGATCGTGAGCGCGAACCCGGGAAACGCCGCGGTGTCGGCGAACAGCCGCTCGACCTCGCCCTCGCCGAGCACGATCGGCAACAGGCCGTTCTTGGTGCAGTTGTTGAAAAAAATGTCGCTGTACGACGGCGCGATCAGCGCGCGAAAGCCGTAGTCGAGCAACGCCCACGGCGCGTGCTCGCGCGAGCTGCCGCAACCGAAATTGCGTCCGGTGAGCAGGATCTGCGCGCCGCGATAACGCGGCTGGTTGAGCACGAAGTCGGCGTTGAGCGGCCGCCGCGCGTTGTCCATCCCCAGCTCGCCCTTGTCGAGGTAGCGCCAGGCGTCGAACAGGTTCGCGCCGAATCCCGACCGGTTGATCGATCTCAGGAACTGCCGCGGGATGATGGAATCGGTATCGACGTTGGCGCGGTTGAGCGGCGCCACCACCCCGGTCAGGACGCGAAACGGTTGCATGGCGAAGGTCAGTACTTCTTGGCCTTGTCGGCCGCCTTCTCGACCGCCTGTCCTCCGGCCTGGATGTCCTTGCCGGCGCCCTCGACGGTGTTGCAGCCGGCGACGAGCGCGCCGAATCCGGCCAAGCACAGCAACGCGATCAGCTCTTTCATCGTCCCTCCCGACTCAAGATAGTCGACGCACGTCGACGAAATGCCCGGCGATCGCCGCAGCGGCCGCCATCGCCGGACTGACCAGATGGGTGCGGCCGCCGGTGCCCTGGCGGCCTTCGAAATTGCGGTTCGACGTCGACGCGCAACGCTCGCCGGGCTCGAGCCGGTCGTCGTTCATCGCCAGGCACATCGAGCATCCCGGCTCGCGCCATTCGAAGCCCGCGGCGGTGAAGACGCGATCGAGCCCTTCGCGCTCGGCCTGCGCCTTGACCAGTCCGGACCCGGGCACCACCAGCACCAGCTTGACGTTGTCGGCCTTGCGCCGGCCGTTGGCGACCGCCGCGGCGGCGCGCAGGTCCTCGATGCGCGAGTTGGTGCACGAGCCGATGAACACCTTGTCGATGCGGATATCGGTCATCGGCGTGTTCGGCGCGAGACCCATGTACGTCAGCGCACGCTCGATGCCGTCGCGGCGGGCCGGATCGCGCTCGCGGTCCGGATCGGGGACGCGGCCCTCGATCGTCGTCACCATCTCGGGCGAAGTGCCCCAGGTCACCTGTGGCGCGATCGTCCCCGCATCGAGCGCAACGACGCGATCGAACCTGGCGCCTTCGTCGGAGACCAGCGTCCGCCAGCAGGCGACCGCGCGATCCCACATCTCGCCGCTCGGCGCGAACGGGCGGCCGGACAGATACGCGATCGTCGTATCGTCGACGGCGACCATCCCGGCCCGCGCCCCGGCCTCGATCGACATGTTGCACACCGTCATGCGGCCTTCCATCGACAGCGCCCGGATCACCGGGCCGCCGAACTCGATCGCGTGGCCGATGCCGCCGGCGATGCCGATCCTGCCGATCACGGCGAGCACGATGTCCTTCGCCGTGCAGCCGAAAGGCAGCGCGCCGTCGACCCTGATCAGCATCGACTTCGACTGCCGGGTCAGCAGGCATTGCGTCGCCAGCACGTGCTCGACTTCGGTGGTGCCGATGCCGAAGGCGAGACAGCCGAACGCGCCGTGGGTGCTGGTGTGCGAGTCGCCGCACACGACCGTCATTCCGGGCAGCGTGGCGCCGTTTTCCGGACCGATCACGTGCACGATCCCCTGCCGCGCATCGCGGAACGGGAAATACGCCTTGGCGCCGTAGCGGTGCATGTTGGCGTCGAGCGCGTCGACCTGGATCCGCGAGATCGGGTCCTCGATGCCGCGATCCCAGTGCTGCGTCGGCGTGTTGTGATCGGCGGTGGCGACGATCGACCCGACGCGCCATGGCTTGCGCCCGGCCAGCCGCAGCCCTTCGAAGGCCTGCGGACTGGTGACCTCGTGCACCAGATGGCGATCGACGTAGAGCAGGGTAGTGCCGTCGCTCTCGCTGCGAACGACGTGGCTGTCCCACAGCTTGTCGTAGAGCGTGCGGGCGGTCATCGATCGAGTGCCGGAATGGCGGTCCTGAATCTGGGATTATTGCACAGCAGCAACACCCTTTGAAGGCGGCCCGGGACCACGGTTCAGGCGGCTGCGACGCCCTGCCCGCGCAGCCACTCGAGCACGCTGCCGGCCACGCCGGGAGCGAAGGCGTCGAACGGTTCTGCCTTCGTGCTGCGCAGCCAGGTCATCTGCCGCTTGGCGAGCTGGCGCGTCGCCGCGATTCCGCGCTCGGAGAGCCGCCGGCGGTCGCCGTCGCCATCGACGAACTGCCAGGCCTGCCGATAGCCGACGCAGCGCATCGAGGGCATCGATGCGGTCAACCGGTAGCGCGAGCGCAGCGCGCGCAGCTCGTCGACCAGCCCCGCCGCTAGCATCGCCTCGAAGCGCGAGGCGATCCGCTGGTGCAGCAGCGTCCGGTCGCCGGGAATCAGCGCGACAGCGACGAAAGTGATCGCGCCGGCGCGCCGGCGCGCGCCCTGCAGTACCGACAATCGCTGGCCGGACAGCGCGTGCACCTCGAGCGCGCGCTGGATGCGCTGGCTGTCGGTCGGCGGCAGGCGTGCTGCGGTGGCAGGATCGACGCGGGCGAGCTCGGCGTGCAGCGCAGGCCAGCCCAGCCGCGCGGCCCGCGCATCGATGTCCGCTCGCACCTGGGGATCGGCCGGCGGCAGCTCCGAGAGGCCCTCCATGAGCGCCTTGAAGTACAGCATGGTGCCGCCGACCACCAGCGGCACGCGGCCGCGTGCACGGATCGCCTCCATCGCTGCGGCCGCGTCCGTCGCGAACGCCGCTGCCGAATAGCGCTCGGTCGGGTCGCGAATGTCGATC
>DATEFZ010000227.1:0-5020 GCA_035280325.1 Casimicrobiaceae bacterium
ATCTGCGTCGTTGCGCGGCTTGCGAATAGGCCAAGCTATTCGCTGCGCCGCGACGCCTAGCATCTGAAGCCATTGCGGCAGAAACGCGCCTCATGTGGGACTTGTTCAGAGGTTCCTTAGACGACGACCATCGCGATCGCCGCCGCCGCCATCGTCGCCACCGCCAGCCAGCCGAATACCCCGAGCCATCCGCGCACCGCGAATGAGCCGAGCACGCGCCGGTCGGCCGCGACCAGCATCATCACCGCCATGATCGGCACCGCGGTCACGCCGTTGATCACCGCGGCCCAGACCAGCGCGCGGATAGGATCGATGCCGGTCAGGTCGAGCGCGACGCCGAGGGCGGTCGCCAGCGCCACGATGGCGTAGAAGCCGCGCGCCTGGCGCGGCTTCAAGTCGAGGCCGCGCCTCCAGCGGAAGGTCTCGGCGACCGCGTAGGCGGCGGACCCGGCCAGCACCGGCACCGCCAGCAGCCCGGTGCCGATGATGCCGAGGCTGAACAGCAGGAACGCGAACGGTCCGGCGATCGGCCGCAGCGCCTGCGCCGCCTGCGCCGACGTCTCGATGCGGGCGATGCCGGCGTGATGCAGCGTCGCCGCCGCGCTGACGATGATCGCCAGCGCGATCAGGTTCGAGAACACCATGCCGGTCAGCGTATCGAACTCGATGCGCCGCAATTGTCTTCGCGTCGACGTCGCGCGCCGTGCGCCCGAGCGCTCGGATCGCGCTTCCTCGACCTCCTGCGCCGCCTGCCAGAAGAACAGATAGGGCGAGATCGTCGTGCCGAAAACGGCGACGATCAGCAGCACCGCCCCCGACGAATGCTCGAAGCGCGGCACCAGGCCGGCAAGGAGATCGGCCCATTGCACGTCGACGACGAGCACGACGCCGACATAGGCGAACAGCGCCAGCGTCAGCCACTTGAGGTAGCGCACGTAGCTGCGATACGACATGAAAACTTCGAGCCCGAGGCATACGGCTCCGAAAGCGACCGCCAGGGCCGCGGCGTTGCCGCCGGCGACCAGGTGCACGCTTTCCGCCATCGCCGCGATATCGGCGGCGACGTTGATCGTGTTGGCGATGAACAGCAGCGCGACCACCGCGTAGACGATCGGCCCGGGCAGATGGGCGCGGATGTTGCTGGCGAGACCGCGCCCGGTGACGCGGCCGATGCGAGCGCTGACGAGCTGGATGGCGATCATCAGCGGCAGCGTCAGCACGACGGTCCAGGCGAGCTGGAAGCCGAACTGGGCTCCGGCCTGCGAATAGGTGGCGATCCCGCTCGGGTCGTCGTCGGCCGCGCCGGTGATGAGACCTGGGCCGAGCTCGCGCCAGTGGCGGCGAACCTCGCCGGTCACGGCCAGCCACCCTCGGCGTCGCGCGCAAGAGCCCGCGGCGCGCCACGATCGCTGCCGACCGCGGCCTGGACCGCGTCTCTTGTAGGACGCGGTCCTAGGGAGCCCGCCGCTGCGGCGGCTCCAAAATCAGACAAACGCCGACAGCCGAAAAACTGCCGCTCCGGTAGCGTAGCCCGTGTTGCCCCGACGGAGGTGACGCATGAAATCGATCCTCGATCCGACATTTCGCTACACCCCGAGCACGCACACCGATTTGCGCAAGACCTTTGCCCGGCTCAAGCGCGAAGCAAGGCTGCAGTCGGCGCCGCGCGAAGAACGGCATCCTGCCACGAACAACGTCGCACTGCTGTTCGCCGACCAGAAGGCGATGGCCCAGAAGTAGTCCCGTCGGGAGATTATTCGGCCACCAAAGGCGCAATCAACGCTTTCACCAAGACGCTCGCGCTTGACCTGATCGAGTGCGGTCATGGGCGGCGAAACCAGCGGCGGTTGACTCGAAGCCCTGGCAAAGAAAAGGAGCAAAAAAAAGGAGCGCGCAGGCGCTCCTTTTTGCCTCGCGGCTTCACTATTGCTTGGCTGTCTGATCCTGGTGGATGCAGGCATCCAGCGCGTTGCCGGTCAGCTTCTGGCACTTCGGGCTGACGCCGCTGTACTTGATCGTCAGCTTCGACCAGCAGTCGCCCCGCGCCGACGCCGGACCGGTGTCGCACACGGTGCGCTCCTGCTCGTAGGCGCGAATCTGCTCGGAGGTCATCGGCTCGCGCATCGAGCCCTTCATGCCGTTGTTCATGCTGTTGCTCATGCCGTTGTTCTGCATCGCGCCGGTTCCGGGTTGGGTGGCCGTCTTGCCCGGTGACCCCGGGGTCTTGTCGGCGCTGCTGGTGTCGGCCGCATAGCCGGCCATGGCAAAAGCGCCGAACGACGCAACCAGCAGAGCCTGCGCCAGATGAATTCGCTTCATGATCGACATCCTTCCTGTGAGTCGGTTTGGGGATTTTGATGCGCCCTCGCTCGGGCGCCGCCCAAGCCTGCGAATCGCGGCTCGTGACGACAGTCGCATCTTGGGCGGATGCGAGCGCCGCGAACATCGGCGATCGGCTGATTTGCGCCTCGGCGCACGGGACCCCGAACGTCGTCTTGCGTCTTACGTCGGGGAATCGACATTGGCATGCGGCTTGCGTCGAATCCTGGGCGCTCCCGCGTAATGGCAGCAGGTCCCGAAACGCTTACCAGGTGCGGCAAATTGAACATGGCCGTTTTGTAGGATTTGCAAACTCGCATCCCCTCCGACGATGATCACTCCCGCCCCTGCGCCCATGATGCGAATCGTCGAGCCGCAGCCAACGTCGCTGACCGACTACGACGTGTTCCTGTTCCGGCAGGGCGCCCACACCCGCCTGTACTCGCACTTGGGGGCGCAGCTGCGGGGCGACGGCCGCGGCGCGCGGTTCGCCGTCTGGGCGCCGAACGCCAGGGCGGTGTCGGTGATCGGGGACTTCAACGACTGGCGGGCCGACGCGAATCTGCTGTCGCCGCGGGCCGACGGCAGCGGCGTCTGGGAAGGCGGGGCCGCGGACGCCGCCGCCGGGGCCCACTACAAGTTCCGGGTGACCGACGTCAACGGCCACGCGGTCGAGAAGAGCGATCCGTTCGCCTTCTGCTGCGAGGTGCCGCCGCGCACCGCTTCCCGCATCTGGCCGCTCGATTACCGCTGGGGCGATGCGGAATGGATGCGACGGCGATCGGGCGCCAACGCGCTCGACGCGCCGATGTCGATCTACGAGCTGCACCTGGGCTCGTGGCGCCGGCCCGGCAACGGTCAGGCGGGACTGCCCGACTACGGCTGGATCGCCGAGCAACTGGCGGCCTATGCGCGCGACATGGGTTTTACGCACGTCGAGCTGCTGCCGGTGTGCGAGCACCCGTTCTACGGCTCGTGGGGCTACCAGACCACCGGGTATTTCGCACCGACGTCGCGCTACGGCACGCCGCAGGATTTCATGGCGCTGATCGATCGCCTGCACCAGGCCGGCATCGGCGTCATCCTAGACTGGGTGCCGTCGCATTTTCCGAACGATGCGCACGGGCTGTACCGGTTCGACGGCAGCCATCTGTACGAGCACGCCGATCCGCGGCAGGGATTTCATCCCGAGTGGAAGAGCCACATCTTCAACTACGGAAGGCACGAAGTCCGCGCGTTCCTGCTGAGCAGCGCGCTGTTCTGGCTCGACCGCTACCACGTCGACGGCCTGCGCGTCGACGGCGTCGCCTCGATGCTCTATCTCGACTACGCGCGGCCGGCCGGAGAATGGGTGCCGAACGAGCACGGCGGCCGCGAAAACCTCGCCGCGGTGAAGTTTCTGCAGGACTTGAACCGGGCGGTCTACCGCGATTTCCCCGACGTGCAGACCTTCGCCGAGGAATCGACCGCGTGGCCCGGGGTTTCGCGACCGGTCGATGCCGGCGGTCTGGGCTTCGGCCTGAAGTGGAACATGGGCTGGATGCACGACACGCTGGCCTACGCCGCCACCGACCCGCTGTTCCGGCGCTACCACCATCATCAGCTCACCTTCAGCCTGTGGTACGCGTTCAACGAGAATTTCGTGCTGCCGCTGTCGCACGACGAGGTCGTCCACGGCAAGGGCTCGTTGCTAGGCAAGATGGCCGGCGACGACTGGCAGCGCTTCGCCACCTTGCGCTGCCTGCTGGGCTATATGTGGACGCATCCCGGCAAGAAGCTGCTGTTCATGGGAGGCGAATTCGCCCAGCGGCGCGAATGGCGGCACGACGCGGCGCTCGAATGGTTCGTCCTCGAGCACGCCGAGCACCGCGGCGTCCGCGCCTGGGTGCGCGATCTCAACGCCTACTACGGCGCCACGCCCGCCCTCTACCAGCGCGACTTCGATCCGTCGGGCTTCGCCTGGATCGATGCCGACGACGCGCAGCACAGCGTGCTGGGCTTCCTGCGCCTGGCGGCAACCGGCGGCAGCGTGCTGGTCGCCTGCAACTTCACTCCGGTGCCGCGCCACAACTATGTGCTCGGCGTGCCGAGCAGCGGCTTCTGGCGCGAAGCGTTGAACAGCGATGCCGGCGCGTATGGCGGCAGCGGCCTGGGCAACCTGGGCGGCGTGCACGCGGCGCCGCTGCCCGCGCACGGCCGGCCGTTCTCGCTGACGCTGGCGCTGCCGCCGCTCTCGACGGTGATCCTGGAGCACGCGCCGTGACCATCGGCGTCGACGGCCGGTACCGGGTGGTCATCGAGAACGTCTCGCCCTGCGTCGACGGCGGACGCTTCGCGGCCAAGCGCTGCGCCGGCGACCGGGTCGACGTCGAAGCCGACATCTACGCCGACGGCCACGACCGGTTGCGTGCCCTGCTGCTGGCGAGGAAACGCGGCGCCGCCCGCTGGCTCGAGCAGGAAATGGCGGCACTGTCCAACGATCGCTGGCGCGGGACGTTCACGGTGCCCGACATCGGCGGCTACGAATACACGGTCGTCGCCTGGGCCGACCGCTTCGCCTCCTGGCGACACGATCTCGGCCGCTGGACCGAGGAAGACGACATCGCGCTGGCACTGCAGGGCGGCGCCGCGCTGATCGTCGGTCTCGCCCGGCGCGCCCGCGGCGGCGACGCCAAGGCGCTGCGCGCCTGGTCGCGGGACC
>DATEFZ010000228.1:0-2169 GCA_035280325.1 Casimicrobiaceae bacterium
GACGCGGCTGCGGCGGCGGGCGCGCCCAGCGTCGCGATCGCCTCTCGCCAGGTTGCGTGCGCTTCGGGCGAAGTCCACACCCGCCAGTGCAGGCGCGACAGCGCGATCGGATCGCCGAGCAGGCGAAGCCGCGCGGCGGCCGACAGCGCACCCGGACCGCCGGTCACCGCCTGGTCGATGCTCTGCAGGCGCTCGTTTCGCACCGCCGCCGTGCGGGTGAAGCGGGCAACCGCGGCGGCACAGGCGAGCGCGTTGGTCACCGGGTCGACGACCGCATCGACGAAGCCCGGCGAAGCCTGCGCCTTGGCGACACCTTCCATCATGGCGCGAATCTCTTCCGGCGGGTGCGCCTCCTCGGGGATCAGGAACAGTCGATGCGCGAGCAACCGCTGGCCGAGCTGCAGGCGGCTGGTGTAGACCGAAATCGGAATCGACAGCATAAGCGCGCCGACGATAGGAAGCAGCCACCACAGGAACGACGCATTGAGCCAGTACACCGCCGCGGCCCAGAGCACGCCGAGCAGCGTATGCGCGCCGTGCCGGCGCAGCCCGTCGTGCCAGGTGGTCTCGGCATCCTCGCGCGCCGGCGACTGCCAGTGGATCGCCCAGCCCAGGAAAGCACCGATGACGAACTGCGAATGGAACAGCATCCGGATCGGCGCCAGCAACGCCGAGATCAGCATCTCCCCGAGCATGCTCGCCATCAGCCGCAGCCGGCCGCCGTAGTCGGCCGCGCCGCGCACGACGATCAGCAGCGCACCCAGCACCTTGGGCAGGAACAGCAGGACCGCGGTCGCCGAAAACAGCGCGATCGCCCATTCCGGATGCCATTCCGGCCAGAGCGGGAAGAGCTGGAACGGCTCGACGAAGTACTGCGGCTCGCTCAGCGTGTGCACGGCCAGCAGCGCCGTCGACAGGATCAGCGATACGAACCAGAGCAGCGCCGAAAAATACGCCATCACTCCGCTCATGAACACCGCGCGATGCGCGGCGTGCAGCCCGCGCATCAGGAACAGGCGGAAGTTCATCAGGTTGCCGCGGCACCAGCGACGGTCGCGCGCCAGCTCGTCGACCAGGTTCGGCGGCATCTCCTCGTAGCTGCCGTCGAGATCGTAGGCGATCATCACCTGCCAGCCGGCGCGCCGCATCAGCGCCGCCTCGACGAAGTCGTGCGACAGGATCTCGCCGGACAGCGTCCCGTGCCCGGGCAGGCGGCCGAGAGCGCAGTAGCGCATGAACGGCGCCACCCGGATGATCGCGTTGTGACCCCAGTAGTGCGACTCGCCGAGCTGCCAGAAATGAAGACCGGCGGTGAACAGCGGCCCGTAGACGCTGGTCGCGAACTGCTGGACGCGGGCGTACAGCGTCTCGCGGCCGGCGGCGTGCGGAGCGGTCTGGATGATGCCGACGTCCGGATTGGCTTCCGACAGCCGCAACAGCGCGGTCAAGCAATCGCCGCTCATCACGCTGTCGGCGTCGAGCACCACCATGTAGCGGTAGCGCCGGCCCCAGCGCCGGCAGAAGTCGGCGATGTTGCCGCTCTTGCGCTTGATCCGGTGCTGCCGCCAGCGGTAGAACACGTGGCCGAAGCCGTCGACGGCGCGGCACAACGAGATCCAGGCGTCGAGCTCGGCGACGCGGATGTCGGGCTTGCTGCTGTCCGACAGCACGAAAAAATCGAAGTGCTGCAGCGCGCCGGTGCGCGCCAGCGACTGGTAGCTCGCGGCCAGCCCGGCGAAGACGCGGGCGACGTCCTCGTTGCAGATCGGCATGACGATCGCCACTCGCGCCTCCGGATCGATCGGCGCGCCGAGGCGCGCGCCGCTGGTGATCGAATAGCGATCGGTGCCGATGACCAGCAGGACGAAACCGGCGATCGCGGTCCAGAATCCGCCCGACACCCAGGCGAACAGGATCGCGAACAGGACCAGGATTGCGATCTCCAGCGGCTGCCGGCCGTGGTAGGGCAACACCGCGACCATGAAGCTGCTGGCGACGTAGGTCTGCGACACGACCAGGCCGGCAAGCGCGAGGCGGCGAATTGCCGCGGCGCGGTGCCATCCTGGGCGCGCCGTCGGCGCATCGCTCGCACGCTCGTCGTGCCGCGGCCACGCGTGCGGCACCATCGATCCGCGCGACAGCGGCGGCGCGGTGACCAGGCGCTCGCGC
>DATEFZ010000229.1:0-2705 GCA_035280325.1 Casimicrobiaceae bacterium
CGCGGCTCCGATCAGACGGAAAAAATTGTCCGACGTCGCCCGGCCGATCGTCTCGACGGGGACCTCGCGCAGCCGCGCGATCTCCTCGGCGACGTAGCAGACGTAGGCGGGCTGGTTGCGCTTGCCCCGATGCGGCACCGGCGCGAGATACGGCGAGTCGGTCTCGATCAGCATCCGGTCGAGTGGGACGCGGCGGGCGACTTCCTTCAGCGCGACCGCGTTCCTGAACGTGACGATGCCCGAGAACGAAATGTGGAAGCCCAGATCGAGCGCGCCTTGCGCAACCTCCCAGGTTTCGGTGAAGCAATGCATGACGCCGCCGGCGTCGCCGGCGCGCTCGTCGCGCATGATGGCGAGGGTGTCGTCGGCGGCCGACCGGGTATGGATCACCAGCGGTTTGCCGCAGGCGCGCGCGGCGCGGATGTGGGTGCGAAAGCGGCGGCGCTGCCACTCGAGGTCGCCGCGCATCCGATAGTAGTCGAGGCCGGTCTCGCCGATCGCAGCCACTTTCGGCCGCGCCGCCAACTCGACCAGCTGGTCGGCCGTCGGCTCGGGCGTATCGTCGTAGTCGGGGTGCACGCCGACCGTCGCATAGACGTTGTCGTGACGCTCGGCCAGCGCCAGCACGCCGTCCAGGTCGGGCAGGTTGACCGCGATGCACATCGCGTGCGTGACGCGATTCTGCGCCATCGCCTCGAACACCGCCGGGAGGTCTGCTGCCAGTTCGGGGAAATCGATGTGGCAGTGCGAGTCTACGTACACCGGCGTGCACCACTGCTACATCGTGTGCGTCGGCCGGTTCGAAGCCAGCGATTCGCCGAGCAACCGTTCGATGGTCGCCCGGGCCGAAGCGCCGGTGTCGTCGAGAGTGAACTGCACGCCGATGCCCTGCGTCCGGTTGCCCTGCACGCCGTCGGGCGTGATCCAGACGACCTTGCCCTGCACCGCGATCCGCTGCGGATCGTCCATCAGCGACAGCAGCATGAACACTTCCTCGCCGAGCTGGTAGGCGCGATTGGTCGGGATGAAGATGCCGCCACCCTTGAGAAACGGCATGTACGCCGCGTAAAGGGCCGCCTTCTCGCGGATGTTGAGCGACAGCACGCCCGGCCGGTTGATCATCGCCGCCGTTCCGCCGCCGGGAGTCCGGTTCGCCGCCACAGTCGTCGTCTCTCGAGCTCCGATGCTCTATCGTGCCGCTGCGTTCAAGCCCTGCCCCGCGCCGAACAGCTTCCGGTATTCGATCAGCAGGGCTTCGGCCACCAGCCGCGGCTGCAGTGGATGCGCGAGCAGCCCACGCTGCTCGAGCAGCGTTCGATAATAGCGGAACAGCGGTACCCGCGCCACCCGCTGGGCCAGCGACGCCAGCGTCGCTGCGTGCTCCGGATGGAAGCGCGGCGCGCCGCCGCTCGCCACCGCCGCCAGATCCGCGGTCCAGCTCAGCAGCAGCTGGAAGGCTGCCGCCAGCAGTGCCTTGCGCTCGTCCTTCGGCGTCGCATCGAAGCGGGCGCCGACCGCGATCGGCGACAGGCGCTCCGGCTTCGCCAGCTCGCCGATCCAGCGTTCCGATTCGCGCAGCAACGCCGGCGTCGCCAGCTCGAGCGCAAGCAGCGGCGAGCCTCCCGCCTGCGCCAGCACGCGCGCGGCGTCGGCGATCTGATGCGTCGCGAGCCAGGCCACCGCGGCTGCCGCATCGGGTTTCGGGATATCGAGACGCTGGCAGCGGCTGACGATCGTCGCCGGCAGGCGCGCCGGCTGATGCGAGACCAGTATCAGGTAAGTGTCGGCTTGCGGCTCTTCGAGCGTCTTGAGCAGCGCATTGGCGGCCGGCGGATTCATCGCCTCCGCCGGAGCGATCACGGCGATCTTGGCCCGATGACGGTGCGTCGAAAGCTGGGTAAACGCCGTCAGGTCGCGGATGCGCTCGACGGTGATCCAGTCGACGACCTCGACGTTGCCGTCGTCGTCGACTTCGGTCGGCTCGATCAGGCGGAAGTCGGGATGCGCCCTGGCCGCCATGTAGCGGCAGCCGGCGCACCCGCCGCAGTGTTCGCCGTTCGCCGTCGGCGTTTCGCACAGCAGCGCGCGCGCGAAATGGGCCGCCAGCGCGCGCTTGCCGAGCCCCTGCCGGCCGGCGATCAGCAGCGCCTGCGGCCAGCGCGCCCGGCGTTCGAGCATCGCCTGCGCGAGGGCGCGATGCCAGGGCAGCAGCCCCTCGCCGACGGTCGCGCCCAACGCAGGCGTAATCACGATGCGGCGACGATCGCGGCCAGCTCGGCGCGCACCTCGGCCTGCGACCGGGTGGTGTCGACGACGCGAAAGCGCGCCGGGTCGGCGGCGGCGCGCGCCAGGTACACGTCGCGCACGCGTTCGAAGAACCCGGGCTGCTCGCACTCGAACTTGTCGAGCGCACGGCCGTCGCCGAGCCGCTGCTTGCCGACGGCGACCGGGACGTCGAACAGCAGCGTGAGATTGGGCCGGAAGTCGCCGAGCGCCCACTGCTCGAGCGCCGCGATGCGCTCGGCGGCGACGCCGTGGCCGCCGCCCTGATAAGCGTAAGTCGCATCGGTGAAGCGGTCGCAGACGACCCACGATCCCCGCTCGAGCCGTGGCCAGATTTCGCGCTCGCAGTGCTCGCGGCGGGCGGCGAACATAAGCATGGTCTCGGTGAGCTGCGTCATAGCCTCGTGCAGCAGCAGTTGGCG
>DATEFZ010000230.1:0-9299 GCA_035280325.1 Casimicrobiaceae bacterium
GCAGGAGGACGAAGACCAGCAGCAGCACCGCCAGCGCGCCGAGCTTGAGCGCGAGAACGAGGCGCGGCTGGAAGACCTGCGCCATCGTTGCTTCAGCGGCGGGGCCGGCCGGCGCCGGGCACGGGTTCGAAAAAAACCCACTTCACCTGCGGAAACGACGCCAGCAGCGCCGTTTCGCAGCGGGCGATCGCCGCCACCAGCTCGCCCGACGTCGCGGCCTGCCGCATCTCGGCCTTGACCGCGAGCATGATCGCGGCGCCCTGCTGCTGCGTGATCATGGTCCGGACACGGACGATCTCGTCGCGCTGCTCGAGAAAGTCCAGCAGCGCCCGCCGCGTCGAAGGCGACGCGCTTTCGCCGATCAGCAGGCTCTTGATCTCGGCGCCCAGCGTCAGCGCGACGACGACCAGCAGCGCCCCGACCGCGATGCTGCCGGCGGCGTCGTAACGCTCGTCGCCGGTCGCCATCGTCGCGAGCACCGCGGCCAGCGCGAGGGCGAGACCCACCAGCGCCGCCGCATTCTCGGCAAACACGACCAGCAGCTCGCTTCTTCGCGACTCGCGGAACCACTGCCACAGGCTCCGCCGGCCGCGGAGCTGGTCGATCTGCTTCAGCGCGATGACTTGCGAGATGCCTTCAGCCAGGGCCGAGACGGCGAGGATCGCCACCGCGACCCAGGGCGCTTCCACGATCGCTTGCGACTGCAGCTTGTGGACGCCCTCGTAGATCGAGGCGATGCCGCCGATGCTGAACAGCAGCATCGCCACGATAAACGACCAGAAATACGTCGCACGGCCGTGGCCGAGCGGATGATCGGGCGACGCCGGCTTCTTCGCCTGCCGGCCGCCCCACAGCAGCAGCGCCTCGTTGCCGGTATCGGCCAGCGAATGCAGGGCCTCCGCCAGCAGTGAGCCGGACCCGCTGAAAAACGCGCCGGCGACCTTGGCGATCGCGATGACGATGTTGGCGCCGAGCGCATAGACGATCGAGCGGGTGGGATCGGACCGATCGAGCGATCGCGCCACGCCGGTCGTTCCTGCCTCGCTCATCCCGATCCTGCGTGCAATGCCATCAATGCACTCTCGCCGGTTGGATCGAAGCCCAGACCATCCGTTCCTTCGCGGCCGGAACTAACTGTTTCCAAAAGCGGGTGCGCCGGATTTTGTTATTGCTACCTTGCACCCGAACTCGCTCATGGACAAGATCTCCGCCCTTGCAAAATTTACAAGAAACAGCGGGAACGCTTCGTGCATGTCGGAATCTGGAATAATGTTTTTCGCCAAAAACGCTGAAGTGCCGGGATGGACCTGCTGGGAATGCAAATCTTCGCCCGCGTCGTCGAAGCCAAAAGCTTCTCCGGCGCGGCGCGCCGCCTGAACGTCTCGAAGTCGGTCGTCAGCAAGCACGTGACCCAGATCGAGCGATCGCTCGGCGTTCGGCTGCTCAATCGCACGACACGATCGATCAGCCTGACCGAGGTCGGCGCCGCATTCTACGAGCGCTGTTCGCGAGTCGTCGCCGCGGCCGAGGAGGCCGAGGCGGTGGCGGCGCATCTGCACTCGGAGCCCCGCGGGACACTCAAGATCAACGCACCGGTCGCTTTCGGCGTCCGCTACATCGTTCCGATCCTGAGCGAACTGCTCGCGGCGAGTCCCGAGTTACGCATCGACATGACGCTGAGCGATCGGCCGGTCGACCTGGCGGACGAGGGCTACGATGCGGCGATGACGATCGAAAAGGAGCCCAACCCGGGCCTGGTGGCGCGCCGGCTCGCGCCGATCCTCACCAGCATCTGCGCCGCTCCCGACTACCTTCGTCTTCATGGAACGCCGGCGACGCCGGCGGATCTGGGCGTGCACAACTGCCTGGTCTGCACCCGCGTCAGCATCGAGAGGAAGTGGCGCGTCGACGGGCCGAATGGCGAAGACTGGATCGACATCGACGGCAATTTGCGCCTCAACAACGAAAACGCCATCCGGCGCGCGGCGCTGGCCGGCCTCGGGGTCGCGTTCCTGCCGACGTACGTCGTCGGACCCGACATCCAATCCGGACTGTTGCAACCTCTGCTGACCGATTACACGGTGTCGGAGAAATCACTGTTCGTCACTTACCTCCCGACCCGGCACCTGGCGGCGAAAGTTCGCTGTTTCGTCGACTTCATGCTGGCGCGTTTCGGGCCGGCGCCATCCTGGGACCGCGCCGGCTAGGACAGCCACGCGAACAATCACCGGCCGAGCTGGTCCATACCGATATCGACAACGATCCAGGAGAAGACATGCAGAAGAATCTGGTGGCCAAGGCGACGACTTCGATCAAGGCGACCCGCCCGAGGGTCTGGCATGCCCTGGTGAGCCCCGAGGCGATCAAGCAGTACATGTTCGGAGCCGACGTCGAATCGGACTGGCGCGAGGGAAGCCCGATCATCTGGAAGGGCGAGATGAAGGGAAAGAGCTATCGGGACAAGGGCGTGATCCTCAAGCTCGACCCCGATCGTACGCTGCAATACAGCCACTTCAGCCCCTCGTCGGGCAAGCCCGACCGGCCCGAGAACTATCACACCGTCACCATCGATCTTTCCGGCGCCGGCACCAAGACCGAGGTGTCGCTTTCGCAGGACAACAATGCCGACGAGAAATCGTGCAGGGAATCGGAGAAGAACTGGGAAGCGATGCTCGACGGCCTGAAGAAATGCGTCGAAAGCGAGGTGCAGGCCGGCGGAGGGCGTGGCTAGAAGCGACGCGAAGCCCATGGGAGGCCCCATGAGCGAGCGGCGCGACGCCTGCACCGGCAGCCGCGATTGATCGTCAGGCGCGAACAGTGTTGTTCGTCGATCGCGCCTTCCGGCCCGAACAATCGCCGCCCGCTCGTGTCTATTGGTGCGAGCTGAACAGAACGGCGCGAAGCCGCCACCATATTGAGCAATATGTGAGCACCACGGTCAGCGATTTCCTCCTGCAGCGCCTGTCGCAGTGGGGCCTGAAGCGAATCTTCGGCTTTCCCGGCGATGGCATCAATGGCATCATCGGCGCCCTCAATCGCGCCGGCGACAAGTTCGAATTCGTCCAGGTGCGACACGAGGAGATGGCGGCGTTCATGGCCTGCGGCCACGCCAAGTTTACCGGCGAGGTCGGCGTGTGCCTCGCCACGTCCGGCCCCGGCGCGATCCACCTGCTCAACGGCTTGTACGACGCCAAGATGGATCACCAGCCGGTGGTCGCCATCGTCGGCCAGCAGGCGCGGGCGGCGCTGGGCGGCAGCTACCAGCAGGAAGTCGACCTGACGACGCTGTTCAAGGATGTCGCCTCCGAATACGTCGAGATGGTGGTGACGCCGCAGCAGATGCGCCATGTCGTCGATCGCGCGATCCGCATCGCCAGGGCGCAGCGCACGGTGACCTGCATCATCGTCCCCAACGACGTGCAGGAAATGAAGGCCGAACCGCCGGCGCGCCAGCACGGCACAGTGCATTCCGGAGTCGGTTACGCGGTGGCGCGTCCAACCCCGCCGGCGGCCGAGCTGCGGCGCGCGGCCGACGCGCTCAACGCCGGCCGCAAGGTCGCGATGCTGGTCGGCGCAGGCGCCTTGCACGCCACCCGCGAAGTGCTCGACATGGCCGAGCTGCTCGGCGCCGGCATCGCCAAGGCGCTGCTCGGCAAGGCCGCGGTTCCCGACGCGCTGCCTTACGTCACCGGCTCGATCGGCCTCCTGGGTACCAAGCCGAGCTACCGGATGATGATGGATTGCGACACGCTGCTGATGGTGGGCTCGAGCTTTCCCTACTCCGAATTCCTGCCCGAGGAGGGGCACGCGCGCGGCATCCAGATCGACATCGATCCGCGCATGATGTCGATCCGCTACCCGATGGAAGTCAACCTGGTCGGCGACAGCGCCGAGGTGCTGCGTCTGCTGCTGCCGCTCATCCAGCGCAAGTCCGACCGCTCGTGGCGCGAGCGCATCGAGCGCGGCGTTGCCGAATGGTGGAAGACCCTCGAGGACCGGGCGATGGTCGATGCCGACCCGATCAATCCGCAGCGCGTGTTCTGGGAGCTGTCGCCGCGGCTGCCCGAGCGCGCGATCCTCACCTGCGACTCCGGCTCGTCGGCCAACTGGTATGCGCGCGACCTCAAGCTTCGCGAGGGCATGATGGCGTCGCTGTCCGGCGGTCTCGCGACGATGGGCCCGGGCGTGCCGTACGCGATCGCGGCCAAATTCGCGCATTCCGACCGAGTGGTGATCGCGCTGGTCGGCGACGGCGCGTTCCAGATGAACGGAATGAACGAAGTGATCACCATCGGCAAGTACTGGAAGCGATGGTCCGATCCGCGTCTGGTGATCATGGTGCTCAACAATCGCGATCTCAATCAGGTCACCTGGGAACAGCGCGCGATGGAAGGCGATCCGAAGTACGAGGCATCGCAGGAGGTGCCCGATTTCCCCTACGCGACCTACGCGCAGGCCGCGGGCCTCAAGGGCATACGGGTCGACCGCCCGGACCAGCTCAGGGTGGCATGGGACGCCGCGCTGGCGGCGGACCGGCCGACGATCCTCGACGTCTACACCGATCCCGACGTGCCGCCGTTGCCGCCGCACATCAGCTTCAAGCAGGCGCGCGCCTACGCCGAGTCGATCCTCAAGGGCGACCCCGACTCGGCGGGCATGCTGCGCGCCTCGGTCAAGGAATTGTTCGCCTGAAGGCGGCGCGGGAGGTCGCATGCGCAGCGCCACCGTTCCGATCGAGGCCGTCAAGGCATCGGCGTACACGATCCCGACCGATGCGCCCGAATCCGACGGCACGCTGGAATGGAATTCGACCACGCTGGTGCTGGTCGAAGCGAGCGCCGGCGGCATGTCCGGGATTGGCTACAGCTACGCCGACCGCGCAACCTGCACCTTGATCGCCGACCGGCTCGCCGGTGTCGTAGCCGGCGGCGACGCGATGAACGTCGTCGCGAATTGGGAGGCGATGGTGCGGAGCATTCGCAACCTCGGTCGCCCAGGCATCGCCTCGATGGCGATCGCAGCAGTCGACAACGCGCTGTGGGACTTGAAATCGCGTCTGCTCGACTTGCCGCTGGCGCGGTTACTCGGCGCGGTGCGCGACAGGGTGCCGGTCTACGGCAGCGGCGGCTTCACCTCGTATACGCCGCAGCGACTCGCCGAGCAACTGGCGAGCTGGACCGGTGAGGGCATATCGCGAGTGAAAATGAAGGTCGGGCGCGACCCAGACCAGGACATCGAGCGCGTTGGCGTTGCGCGCGACGCGATCGGACCCGAAGCCGAGCTTTTCGTCGACGCCAACGGCGCCTACAGTCGCACCGAGGCGCTCGATTTCGCCGAGTCGTTCGCCGAACTGGACGTGAGCTGGTTCGAGGAGCCGGTGACGAGCGACGACCTGGAAGGCCTGCGGCTGATCCGCGACCGCGCCCCGTCGTCGATCGACATCAGCGCCGGCGAATACGGCTACGACCAGGTCTATTTCCGGCGCATGTGCGCGGCCGGCGCGGTCGACGTGCTGCAGGCGGACGCCACGCGCTGCGCCGGCATCACCGGCTTCATGCGCGCCGCCGCGCTGGCCGACGCGTTCCTGCTGCCGTTGTCCAGTCACTGCGCGCCGTCGATCCACGCCCATCCGTGCTGCGCCGCGCCTCGCGTGCGCCACCTCGAATACTTCCACGATCACGTCAGGATCGAGCACATGCTTTTCGACGGCGTGCTCGACCCGGTCCAGGGCGACCTCAAGCCCGCGCTCGACCGCCCCGGCTTCGGCCTGACGTTCAAGCATGCCGACGCCAGGCGCTATGCCGTTTGACGCGACCACCGACAGCGCAGCGCTCGCCAGTCGGCTGCGAGCGACCATCCGCGGCGAAGTGCGCTTCGACGACGCCAGCCGGGCGCTGTACGCCACCGACGGCTCGAACTACCGGCAGGTGCCGATCGGCGTAGTCATCCCGACCAACATCGACGACGTCGTCGCCACCGTGGCCGCGTGCCGCGAGCACGGCGCGCCGGTGCTTCCGCGCGGCGGCGGCACCAGCTTGGCCGGTCAGTGCTGCAACGTCGCGGTGGTGATGGACATGTCGAAGTATCTGCACCGGATCGTCGCGCTCGATGCCGAGGGCAAGCGCGCGCGGGTGCAGCCCGGGACGGTGCTCGACGACTTGCGCGGCGCCGCCGAAAAGCATCACCTGACCTTCGCGCCCGATCCGTCGACGCACTCGCACAACACCCTCGGCGGCATGATCTGCAACAATTCCTGCGGCGTGCACTCGGTGATGGGCGGCAAGACCAGCGACAACGTGATCGAGCTGGAGGTGCTGACATACGACGGCCTGCGACTCACCGTCGGCCCGACCGCCGAGGACGAGCTCGAGCGCATCATCGGCGAAGGCGGCCGCCGCGGCGAGATCTACGCCGGGCTCAAGCGATTGCGCGACCGCTACGGCGACGAGATTCGCGCCCGCTTCCCGAAGATTCCGCGCCGGGTCTCGGGCTACGGCCTGGACGAGCTGTTGCCGGAGAACGGCTGCAACGTCGCCCGCGCGCTGGTCGGCTCCGAGGGCACCTGCGTGACCATCCTCGAGGCGACGGTGCGGCTGGTCGACAGCCCGCCGGGCCGCTCGCTGCTGGTGCTCGGCTACCCGGACGTCTACAGCGCCGGCGACCACGTGCCGGAAATTCTCGCCCACCAGCCGATCGGGCTGGAGGGGATCGACGACCGGTTGATCTCCGACATGAAGGCGATCGGCCTGCATCCGCACGACGTAAGCCTGCTGCCCGAAGGCGGCGGCTGGCTGCTGGCCGAGTTCGGCGGTGCCAATCGCGACGAATCGCACGCCCGAGCCCGCGCCTGCATGGACGCCGTCACCAAGGCCGGCTCGGCGCCGTCGATGAAGCTGTTCGACGATCCCGTCGAGGAGCGCATGATCTGGAAGGTGCGCGAGGCCGGTCTCGGCGCCACCGCGCACGTGCCCAACAAGACCATCACCTGGGAAGGCTGGGAGGACGCTGCCGTCCCACCCGACAAGGTCGGCGCTTACCTGCGCGACTTCCGCAAGCTGCTCGAACACCACGGGTACGCCTGCGATCTGTACGGCCATTTCGGCCAGGGGTGCATCCACACCCGGATCGACTTCGATCTGGAAACCCGCGCCGGCATCGAAATCTTCATGCGCTTCCTGAACGACGCCGCCGACCTGGTCGTTCGCTACGGCGGCTCGCTGTCGGGCGAGCACGGCGACGGTCAATCGAAGGCGATGTTTCTGCCCAAGATGTTCGGCGCCGACCTGGTGCGGGCGTTCGGCGAGTTCAAGGCGATCTGGGATCCGGCGGGGAAGATGAATCCGGGCAAGGTGGTCGACGCCTACCGCCCGGACCAGAACCTGCGCCTGGGCACCGGCTACAACCCGCCGCAGGTGGTCACCCATTTCAAGTTTCCGGCCGATGCCGGCAACTTCGGTCGCGTGATGCTGCGCTGCGTGGGCATCGGCAACTGCCGGCAGGAGCACGGCCAGACGATGTGTCCGAGCTATCGCGTGACGCGCGAGGAAAAGCATTCGACCCGCGGCCGCGCCAGGCTGATGTTCGAGATGATGCACGGCGACGTGCTCAAGGGCGGCTGGCGCGACGATGCCGTGCGCGACGCGCTCGACCTGTGCCTCGCCTGCAAGGGCTGCAAGGGCGATTGCCCGGTCAGCGTCGACATGGCGAGCTACAAGGCCGAGTTCCTGTCGCACTATTACGAAGGACGGCTGCGCCCGCGTCACGCCTATGTCTTCGGCAGGATCGATCGCTGGGCCGCGCTGGCGGCGGCGATGCCGGGCGCGGTTAACTTCATGGCCCGCGCGCCGGTGCTGCGCGACATCGTGAAGAGCGCCGCCGGCATGCCGCGCGAGCGGCAGGTTCCGACCTTCGCTCGCCAGACCTTGCGCGCCTGGTTCCGACAGCGCGCGCCGCGCAACGCCGACAAGCCGGCGGTGATGCTCTGGCCGGACACCTTCAACAATTATTTCCACCCGCAGGTCGGACAGCATGCGGTGGCGGTGCTCGAGGCGGCGGGCTTCCGGGTCGTCCTGCCCAAGACCCGGCTTTGCTGCGGCCGGCCGCTGTACGACTTCGGCATGCTCGATCAGGCCGAAGCGTACTTGCGAAAAATCCTGACCACGTTGCGCGCCGAGATCGACGGCGGCATGCCGTTCGTCGTCCTGGAACCGGCGTGCGCGGCGGTATTCCGCGACGAACTGATGAACCTCTTTCCGGGAGACGAAGTCGCCAAGCGCCTGTCGAAGCAGACGTACTTTTTCAGCGAGTTCGTCGATCGACACCTGTCGGGCCTTGCCCTGCCGCTTCTCGAGCGCCACGCCGTCGTGCATGGGCATTGCCACCAGAAGGCGCTGCTCGGGCTCGACAGCGGCAAGGCGACGCTGGCCAAGGCCGGCCTCGACGCCGACATCCTCGATGCCGGCTGCTGCGGCATGGCGGGTTCGTTCGGCTTCGAAAAAGACAAGTACGAGATCTCGAAACAGATCGGCGAGCTGGTACTGCTGCCCGCGGTACGCGCCGCCGCGACCGACAGCCTGATCGTGGCCGACGGCTTCAGTTGCCGCGAGCAGATCGCGCAATGCACCGGCCGACGTGCGCTGCACCTGGCCGAGGTGCTGCACATGGCGCTCGACCCGGCGGCAGCGGGCGCCGTCGCCGCCACGGCGACGGCCTGAGCGAGCGCCGCCATCAGCGAGGCGACCCAATGCGATCCAAGGTCATCAACGACGACAACGAACGAACCTACGCGCTGATCCTCGAGACCGGCGAGGAGGTGGTATCCACGCTGCTGCGCTTTGCGCAGGACCACAGCCTGAGCGCGAGCCACTTCACCGCGATCGGCGCCTTCCGCGACGTGGTCCTCGGCTACTTCGACTGGCAGACGAAGCAATACCGGAAGATCCCGCTGGCCGAGCAGGTCGAGGTGCTGGCGCTGGTCGGCGACGTCGCGCTGCAGGATCTCAAGCCGAAGGTCCACGCCCACGTCGTCGTCGGCAAGCGCGACGGCAGCGCGCACGGCGGCCATTTGCTGGAAGCGCACGTGCGGCCGACGCTGGAAGTGATCCTGGTCGAATCGCCGAGCTACCTCAAGCGCACGCCTGACCGCGACTCCGGGCTGGCCCTGATCGACATCGACGCCGGAGAATCGGAATGACCAGGCCCGAAGTCGTCGTCGTGACCGGCGCCAGCGCCGGCGTCGGCCGCGCCACCGCGCGCGAGTTCGCCCGCCGCGGCGCCCGCATCGGGTTGATCGCGCGCGG
>DATEFZ010000231.1:0-7886 GCA_035280325.1 Casimicrobiaceae bacterium
CCAGGTCGTCGCTGCGCTCGCCATCGCCGCGCTGAGCTGGATCGTCGGGCGCGGACCGATCGCGGCGATGCCGCTCGCCACCGGCGTCGTCGATCGCCCGAAAGACAATCGCGTGGCCGACGCCGCGGTCGAATTCGCCGGCTGGGCGCTCGATCCGCACGGAGTCGCCGCGATCGAGCTGGTGACCGACGGCGGTGCGGTGTATCCGGCGCGCTATGGCATTCCCAAGATCGGCGCGCGAGGCGAAGCGCTGGCGCTCTATTTCCCGAGCTATCCGGATGCGGAGCGCGCCGGCTTCGTCGCCACGCTGCCGCGGGAGGCGCTCGCCGCCGGTCCGTTGCGCGTGCGCACGGTCGTCGTCAATGCCGACGGCGTTCGCACCGAGATCGACCGGCGAACGCTGGTCGTGCGCCGCTAGCGCTTACGACTCGGGCAGCAGCAGGACTTCCGCCGCGATGCGCCAGCGGCCGCCGGGGTCGCGCGTCCAGACGTGGACGTAGTGCCCCTCGGCTTCGACCGGCGTCAGCAGGTGCAGCCGGCCATACGACCAGGCGAGATCGCCGGAGCGCGCCACGCCGGCCGCCAGCGTTTCCCAGCGGAAGCCGAGTCGGCGCGCGGCGAGCGCGGCGAGAATGGCTTCGCGACCCAGCCGCGGCGGTCCAGGCTCGACGATCAGTCGCGCGTCATCGGCCAGCAGCCGCGCGTAGCCCGCTTGCGCGCTGCCGTCGAACGTCGTTTGCGTTTCGAGCGCTCCCAGCATCTCCTTCGCCGACGCGCCCGATGATGGAAGCTGATGCGAAACCTGCGGATCGTCGCCGAATGCCGAATCGGGCGCCGGCTCCCTGGTCGACACGCCGCCGTCGACGATGACGCGCCAGGGACCAGCTTCATCGCGCCGCCAGACCGAGAAGAATGTGCCGTACGCGGGAGCGCGCTGCGAGCCGCCGCGCCCGGCGATCGTGTACGGGCCGGTCGTGAAGCCGAGATCGCCGGCGTGCGAGACGGCCGCTATCGCAGGATGCCAGTCGAGGACGAACGGTTCGATCGCTTCCGGGCGCGCGCGGAAACGGTCTTTGGTGTTGCCCGGGCCGGGCGAGAAGTTGATGCCATCGTCGGCGAAGTTGGCGAGGAACGCAGCGCGCATTCCTTGCTCGACCGACTGCCGCGCGAACGCGCGTTCAGCCGCGAGCAGCGACTCGCGCGCCGGATCGCCGGGCAGAGGCGCAGTCGGCGCGACGGTACAGGCTCCGACCAGCGACACGACCACGGCAACGAGATGCCCCCGCCGATTCGCCCGCGCGGTGGCAAGTCGCTGCGCTTTCGACGCGGTCGCGGCGCAAGCCGGGCGCGCGATCCGGATCGCCTCTCGCCGGGCGGTATAATGCGCGCTTCGTCCGCCGGTTCGCTTCATGTCCCCCGTATCCCAACGCGTGCTGTCGCTGGCGCTCGCACTTCTGATCGTGCCGGCGCTGGCGCAGAGCATTGTACCGGTAGCCGTCCCGCCGCCGTCGATCGCCGCCAAAGCGTGGCTGCTGGTCGACGTGCTGAGCGGCCAGACACTGGTCGCCGAGAATGCCGATGCGCCGCGGGCGCCGGCGTCGCTGACCAAGCTGATGACCGCGTACGTCGCCTTTCGCGCCTTGAACGACAAGGAAGTATCGCCTTCGCAGATGGTCACGGTGTCGGAGAAGGCCTGGCGCGCCGAGGGCTCGCGCATGTTCATCGAGCCGAAGAAGGCGGTCACCGTCGACGAGCTGCTGCACGGGGTGATCGTGCAGTCGGGCAACGATGCGAGCATCGCGCTGGCGGAAACGATCGCCGGGTCCGAGGACGCGTTCGTCGAGCGCATGAATCGCGAGGCGGCGCGGCTGGGGATGAAGAACACCCATTTCGTCAACGCTACCGGGCTGCCCGCGCCGGGCGAGACGTCGACCGCGAACGACCTGGCGCTGCTCGCCGAGGCCCTGATCCGCGACTTTCCCCAGCACTACGCGCTCTACTCGATCAAGGAGTATCGCTACAACAACATCACCCAGCCGAACCGCAACCGGCTATTGTGGACCGACCCTTACGTCGACGGCATCAAGACCGGCAACACCGACGCCGCCGGTTACTGCCTGATCGCGTCGGCCAAGCGCGGGCAGCGCAGGCTCCTGTCGGTGGTGCTGGGCGCATCGTCCGAATCGGCGCGGGCGATCGAAGCGCAGCGGCTGCTGAACTACGGGTTCCAGTTCTACGATTCGGTGCAGCTCTACCAGAGCGGGCAGGCGGTCAGTTCGCTGCGCGTGTGGAAGGGCGCCGCGCGCGAGGTCCCGGCCGGCTTCGTCGTCGACCGCTACGTCACGTTGCCGAAGGGGCAGGCGCAGAACCTCAAGCTGTCGCTGGAGGCGGTCGAGCCGCTCCTCGCGCCCGTCGCGAAGGGACAGCGGGTCGGCACGGTCAAGGTGACGCTCGACGGCAAGCCGGTCGGCGCCTATCCGCTGGTCGCGCTGTCGGATGTCGCGCCGGCCAGCGTGCTCGGCCGCGCCTGGGACTCGGTTCGCTTGTGGTTCCGCTGAAGGGTTCGTCGATGCCGGCATCCAAGAAAGGCTTCCCGTGACCGTTTATCTGAACGGCAAATTCCTTCCGCTCGAGGAGGCCACGATTCCGGTCCTCGATCGCGGCTTCATCTACGGGGACGGCGTCTACGAGCTCGTTCCGGTGTACGACCGCAAGCCTTATCGCCTGCGCCAGCATCTGGCGCGCCTGCAGCGAAGCCTCGACGGCATCCGCCTCGCCAACCCGCACCGCGACAGCGAGTGGGAATCGATCATCGTCGAGCTGATCGGGCGGATGCCGTTTGCCGACCAGGGCGTCTACTTCCAGGTCACCCGCGGCGTGGCCAAGCGCGACCATGCCTTTCCGGCCGGCGTCGCGCCGACGGTTTTCATGATGAGCAACCCGCTGGCGCTGCCCTCGCGCGAGCAGGTCGAGCGCGGTGTCGCGGTCGTCACGGCGAGCGACGAGCGATGGCTGCACTGCGACTTGAAGACGATCTCGCTGCTCGGCAACGTGCTCGCGCGCCAGCTTGCCGCCGATGCCGGAGCGACCGAGACGGTGCTCTTCCGCGGCGATCACCTCACCGAAGCGTCGGCGTCGAACGTGCTGGTGGTCCGCGACGGCACCATCGTCGCGCCGCCGAAGGACAACCAGATCCTGCCTGGCATCACCTACGATGCGGCCTTCGAGCTGGCGAAGGAAGGCGGCCTGCCGCTCGAAGTGCGGCCGGTATCGCGGCAGCAGGCGCTTTCGGCCGACGAGATGTGGCTGTCGTCGTCGACCAAGGAAGTGCTGGCGGTGACCCGGATCGACGGCAAGCCGTTCGGCGGCGGCAAGCCGGGACCGATGTTCCGCCGGATGTACGCGCTGTTCCAGGCGAGCAAGGCGGCCTAGGTTCCCGGGCGCGCTGCTAGAATTGGCCTCGGATCCCCGACTCGATTCGGCGCTCGCATGAAGCAGCCGCTAAAAAATCTGATCGCCAGCCGCTACCGCGGGCGCAACATTCCGATCGCGCTGGTGCTCCCCGACGGCGGCCGCGTCGCCCTGTCCGACGCGCCCGAGATCGACGTCTACGCGCGTACCTGGAGCGGGCTGCGGGCGCTGGCGTCGCCCGAGCTCGGCAAGCTGGCGCGAGCCTACGTGCACGACGACCTGGATTTTTCCGGCGGTGCTCGCCGCGTGCTCGGCATCGCCGAGGCGCTGGTCGGCACCGTCGTGCACAGCCGCGACCGCGCCCGGGCGCGGCTCAAGCACTGGTGGCATACCGCGCGCGGCAACAAGGCCAACATCCAGCACCACTACGACGTCTCGAACGCGTTCTATCGCCTGTGGCTGGACGAGCGCATGGTCTACTCGTGCGCCTACTTCAGGACCGACGCCGACACGCTCGACCAGGCGCAGGCGCAGAAGCTCGACCATATCTGCCGCAAGCTCTCGCTCAAGCCGGGCGAGACCCTGCTCGACATCGGCTGCGGCTGGGGCGGACTGATCTTCTGGGCGGCGCAGCATTACGGTGTCAAGGCGAGCGGCATCACGCTGTCGCAGAACCAGTTCGACCACGTGCGGCAGAAGATCGGCGAGCTCGGACTGACCGGCAAGGTCGACGTCAGGCTCCAGGACTACCTCGAGCTGCCCGAAGACAAGCTCTACGACAAGATCGCCAGCGTCGGCATGTTCGAGCACGTCGGCATTCCCAATTACCCGAAATACTTCGGCAAGATCCAGCGCATCTTGAAGCCGGGCGGGCTGGCGATGAACCACGGCATCACGCAGAACTACCTCGGCGCCGACAGCGTAGGCAGCGGCGTCGGCGAGTTCGTCGAGGAATACGTCTTTCCCGGCGGCCAGCTGGCGCACGTTTCGCGGGTGATCCACGGGCTCGCCGCGCAGGGGCTGGAGCTGATCGACGCCGAGGCGCTGCGCGAGCACTACGCACGCACGCTCTGGTTCTGGGTCGACCGATTGGAAGCCAACGCCGACGCCGCCCGGCGCGAGGTCGGCGAGGAAAAGTACCGGATTTGGCGGATCTATCTCGCCGGGTCGGCGCACTCGTTCGAGCGCGGCTGGATCTCGCTGTTCCAGCTCCTGGTCGGCAAGCCGATGCCCGACGGCACCCTGCCGCACCCGGCGACCCGCGACTACATGTACGCGCGTTAAGGGGCTTTTCGGGGACTCGCTCGCGGTCTGTCTTGCGAAGCGCGGCGGCCGACCCCATATGCGAGCGATGGAAACCGTGGCCGAATCCGAATCGCTGCTCGAATTTCCCTGCGCCTTCCCGCTGAAGATCGTTGGCCGGACCCGCGACGGTTTCGCTCAGGCGATGCTCGAGGTCGTCCTGCGCCATGCGCCCGACTTCGACAGCGCGTCGATGGAGATGCGGGCCTCGCGCGAGGGCAACTACCTTTCGCTCACCTGCACGGTCAACGCGAAGTCGCGCCAGCAGCTCGACGATCTGTATCGCGAGCTGTCGGGGCATCCGCACGTGGTGATGGTGCTGTAGCCGCGGTGGCATCGGCGCTCGAACCGGTGGTCTCCGCCGCGCTGCAGACGCGGCGCCTCGGGCGCAGCGACTATCTCGCCACCTGGCGCTCGATGCAGGCCTTCACCGACGCGCGCACCGCCGACACGCCCGACGAAATCTGGCTGACCGAGCATCCTCCCATCTATACGCTGGGGCTGGCCGGCCGTCGCGAGCATCTGCTGCGCGACAACGGCATACCGGTGCTCAAGGTCGATCGCGGCGGCCAAGTCACCTATCACGGGCCGGGGCAGCTCGTCGCCTACTTGATGATCGACCTCCGGCGCCAGGGCATCGGCGTCCGGCGACTGGTCCGGGTGATCGAGGGCGCGGTGATAGAATTGCTCGTATCGTACGGCGTTGCGGCGAGCGGCCGCACCGACGCGCCGGGCGTCTACGTGGCGCTTGGCGCCGGCGAAGCGAAAATCGCCGCGCTGGGACTCAAGATCAGGAATGGCTGCAGTTACCACGGCCTGGCGCTCAACCTCGACATGGACCTGGCTCCCTTTTCCGACATCGACCCCTGCGGCTACCGCGGGCTCGCGGTGACGCAGCTGCGCGACCTGGGGGTCGTGGTACCGCGAGCCGAGGTCGAGTCGCGGCTCGTCGCCGTGCTCGCCGCGGCGCTCGATTCGTCCGCGCCATGAGCGAGCCGCATGTTCCCTCCGCGCCAAGCAACGCCGCCGGTGTCAAGCACAAGGGCGACGCCAAGACGGCCCGCTTGTTTGGCCAATACGCTATCAAGGTCGTCGCGGTCGAGCGGTTGAGAAAGCCCGACTGGATCCGCGTGCGCGCGCCGTCGTCGCCGCGCTTTCACGAGATCAAGCGCATCCTGCGCGAGCACCGCCTGCACACGGTGTGCGAGGAAGCATCCTGCCCGAACATCGGCGAATGCTTCGGCAAGGGCACGGCGACGTTCATGATCATGGGCGACGTCTGCACCCGCCGCTGTCCGTTCTGCGACGTCGGGCACGGGCGCCCGCTGCCGCTCGACGCCGACGAGCCCGCCAACCTCGCCGCGACCATCGCCGCGCTGGGGCTCGCCTACGTCGTGATCACCAGCGTCGACCGCGACGACCTACGCGACGGCGGCGCGCAGCATTTCGTCGATTGCATCCGTGCCGTGCGCGATCGCTCGCCGGGCACGCAGATCGAGGTGCTGGTGCCCGACTTCCGCGGCCGGCTCGAGCGCGCGCTCGACATCCTGGCCTTGGCGCCGCCCGACGTCATGAACCACAATCTCGAGACGGTGCCGAGGCTCTACCGGCAGGCGCGTCCCGGCTCGGACTACGCGCATTCGTTGCGGCTGCTGCAGTCGTTCAAGGCCAGGTTTCCCGATCTCCCGACCAAGTCCGGCCTGATGGTGGGGCTCGGTGAAACCGACGAGGAGATCGTCGCGGTGATGCGCGACATGCGCGCTCACGACATCGACATGCTGACCATCGGCCAGTATCTGCAGCCGACGCCGTCGCACCTGCCGGTGCTGCGTTACGTGCATCCGGACGGCTTTGCCGCGCTCGAGCGCGAAGCTTACGCGCTCGGCTTCCGGCACGCCGCCGTCGGTGCGCTGGTGCGTTCGTCGTATCACGCCGACCGCCAGGCGCACGGCGTGCTCGCGGCGGCGGGCGGCTGAAGCGCCGGAATCGCGTGCGGGCCGGCCGAGCCTGCGGCCGGCCGCGGCAAGCTTCAGTAAGGCGGCGCGACGCCTTTCGGCCACAGCAGCCACATCCGGCCCGGCTGCTTCATGCGCCCGGCCTGGCTGCCGGCCTCGTCGCCGAAGCCCCAGAAGAAATCGGCGCGCAAGGGCCCCCTGATGGCGCCGCCGGTGTCCTGCGCCAGCACCAGTCGCTGCAGCGCGCGGTCGGACAGCGGGTAGGTCGTCGCCAGAAAAATCGGCGAGCCGAGCGGCACCAGCGCGGGATCGACGGCGATCGTGCGCTCCGCTGCGAGCGGTACGCCGAGCGTGCCGATCGGCCCGTCGATCGTCGCCGCCGGATCGGGCACGATCACGCGAAAAAAAACATAGCTCGGATTCTCGTCGAGCAGCGCCGGCAACCGGTCGGGATGCTCGCGGCCCCAGGCCTCGATGCCCTGCATCGACGCGCGCGCGAGCGGCAGCTCGCCCTGCTCGACCAGCAGCCGTCCGATCGAGCGGTATGGCTGGCCGTTCTGGTCGGCGTAGCCCAGACGCAACACGCCGCCTTCCGCGAGCTGCACGCGACCCGAGCCTTGTATCTGCAGGAAGAAGGCCTCGACCGCGTTGTCGACCCACGCCAGCTCCTTGCCCGCGAGCGGTGCGCGCCCGGCGTCGATGTCGGCGCGAGGCCAGTAGGGGACGACGCGCCGGCCGTCGAGGCGTCCGCGCACCCGCTGGTCGGCAAGCTCGGGATAGAGCGCGGCCAGATCGACGGTCAGCAGATCGTCGGGAACCGCGTAGAGCGGAAATCGATAGCGCTCGGTCTTCTGCCGGCTGCCGCGGAGCAGCGGCTCGTAGTAGCCGGTGACGGTGCCGGTATCGCTGCCGTCGCCGGCGATGATCTGGTATGGGGTAAACTGTGCTTCGAAAAACGCGCGGACCGCGGCATCGCTGCCGGCATCGAACGAAGCCGCCGCGGCGCAGCTCTCGCGCCAGATCAGCGCCGCGTCGGGCTGCGCGAGCAGCGCCTTGCATCCGGCGAGAAACGACGGCCACGCTGCGAGCTCGGCATCGTCGCGCCAGCCGGGGATCGCGGCGAAATCGGCCGCGCGCAGGCGCGCCTGTGCGCTCGGTGTTTCGGCCGGCGGACGCGACGGCGAGGGCGGCGGCACGGCACATCCGGCGAGCACAGCG
>DATEFZ010000232.1:0-4374 GCA_035280325.1 Casimicrobiaceae bacterium
GGGCTCGCGCGTGAGCCAGACCGGGTGACCGTGGCGCTCGAGCGCCTCCTTGAGCCACGGCAGATGCGTGCTCTTGCCTGCGCCGTCGATGCCTTCGACGGTGATCAGGCGGCCGCGGGAGAAATCGGTCGGCAAGAGCGCGGAGAGTCGGACGACGGAAGGGCGACGCGCGCGGTCAGCGACCCGCGCGCTGGTATTTTGCCACGGCACGATTGTGCTCGGCGATGGTGTTCGAGAATTCGCTCGAGCCGTCGCCGCGGGCAACGAAATACAGATACTGCACGGCAGGCGGGTGCAGCACCGCGTCGATCGAGGCCTGCCCCGGCAACGCGATCGGCGTCGGCGGCAGGCCGGTGTGCACGTAGGTGTTGAACGGCCGGTCCTTTTCGAGATCGCCTTTTTTCAGGTTGCCGTCGAAGCCTTCGCCGATGCCGTAGATCACCGCCGGGTCGGTCTGCAGCCGCATGCCGAGCTTCAGCCGGTTGATGAATACCGCGGCGACCAGCGGCCGGTCGGCGGCGCGGCCGGTCTCCTTCTCGACGATCGAGGCCAGCGTCAGCGCCTGGTACGGGTCGGCGAGCGGAAGGTCGGGCGCGCGCGCCGCCCACGCCACCGCCAGCCGCTCGTGCATCGTGCGGTAGGCTCGCGCCAGCAGCGCCGTGTCGGTCGAACCGGCGGAAAAGAAATAGGTGTCGGGAAAGAACAGCCCTTCTGGCACGGTTTCGGTCGCGCCGATACTCTTCATCAGCTCGGTGTCGGGCAGATCGATCGAGCGCTTGACGATCTTGTCGTCCTTGCGCAATGCGGCCTTCAGATCGCGAAACGTCCAGCCTTCGACCACCGCCAGCGACGACTGGGTGACGTCGCCCTGCGTCAGCTTGGCGAGCAGCCGGGCGAGCGTGGTTCGCGAATCGATCGCGTAGTTGCCGGCCTTGATGCTGCGATCGACGCGGGTCGCCCTCGCCAGCGCCACCAGCGTCCAGTCTGCGGGCAGCACGCCGGCGGCGGTCAGGTCGCGCGCGACCGAGCGCAGCGTAGCGCCGGGCTTGACGTCGAACGCATAGCCCGACGCCGGCAGATGCAGCGGCGCGGCCGTCGCCCACCAGTACGCCGCGCCGCAAACCGCGGCTGCCAGCACCAGCAGCCCCATGACATAGCGCATCGAACGCGAACCTCGAAAGCTAAGGAACCTCTGAACAAGTCCCGCGTGGCCGCGACGGAGGCTTGCCGGGATCCCCCCGCCGTTGTCCAGAGGTTCCCGAATCGGGCCGATTATAATGGCCCGCATGTCCTGCTCGCGGCAACGCCCGGTGTCGAGCCGACCCGCTGCTTCCGGCGGCTTCACGCTGGTCGAAGTGCTGGTCGTCATCGTCATTCTCGGCATTCTCGCGGCGCTGGTCGTGCCCCGGATCCTCGAGCGTCCGGACGAAGCGCGGGTTATCGCTGCGAAGAACGACATCGCCGCGATAAGCCAGGCGCTGAAGCTGTATCGACTCGACAACGGACGCTATCCGACCGGCGATCAGGGGCTGGCTGCGCTGGTCAGCAAGCCGACGCAACCACCGCTGCCGCCGAACTGGAAACCGAACGGCTACCTGGAACGACTGCCGAAGGACCCCTGGGGCAACGACTATCAGTACATCAATCCCGGCTTGCGCGGCGAGTACGACGTGTTCAGCTTCGGCGCCGACGGCGCGCCCGGCGGCACCGGATTCGACGCCGACATCGGGTCGTGGGACCTGTAGCCGGCGCGCGCAAGACGGCGGCGTCGTACCGCGGCGGCGACGCCGGATTCACGCTGGCCGAGGTGCTGGTCGTCCTGATCGTCATCGCGCTCGCCGCGGGGCTCGCCTACGCGCGCCTCGAGGCCGATCCGCGGCGCGAACTGGTGCGCGAGGGACGGCGCATGGCCGACGCGCTCGAGCACGCGGCGCTCCTCGCGCAGTGGAAGGACGAGACGCTCGGCGTATCGGCAGCGGCCGGCGGCTACCGGTTCTGGCGACGGTCGGCCGAATCGCCATCGTCATGGGCAGCGCTGTCCGACGACGAGCTGCTGCAGCCACGAAGGCTGCCGACGTCGCTTTCGGTCGCGGTGCGCGACTACGCCGGGCTTCCCGTCGCCGCGGACGCGATCCTGCCGTTGCGTCCCAGCGGCCGCAACGAGCCGTATGTCATCCGCATCGAATCGCCGGAATGGTATTTGCTCCTCGCCGCCGATCCGCTGAACCGGGTTGCGCTGAGCGGCCCGACGCCGCGCTAGTGTTCGGCAGAACGCGAGGCTTCACGCTGATCGAGGTGCTGGTCGCGCTGGCGATCGTCGCCGTCGCGCTCGCCGCCGGTTTTCGCAGCGTCGCGCAAAGCGCCGACAGCGCAACCGCGCTCAAGGCACGCACGCTCGCGCTCTGGGTTGCGCAGAATCGCCTCGCTCTCGCGCAGCTGGAGACGCCTTCGCGCCCGGTCGGCGAGCGCAGCGGCACCGACCTGCAGGCCGGCGCCGCGTTCGCCTGGCGCGAAGTCGTCAGCGGCACGCCGAATCCTGCCTTCCGCAGGATCGAGATCGATGTCGGCGCCGCGGCGCGCCCCGACTACACGCTGGTGCGGCTGGTCGGCTACCTCGGGCAGACGTCGCCATGAAGATGCGGCCGACGGCGCGGTCCGGCTTCACCCTGCTCGAGGTGCTGATCGCGATCGCAATCGTCGCCTTGCTCGCCGTGCTGGGCTACCGGGCGCTGGCATCGCTATCGGAAAGCGAAAGCCGGCTGGCGGCCGAGGCCGCGCGCTGGCGGACGCTCGACCTGTTCTTCGCCCGTCTGGAAGGCGACATGCGCGCCGCGATGCCGCGCAGCGCGCGCAACGGGCCGACCCGCGAGCCGGCGTGGCTGGGAATCGTCGATGCCTCCGGCAACGGCGCCGTCGCCTTCTCGCGCGCGGGCCCGGAATTCGCCGTCGATCCGGGCAGCGCCGGACAGAGGCTCGGCTACCGATTCACCGCCGGCAACGTCCAGGTGCTGTATTGGCCCGGATACGATCGTCCGCGCGAGAGTGCCCCGACCTCGTACACCCTGCTCTCCGGCGTTGCGCAGTTTCGCCTGTCGTACCTGGCGGCGGATGGCCGCTGGGTCGAGACCTGGCCGCTGGGCGGCGAAGGTGCTTTGCCGCGCGCGGTCCGGGTGGGCCTGACGCTCGCCTCGGGCGAGACCCTCGAGCGATGGCTGGCACTGCGATGAGCGCTGGCGGCGCGCGGTGGCGGGTCGAGCGCGGCGCTGCTATCGTCCTGGCAATGCTGCTCGCGGCGCTGGCGGCGACGATCGCGGCGACGCTGCTGTGGCAGCAGCAGCGGTGGGTCAACGAGCACGAGCATCGGCGCGACCAGGTGCAGGCGCAGGCGCTGGCGATGGCCGGCGTGCAATGGGCGCGCCAGATCGTGCGCGACAACGCCGGCGGCAACGTGGTCGATCTCGGCCAGCCGTGGGCGCTCAAGCTGCCGGCGCTGCCGATCGAGAACGGCTCGATCGGCGGCTACATCATCGACGCGCAGAGCCGCATCAACATCGACAACCTGGCCGGCGCGCCGGCCGCGCCGAAGCCGACGCGCGGCGCGCTCGAGCGCCTGTTCGCCGAGCTTGCGCTGCCCGCCGGGTTGCTCGATGCGATCGCCGACTGGGTCGATGCCGACGATCGCGTCAGCGGACCCGGCGGCGCCGAGGACGCATGGTATCTCGCCCGCACGCCGCCCGGCCTCGCCGCGAACGCGGCGGTGCGGCGCACCGAGGAGCTGCTCGCAGTGCGCGGCGCCGAGCCGGGGCTGATCGCGCGCGCACTGCCGTTCATCTCGGCGCTCGACCCGCCGGCCGCAGTCAACGTCAACACCGCACCTCCGGAAGTCCTGGTGGCTTTGGTCGGCGGGCTCGACGCCGCGGGCAGCGCCGCCATCGTGGCGTCGCGCAAGGGGACGCCCTTCATCACGCTGGCCGACTTCCGATCCCGCCTGCCGCGACCGGATCTCGTGGTCGACGAAACTCTGCTCAGCGTCAGAAGCGACTGGTTCGAGGTGACGATCGAGGCGCGACAAGGTGACACGCTCGCTCGCGCCAGGGCGTTGCTGCACCGGTCCGCGGCGACCAACGCGTGGCCCACCGTCGTCTGGCAGGTCGTCGAGTGATGCGAAGCGCGAGCGTGGGGACTCCGGCGGTGGCTCGCGTACAATCGGCGCGCACCGCTTACGATCCCCGACACCGCCGATGACCACGCTCCGCGTGTTGCTCGACACGGCGCCCGGCGCCGACCGCGCGGCGGAGTGGGCGCTGTACGGCGCAAGCGGACGGCTGGTGCGCACCGGACGCGGACGCCCGCCGGACTGGCCGCCGCGCGATC
>DATEFZ010000233.1:0-6179 GCA_035280325.1 Casimicrobiaceae bacterium
CGACGTCGCGGCCCTGCGCAAGCTCGCTGCCGGCGGCGTCGACGACGCGCAGGTTGACCTTCAGGTGCTCGGGCATCGCGCCGTCGTCCCAGACGTCCGCCGGCAACGGCTCACCGAGCCGCGCAGCGCAGAACGCGAGCAGCGCATCGGCGAGATCGGCGCCGGCGGACGGCCGGCCGCATTCGTTCGCCGTCAGGAACGCGGTGACGACCTCGGCTGCCGGCGTCAGCCGGTTGCGCAACGCCTTGGGCAGCGCTTTCAGATACCAGCCGATCTTTTCGCGGACCATGCCCGGCACCAGCCACGACAGCCGCGCCGCGTCGATCTGGTTCAGCAGCGGCAGCGGCACGGTCAAGGTCAGGCCGTCGAGTGGATGGCCCGGCGCGAAGCGGTATTCGAGCGGCAGCCTCGCGCCGGCTAAGATCATCGCCTCCGGATACTGCTCCTCGGTGACAGCCTCGGCGCTGTGCCGCATCAGCGCTTCGCGGCTCATGTACAGCAGTCGCGGCACGCGCTCTTCGGCCGCGACGCGCCACCGCTCGAAAGCCGCCGTGGCGTGGACGTCGTCCGGGACGCGCGCGGCGTAGAACTCGTACAGCGCGGCATCGTCGACCAGCACGTCCTGTCGTCGAGCCTTGTGCTCGAGCTGGCGGATCGATTCGATCAACTCCCGGTTGTGCCGGAGAAACCGACCCTTGGTGGCGAGCGCGCCCGGAACCAGCGCCTCGCGCAGGAAGACCTCGTGCGCCGCTGCGGGATCGACCGCGCCGTAGGAGACGCGCCGCCGCGGCACCAGCGTCAGACCATACAGCGCGACGCGCTCGGAGGCGACTACCTCGCCGCGCGAGGCGTCCCATCGCGGGTCGAAATAGCTGCGGTCGGTGAGTCCTTCGGCCGCCTGCTCGATCCATTCCGGCTGCACCCGCGCCGCGCAGCGCGCGTACAGACGCGTCGTATCGGTCAGCTCGGCGGCGACCACCCATTGCGCGGTTTTTTTCGACAGCCCCGACGCCGGGTGCAGAAAGAACCTGATGCCGCGCGCGCCGAGGTAATGGGCATCGGCGTCGGCGCGAATGCCGACGTTAGATAACAGGCCGGCCAGCAGTGCCCGATGGATCGCCTCGAAGCGCGGCGCGTCGATGCTGTCCGGCAATGCATCGGTCCAGCGCCAGCCCTGCTCGGCAAGCTGCTCGGCGAGCTGGCGGTGCAGGTCGCGCCATTCGCGCAACCGCAGGTACGACACGAAATGGGCGCGGCATCGATCGACCTGCTGGCGATGCGTCGCCTTCGACGCCAGGCCGTCGGCGAAGAACTCCCAGAGGCCGAGGAAGCTCAGGAAATCCGAGCTCTCGTCGCGAAAGCGCAGGTGCGCCTGGTCGGCGGCCTGCCGCTTGTCGAGCGGCCGATCGCGCGGGTCGGGCACCGACAGCGCGCTCGCGATCACCAGCATCTCGGCGACGCACCCCGAGTCCTTCGCCGCCAGCAGCATGCGCGCGATGCGCGGATCGATCGGCAGCCTGGCCAGCTCCGCACCCAGCGCAGTCAGCAGCCGCGACCGGTCGACCGCCCCGAGTTCTTCCAGCAGCCGATAGCCGTCGGCGACCGCGCGCGGGCTCGGGCGCTCGACGAACGGAAAGGCGTCGACCGCGGTAAGCCCCAGCGCGGCCATGCGCAGGATCACCGCTGCGAGCGACGAGCGCAGGATCTCGGGCTCGGTGTATTCGGGGCGCGCGGCGTAGTCGTCTTCGGCGTACAGCCGCACGCATACCCCGGCGGCGACGCGGCCGCAGCGACCGGCGCGCTGGTCGGCCGCGGCCCGCGAGATCTTCTCGATCTGCAGCAGCGTCACCTTGTTGCGCAGCGAATAGCGCTTGATCCGGGCCAATCCCGCGTCGATCACATAGCGGATTCCGGGAACCGTCAGCGACGTTTCGGCCACGTTGGTGGCGAGCACGATGCGCCGGCCGTTGCTCTTGCCGAAGACGCGCTGCTGCTCGTCGACCGACAGCCGCGCGTACAACGGCAGCACCTCGGCCATGCTCGCGTACGGGCGCCGCGCGATCGATCGTCGGAGAAGGTCGCCGGTTTCGCGGATCTCGCGCTCGCCGGGCAGGAACACCAGGATGTCGCCGGCCTTCACCCGCCACAGGTCGTCGACCGCCGCGACGATCGCCTCTTCGAGCTCTTCCTCGTCGTCGGACTCGTCGGCGCCGCTGCCGAGCGGACGGTAGCGCACTTCGACCGGATAGCTGCGACCCGAAACCTCGACCACCGGCGCCGGTTGCCCCGGCGCGCCGAAGTGGCGGGCGAAGCGATCGGCGTCGAGCGTCGCCGAGGTGACGATCACCTTCAGGTCGGGCCGCTGCGGCAGCAGTTGCTTGAGATAGCCGAGCAGGAAGTCGATGTTCAGGCTGCGCTCGTGCGCCTCGTCGACGATGATGGTGTCGTACGCGGCCAGCGTGCGGTCGGACTGCGTCTCGGCCAGCAGGATGCCATCGGTCATCAGCTTGATATAGGCGTCGGGCCGCGTGCGGTCGGTAAAGCGGACCTTGTAGCCGACCGCGGCGCCGACTTCGCTCTCGAGCTCCTCGGCGATGCGCGCGGCGACGCTGCGCGCGGCGATCCGCCGCGGCTGCGTGTGGCCGATCATGCCGCGGACGCCGCGCCCGATGTCGAGACAGATCTTCGGTATCTGCGTCGTCTTGCCGGAGCCGGTCTCGCCGCGAACGATGACCACCTGGTGTGCGGCGATGGCCGAGGCGATCGCCTCGCGCTGCACCGAAACCGGCAGCTCCGGCGGATACGCGATCGCCGGCCGCGCCGCAGCGCGCCGCTGCGCCCGATCGACCGAGGCGGCGATCGCCTGCTCGACCTTCGCCCGCTCGGCGGCTGTCGCGCCGTGCGCCAGGCGGTCGATCCTGCGCGCGAGTGCTATCCGGTCGGCTGCCATGCCGGCGTCGAGCTTCCGGCGAAGCTCGGCGATCGGGCTCGTTTCGGGCGGAGAGCCAGGCGCGCTGCCGCCGGCGTGCTGGCGCGGCCGGGTCACGATCGGGATTTCCCGACTTCGATGCGACCGCGCTCGCCGCGCAGGATTATCATCGCTTCTTTTCCATCAGGGGAGACGCTCCATGCTGCGCCTGATCACCGTTGCGTTCACGCTGGCCGCGCTGGCAGCGACGGCGGCGACACCGGCCTCGGGCAAGACGCTGCGCTGGGCCGGGCGCGGCGACATGCAGACCACCGACCCGCATTCGCAGAACGAGAACCTGACCAACAACATCAACATCCTGATCTACGAAACGCTGGTCAACCGCGACAAGACGCTGGCCATAAAGCCGTGGCTGGCGACGTCGTGGGAGCAGGTCTCGCCCACCGTATGGCGCTTCCACCTGCGGCCGGGCGTCAAGTTCCACGACGGCACCCCGTTCACCGCCGACGACGTCGTGTTCAGCTTTGCCCGCGCCCGCGCCGACAGCTCGCAGCTTCGCGTCTACGCCACGGCGTCCGGCATCCCGAAGAAGATCGACCCGCTGACCGTCGAATTCACCACCAACGGCCCCAACCCGATCGAGCTCGAACACGTGGCCACGATCAACATCATGAGCAAGGCGTGGTGCGAGGTCAATCGCGCCACGCTGCCCCAGAACTATACCCAAAACGAGGACATGATCACGGCGCACGAGGCCAACGGCACCGGTCCTTACATGCTGAAGTCGCGCCAGCCTGACATCAAGACGGTGTTGGTCAAGAATCCCGACTGGTGGGGGATCAGGGAAGGGCTGTTCGAGGGCAACGCCGATGAAGTGATCTACCTGCCGATCGTTTCCGACGCAACGCGGCTCGCGGCGCTCGTCACCGGCGAGGTCGACCTGGTCAACGATCCGCCGCCGCAGGACGTGCCGCGGCTCAAGGCCACGCCCGGCGTCAAGGTGCTCGAAGGCAGCGAGAACCGGATCGTGTTCATCGGCATGGATCAGAAGCGCGACGAGCTCCTGTACTCCGACGTCAAGGGCAGGAATCCGTTCCGCGACAAGCGCGTGCGGCAGGCGCTGTACCAGGCGATCGACATCGCCGCGATCCGTAGCACGACGATGCGCGGCCTGTCGCAGCCGTCGGGTGTGTTGCTGCCCTCGCCGAAGCAGTCGACGCCGGAGCTCGAGCGGCGCTTGCCGTACGACAAGGCGAAGGCGAAGGAGCTGCTGGCGCAGGCCGGCTATCCGAACGGATTCTCGGTGACGCTCGACTGCCCGAACAACCGCTACGTCAACGACGAGAAGATCTGCCAGGCGCTGGCGGCGATGTGGGCGCAGATCGGCGTGACGGTCAAGGTCAACGCGATGCCGCGCGCCAACTACTTTCCGAAGCTCGAAAAGCTCGACACCAGCATGTATATGCTCGGCTGGGGCGGCGGCGCCACCGACGCCATCTTCATCCTGCAACCTGTCCTGTCGACCTACGACGGCAAAGGCGACGGCGACTACAACTACGGCCGGTACAGCAACCCGAAGCTCGACGCGCTGGTCGCCAGAATCAAGGTCGAGATGAACCCCGAGACGCGGCTGGCGGAGATTCGCGAGGCGCTGGCGACGCATGACGCCGAGATCAACCACCTGCCGCTGCACCGCCAGGTGATCCCGTGGGCGACGCGCAGCAACGTCACCGCGGTGCACCGCGCCGACAACCAGGTGATGCCTTACTGGGTGAAGATCGAGTAGACGCTCGCCGCGGTGGGCGACGAGCGTTCAGGACGCCGGGAGTGGCGCCGGCGACGAGGAGACGTTGGCGCGCAGCAGATAGCGGGTGATGCCCCAGGCCACCGCCAGCGTGGTGGCGATTTCCAGCGCCGCGTAAACGGCGCCGGAGGCGGTGCCTTTGAGCATCGCGTTGCCGATGATGCGCACGACCGCGCCCGCGGCGACGAACGCCGGAACCAGTCGCAGATCGAACCGCAGCACGGTGGCGAACACCAGCGTGTACAGCGCGCCGCCGACCAGTCCCGCGGCGACGATCGTCGTCCAGTCGTTGGCGCCGATCGCGGCCAGCGCCGCGGTCGCCAGCGTCAGCGCGACGTAGACCACGGCGCGGCGGCGCTGCCAGCCGTGGGTCCACCGTTCCAGCCAGTGCAGCGCGATGATCGTCACCGCCACGCCGAGCACCGGCGTGGTGACCGATCGGGCGATCGCGTCCAGCCAAGGCAGCCACGCGTTTTCGTTGACGTAGCTCGGCGCGCGCGGGAAATCCTGCGTCGCGGCGGCGGCCGCCAGCGCCTCGACGCCGGCGACGAAGAATCCGGCGCTGGCTCCCGTCAGCCACAGGCGGCCGACGTCGGTGTCCGGCGCCGAGTGCTCGCGCGCGACCCACACCGCGACGCCCGCCAGCAGGCTCGCCAGCAGCGTCAGCGGCAGGAGCGAGAACGCAAGCCCCGCGGCGAGCAGCGCGATCTGCGGCGTCAGCGGCTCGGTGGTCTTGAGCTGCATCGAAAAGGTCGGCCAGGAATCGATGCCGTTGACCAGCGTGCCGACGCCGACGACCGCAAGCGCGAGCCAGAACGCGCGCTTGTCGAAACGACCCCGGCTCCAGGCGATGATGGTGGCGATGATCGCGGCCAGCGAGGTCACGGCGATCGCCAGCGTCACCGCATTCTTGACGAGCGAGAATCGACCGGCACGCTTGCGCTCGGCGCGCTGCCAGTCCTCGGGGACGAAGACGTAGCGCCCGGAACCCGCGATCTGGTCGCCGGCGATCGCGACGATGACGCGCGCCTCGCCTCCCTTGCCGACGTCGACCTTGGGAGCGCCATAGGTGAACTGCCAATCGGCGCGGGCGGGGCGCTGCTGCTCGTCGGCGGAAGTCTCGGTAAGCGCATCCGGATCGAGGCCGAAACGACGGCGGATTTCCTGCCGTGCGACGGCGCGCGCCTGGTCGCGCGACAGGCTCGCGCCGGGCTGCCGCTCGGGCAACTGGTGGCGCACCTGGCGCACGTTGCCGTCGCCGGCGACGGTGACGCGCCACTCCTCGGCGCGGTCGGCGACATCGCCCTGGTCGAAACGCGCGTAGCGAACTTCCCACAGCGGCGGCGCCAGCCAGTTGCCGATCAGCTTCTCGTACACGTCGCGCCCGGCCTCGAGCCACACGAACCGGTGCCACTGAGCGGCGCCGCCGTTGTCTGCGGGAAGCCG
>DATEFZ010000234.1:0-8809 GCA_035280325.1 Casimicrobiaceae bacterium
GACTTCTGGCGCGACTTCGAATGGATGGGCGTGCAGCGTCAGCTCAAGGTGCTGGGGATTTTCGCGCGGCTCGCGCATCGGGACGGCAAGCACGGCTATGTCGCCGACATGCCTCGGGTCATGAACTACCTGCGCCGCGCCTGCGCCCGCTACCGGGCGTTAGGTCCGCTGCTGCATCTGCTCGACCAGCTCGAAGCGAAGCAGCCGGTCGCCGGGTACACGTTTTGATGCCGCCCGCGACGGCGATGATCCTCGCCGCCGGCCGCGGCGAGCGCATGCGCCCGCTGTCCGATGCGGTCCCGAAGCCGCTGCTGCAGGTCGGCGGCAAGACGCTGATCGCGTGGCAGATCGAGCGGCTGGTGGCGGCGGGATTCAACGAGATCGTCATCAACGTCGCGCACCTCGGGGGCGCGATCGAGGCCTCGATCGGCGACGGTCGTGCCTTCGGCGCGAGCGTCCGCTATTCGCGCGAGGCCGAGCCGCTCGAGGTCGCCGGAGGCATCGCGACCGCGTTGCCTCTGCTCGATCGCGAGATCGCGCTGATCGTCAGCGGTGATTTGTACACGACCTTCGACTATCGATCGCTCAAACCGCGGCTGGCGGCGATGAAGGCGACCCGCGAAGCGCCGCACGCGCACATGGTGATAGTGCCCAACCCCGACTACCATCGCGAAGGCGACTTCGCGCTGGTCGACGGATTGCTGTCGCTGGCGGCGGGACCGCGACTGACCTTCGGCAATATCGCGCTGTATCGCCGCAGCTTGTTCGAGGGCCTGCCGCGCGGAGCGAAGTCGAGAATACTGCCGCTGTACCGTGACTGGATCGGGCGCGGCTGGGTCAGCGGCGAGCGCTTCGACGGTGGCTGGGCCAACGTCGGCACGCCGGAGGAGCTCTCGGCGCTCGAAGCCCGGCTTGCCGCCGTCGGAGAGCCCCAGCGCCTGGGGCGCTGAAGCGTCGGCTTCCGATCCGGCAACCGCCGCCCGCCAGGCCGGTCGATGGCGGAGCGGACCGCTTCGATCCTGCCGGCACCCGGCCCGGCGGTATTTGTGGACTTCAGCAGGCAAAAGAACGAAATCGCTGCATTAGTTCGCCGAAACCCGTTATGCTATGCTGGCGTCATAGTGCGTCACCGGTTCGGTTCAACGGAGGTCGCGATGATGAAGTCTTTCCCGACAAGCTGCGCCGCGGGCCTGGCCTGCCTGATGCTGCTGGCGAGCGCCGGCGCAGCCGCGCAGACGCAGGTCTATCGCTACGTCGACCAGGAGGGACGCGTCGTCTACTCCGACAAGCCGCCGCCGCCGAACGCCAGGAATCCGCAGACCAAGCGCATCGGCCGCAACAGCATCGAGACCAGCCAGTTGTCGTTCGCGACGCAGCAGGCGCAGGAGCGTTATCCGGTCACCCTGTACTCGTTCGCCTGCGGCGTGGTCTGCGACACCGCGGAAGGCCTGCTCAACAAGCGCGGCGTCCCGCATGCGGTGATCGACGTGTCGCAGGGCGACGGCGCCGACAAGTTGAAGCGGCTGACCAACGGCCTCGAGGCTCCGGCTCTGCAGGTCGGCGACCAGGTCGCCACCGGCTTCAACGAAAGCAAGTGGCAGAGCATGCTGACCGATGCCGGTTATCCGAAGACGCCGCCGCCGCGCACGACGCCGATTACGCGTCCGGTGCCCGCCGCCACCACCGCCGATGCCGGGAAGCCGGCGCCGGCAGTCACGCCGCCCGAAGCCGAAGCCACGCCCAAAGGGTCCTACCCGCAGTAGCGCTGCGGGTCGTGAAGAAGCCGGCGTTCGCGCCGAGCCATTGCCGCTTGTGGCGGCGTCTGTTCCCGTAGCCGCGCGCTTGATCAGCGCTTGCCGGGATCGATCTTCAACTGCCGGATCTTGCGGGTCAGCGTGTTGCGGCCCCAGCCCAGCCATTGCGCGGCTTCCATACGGTGCCCGCCGGTGTGAGCCAGCGCGCGCAGGATCAACGTTCGCTCGAACTCCTTTCCGAGCCGGTTTCCGACGGCGCGCTCGCCTCGGGCGAGTGCGCGCGAGAGCTCGCGGTCGAGCGCCCGGTGCCAGTCGCCGTCGCGCTCCGACCCGCGCTCGCCGCCGGCAGCCCGGACTTCCGGCGGCAGATCGCCGGCGTCGACGCGCTGCCCCGGCGCCATCACCGTCAACCAGTGACAGACGTTCTCGAGCTGGCGGACGTTGCCCGGGAAGTCGAACGCGCCGAGCAGCGCGAGCGCCGCATCGGTGAGCTGCTTCGGTTCGGTCGCCAGCTCGCGCGCGCTCCTGGCCAGGAAATGGCGCGCCAACGGCGCGATATCCTCGCCGCGCTCGCGCAGCGGCGGCAGGCGCAGGCGCACCACGTTCAGGCGATGCAGCAGGTCTTCGCGGAACATCCCCTGCCGCACGCGCGCGTCGAGGTCCTGGTGGGTCGCCGCGATGATGCGCACGCTGGCCTTCAGCGGGGCGTGGCCGCCGACCCGGTAGTATTCGCTGTCGGACAGCACGCGCAAGAGCCGCACCTGCAGATCCTGCGGCATGTCGCCGATCTCGTCGAGGAACAGCGTGCCGCCCTCGGCCTGCTCGAAGCGGCCGCGCCGCGCGCTCTGCGCGCCGGTGAATGCGCCGCGCTCGTGCCCGAACAGCTCGGATTCCAGCAGGTCCTTCGGAATCGCAGCCGTATTGATCGCCACGAATGGCGCGGAGGCGCGCGGACTGTGCCGGTGCAGAGCGCGGGCGACCAGCTCCTTGCCGGTGCCCGATTCGCCGGTGACCAGCACCGTCGCGTGCGAATGCGACAAGCGGCCGATGGCGCGAAAGACTTCCTGCATCGCCGGGGCCTGACCCAGCATGTCCGGGGTCCCGACCGACGCGCCGGTTGCATCGGTCGCCGCCGGGACGTCGGCGCTCGCGCGCCGGATCAGCGCGATCGCGTGATCGACGTCGAACGGCTTGGGCAGATACTCGAAAGCGCCGCCGCGAAACGCCGCGACCGCGCTGTCCAGGTCCGAGTAGGCGGTCATGATGATCACCGGCACGCGCGGATGGCGTTCTCTGAGGTCGGCCAGCAGCTCGAGGCCGGTCTCGCCGGGCATCCGGATGTCGGATACCAGCACCTGCGGCGTTTCGTCCTGCAGCGCCTGTACCGCGTCGCGCGCCGAGGCGAAGGTGCGAAACGGTATGCCTTCGCGGGCGAGTGCTTTTTCGAGCACCCAGCGGATCGAGCGATCGTCGTCGACGATCCACACGCCGCTGCCCGCGCTCGCGCTCATCGCCGGCGATTCCAGGGGCAACCTCGCATCCATGCAATCTACGCGCTGCCGCCGCCAAATTCCAGCGGCAGCAGGATCGTGAACACCGTGTGCCCGGGCACGCTTTCGCACTCGATCGCGCCGTTGTGCTGCGTGATGAACGTCTGCGCGATGGTCAATCCGAGCCCGCTGCCACCCTCGCGTCCGGATACCAGCGGGAAGAAGATGCGATCGCGGATCGATGGCGCAATCCCTGGGCCGTTGTCCTCGATCGAGAGCGCGAGCACCAGCCGGTGACGGCGGCGGGCCAGAGTGACGCCGCGCGCGACGCGCGTCGTCAGGCGGATCTGCGGTAGGCCGAGCGCGCCTTCCAGCGCCTGCGCGGCGTTGCGCACGACGTTGAAGACGGCCTGCGTGAGCTGCTCCGGATCGGCGTCGAATTCCGGCAGGCTGATGTCGAAATCGGTCAGCATCCCGACGCGCGGAAACTCGGCCTGCACCACGCTCGACACGCGGGTCAGGATCTCGTGGATGTTGACCCGCTGATGCTTCGGCATCCGGTGCGGCGTCAGCAGCCGGTCGACCAGCGATTGCAGTCGGTCTGCCTCGCCGATGATGACTTGCGTGTATTCGAGCAGCGGACGGCGCTCGAGCTCGCGCTCGAGGAGCTGCGCCGCGCCGCGAATGCCGCCGAGCGGATTCCTGATCTCGTGGGCGAGGCTCCTGATCAGGTCGCGGTTGGCCTGCTGCTGCTCGAGCTGGCGCTCCTCGCGCGCGATCTTGAGCTGCTGGTCGATGTGGCGGAACTCGAGCAGCAGCGCCGCCTCCGGAAGATCGACCAGCGACACGGTGCCGGCGAGGTGCAGCCGCAGCCGGCCGCCGACGGCGATCTCGAGCTCCTGCTCGGTGTAGGAGGCCCGGTTGACCAGCGCGCGGTCGATCGCGTCGAACAGCGACGACGCCTCGCCGAAAACGCTCCTGGCCGGCTGGCCGACGAGCTGGCGCTTCGACAGCTCGAACAGATTTTCCGCCGCCGGATTGGCGTAGCGGATGTCGAGCGCGCGGTCGAGCAGCACGACCGCCGTCGCCAGCAGCTCCAGCCCGGCGCAGAGCGCGAGGATGTCGTCGGTGGCACGTGGCGGCCCGGGCATCGCGAATCTCGATTGATCGTTCCGACGCTCGCCGTTCGGCGCGTCACGCCTCGCCATGAGGGTCACCTCGATGCGGCCAGTTCCCTCTTCAGCGCATCGATGTTCTTTTCGTGCAGCGCCACCGCCTGGCGCAATCGGGCCAGGCGATCGGCGTACTTCTGCGCGTTCGTCTTCTCGTCGGGCAGCGGCGGCGGCGTCCCGTCGCCGTACGCCGAGCGCGCTTCCGCCAGCAGCTTTTCCTCGGTCGCCAGCTCGTCGCTCAGCACCTTGTGGCGAACGCTGTCGCGGTCCCGCTGCGTTCCGGCGTCGACCTTGGGAAATCCGGCCGGCGTCGGCGTCCTCGCCGCCGCGCTCGACGACGCCGCGCCCGAGACATTGAAATACGCGGTGATGCCCGAGGCGGTTTCGCACTTGAACGTCTCGCTCGCGCCGTCGACCCGCACCGGCTTTTTTGCGCAGGCGTTTTCCCTCGCCTTGTCGGCGAGCGACGCCGCCGCGGCCGGCAAAGACCAGGCCAGCGCGAGCATCGACACCGCGCACGCGCATCGCGCCGGTCGCGAAGCGGCGTTGATTCGTAGCATCGGCGCAGTGTAGCAAAAAAAACGGGGCGGCCTGCCGGACCGCCCCGCCGGCTGGCGGTTACGGGGTCAGGAGCTGTAGTACATCTCGAACTCGATCGGGTGGGTCGTCATGCGGAAGCGGGTGACCTCCTCCATCTTGAGCGCGATGTAGGCATCGATCATGTCGTTCGAGAACACGCCGCCGCGCGTCAGGTACTCGCGGTCGCGGTCGAGATTGTCCAGCGCCTCGTCGAGCGACGCGCACGGGTGAGGCACCTTGGCGGCGATCTCCGGCGGCAGGTCGTAGAGATTCTTGTCGATCGGATCGCCCGGATGGATCTTGTTCTGAACGCCGTCCAGGCCGGCCATCAGCAGCGCCGCGAAGCACAGATAGGGATTGGTGGTCGGATCGGGGAAGCGCACTTCTACCCGGCGTCCCTTCGGATTGCTGACGTACGGAATGCGGCATGCGGCCGAGCGGTTGCGCGCCGAGTAGGCGAGGTTGATCGGCGCCTCGAACCCCGGCACCAGGCGCTTGTACGAATTGGTGCCCGGGTTAGTGATCGCGTTCAGCGACTTGGTGTGCTTGATCACGCCGCCGATGTAGAACAGCGCGAACTCGGACAATCCGGCGTAGCCGTTGCCGGCAAACAGGTTCTTGCCATCCTTCCAGACCGACTGGTGCACGTGCATGCCCGAGCCGTTGTCGCCGACGATCGGCTTGGGCATGAAGGTCGCCGTCTTGCCGTAGTTGTGCGCGACCATGTGCACCGTGTACTTGAGGATCTGCATCCAGTCGGCGCGTTTGACTAGGCTGTTGAACTTGGTGCCGATCTCGGTCTGGCCCGCGGCCGCCACCTCGTGGTGGAACACCTCCACCTCGACGCCCTGCTCCTCGAGCTGCAGCGCGATCGCGTTGCGGATGTCCTGCAGCGAGTCGATCGGCGGCACCGGGAAGTAGCCGCCCTTGACCGGCGCGCGGTGCGCCCAGTTGCCTTCGTCGAACTCCTTGCCCGCCGACCATGGCGCCTCTTCCGATTCGATCTTGACGAAGCAGCCGGACATGTCGACGTTCCAGGTCACCGAGTCGAAGATGAAGAACTCGGGCTCGGGGCCGAAGTATGCGGTGTCGCCGAGCTTGGTCGACTTGAGGTATGCCTCCGCGCGCTTGGCGAGCGAGCGCGGGTCGCGGTCGTACCCCTTGCCGTCGGTCGGCTCGACGACGTCGCAGGTGATGTTGAGCGTGATCTCCTCGGTGAACGGGTCGATGCGCGCCGTGTCGGGGTCGGGCATCAGCAGCATGTCCGAGGCTTCGATGCCCTTCCAGCCGGCGATCGACGAGCCGTCGAAGGCGTGGCCGTTGTCGAACTTGTCCTGGGTGAAGACTTTCGCCGGGACCTGCACATGCTGTTCCTTGCCGCGCGTGTCGGTGAAGCGAAGGTCGACGAACTTGACCTCCTTGTCCTTGAGCAGTTTCAGTACGTCGGCGGATCCAGCCATTGCGTGTCTCCCGTTGGAATATGTGCTGCGATCGAACGGCGCTTCGCGCTGGCGGCGTGGCGCGCAGCGCATCGGAAAAGCAGAAACTATGCCATAAGCCGGCAGCGCTGGCACCGGTTGGAACAAGGGCTTGCCGCAGCGCCCGGTCCCGACGCGCCGGCGCGCGCACCAAAACGATTCCAGCGCGAGCCGGGCCGCCACGCACTGGTGCAGACCTGCGCCGTCGGGCGCGCGCCGGAAATGAGGCGCGCTATACTTTTGCGGTGAGCGATGCCACCAAAGCAGTGCTGGATGCCGCGCATCGCCGTGCGGCCGACTCGGGCCTGCCCTATTTCGGGGCCGTGACGCCGGCAGAGGCGCAGGTCCTGCTGGCGCAGGACAAGACGGCGCGGCTGATCGACGTCCGCACCCGCGCCGAATGGGACTACGTCGGCCGCGTCCCCGGCAGCGTGCTGATCGAATGGAACACCTACCCGGATGGCTCGCGCAACCCGCGCTTCCTCGACGATCTCAAACGCGCCGCCGGCGATGCGGATGCTCCGGTCTTGTTCCTGTGCCGCAGCGGCCATCGCTCGGACAGCGCGGCGCGTGCGGCCGCGGCGATCGGTTACCGCTGCGCGTTCAACGTGCTCGAAGGGTTCGAGGGCGATCGTGACCGCGAGGGGCACCGCGGCAGCCTGGGCGGCTGGCGCAAGGCCGGCCTGCCCTGGGTTCAGGGATAGAACAGGTAGACCTGGTAGCCGGCCTGCGTCGTCGCGCTCGCGTCGATGAAGAGCTTCACCGCCAGCTCGGCATTGCCGGCGAGACCGCTGCCGGCGTCGGCAGCGCCGCTCAAGTATTCGCCGGGAGCGAAGGCGCGCCGCACGACCACCTGCTCCTGCGCATCGGACAACGTCAGCTCCAGATACGGGTAGGCCAGCGCGTGCGCGGTGCGATTGCGGATCGTCGCCGCCAGGATCAGGAGTCCCTTGTGGGCCGGATCGGCCTGCAGATCGGACGCCTCGATCGACAGCCCCGAAATGTCCTGCAGCGGCCTGATCTGGCAGTCGGCCAGCACGCACATGCCGCGAAGGGCATTGCGGGTCTGCGGCCAGTGCGCGGCGATCGCGTCGCGGAAGTGGAACAGCGCCTGCGCGGCGAGCGCGATGACCAGCACCGGGATCAGCATGCCATACAGCCAGCCCGGCAAGCGCAGGCGACGTTTCTCCTCGGTCGCGGAAAAGCGCGACGCGTAGGCAATCTCGGGATCGATCGAGGGCGACGTGTCCTCGTCGTCGTCGATCGGCGGCGGGCCGTGCCGGCGCCGATCGTCGCGCGTCTCGGACAACGGAGCGAGCGCCTGGGCGTTGCGCAAGGTTACCGTCGGCGGGCCGAGCTCCGCTTCCGAGAGCTGAGCCTCGTCGTCGGGCGCGCGAAATTGGGGCGCCAGCGAAACCAGCGCCAGCTCGCCGTCGAACACGGTGCGGCAATGTCCGCAGCGCACCTGGCCGTCGCGCATCGCGAGCTGCTGCGAGGTGACACGAAACACCGTCTTGCACGACGGGCAGCGGGTGAATTTCTGCTCAGCCACGGTCAGTCATGCTGGCGCCGGCCAACCAACGCAATCCATCCGTCGTCCTCCCCCCACGTTGCGAGTTTAAACCATCGCGCGTAGGCCTCGATTACGGGCGCGGCCTGCGCCTGCAGGATGCCCGAGAGCACAATCGAGCCTCCCGGCCGGACTCGCGCCGCCAGCAGCGGCGCGAGCAGACGCAGGGGATTGGCCAGGATGTTGGCGACGACGACGTCGAAGCTGCCGTCGCCGATAGCGTCGGGAGCAGCGAGCTGCGCGACGACGCCGTTGCGCTCGGCGTTGGCGCGCGAGGCGACGATCGCGGCCGGATCGACGTCGCAGCCGGTCACTGCGTCCGCGCCGAGCCTGGCCGCGGCGATGGCGAGGATGCCCGAGCCGCAGCCGTAGTCGAGCAGCGACGACCCGGGCGCGAGATGCGCGGCCAGCCAGCGCAGGCAAAGCCGCGTGGTCGCGTGGCTCCCGGTGCCGAAGGCGAGGCCGGGATCGATCTTGATATTGATCGCCTGCGTATCGACGATCTCGCTCCAGGAAGGGACCACCCACAGTCGATCCGCGACCTGCATCGGCCCGAACTGCGACTGCGTGTGACGGACCCAGTCGAGGTCGGCGATCGCCTGCAGCGTATACGCCGGCGGGGCGAGGCCGAGCGTGTGCGCGGCGTCGCGCATTCCGGCCTCGATGTCGGCGTCGGCCGCGAACAGCGCGGTGAGCGAGGTCGTCGACCACATCGCACCCGGCGCGGCGTCCGGCTCGCCGTAGCGCGGCGTCTCGCCGGCGGTGG
>DATEFZ010000235.1:0-2587 GCA_035280325.1 Casimicrobiaceae bacterium
CGTCGAACCGAAGGTGCGGCAGGAGCCCGGCTTGTACCGGGTTTTTGTCGGACCCTATTCCACGAGGGAGGAGGCAAGCCGGGCCGCCGACCGGCTGCGCGATGCATTGGGGCTCGACTCGACGGTGCGCATCGAATCGCCGAACCCGTGACGGCCTGACCCGCTCGGTGCCGCACGTTCGTTATAATGGCAGTGCCGCTGCGGCGCCGGCCGCGCCGGCGCCCGCCCGCGTTGCGCGCCGAGCATCCGCGCCCGGCGTCGGTCCTGTCCATCCCCGAGAACGGATTGCGATGACCCGATCGATGAGCATTCTGCTGGCGCTTTTTTGCGCGACCTTCGTCACCGCCGCGCGCGCGCAACTGACCATCGAGATCATCGGCGGCGGCGCGACGACGATCCCGATCGCGATCGTTCCGTTCGCCGGCGAAGCCAGCTACCCGCTCGGCGTGACCGGCGTCGTCGGCGCCGACCTGTCGCGCAGCGGCCTGTTTCGCCTGGTCGATCCGGGCGGCGTCGTGCCAAGGCCGGCCCGCGCCGAGGACGTGCGCTACGGCGACTGGACCGCCCGCGGCGCCGACGCCGTCGTCGTCGGCAGCATGACCCCGATCCCCGACGGCCGGGTCGAGGTGCGCTTCGTCCTGCTCGATGCGGTCAAGCAGACGCAGCTCGCGTCGTTCAGCTACCTGGTGCCGCCGGCGCAGTTCCGCGCCACCGCGCACCACATCGCCGACGTCATCTACGAAAAGCTGACCGGCGACGTCGGCGTGTTCAGCACGCGCATCGCTTATGTCGCCAAGCAGGGATCGCGCTACGAGCTGCTGGTGGCCGACGCCGACGGCTACAACCCGCAGTCGATCGTCGCCTCGCGCGAGCCGCTGCTCTCGCCCGAGTGGTCGCCCGACGGCACGCGCATCGCCTACGTCTCGCTCGAGAACCGCAAGCCGGTCGTGTACGTGCAGTCGCTGACCACCGGAGCGCGGCAGCTCATCGCCAACTTCCGCGGCAGCAACAGCGCGCCGGCATGGTCGCCCGACGGCACCCGGCTGGCGGTGACGCTGACCAAGGACGGCAACTCGCAGATCTACCTGATCGCCGCCGACGGCGGCAATCCGCAGCGCCTGACCACGTCGCCCGGCATCGACACCGAGCCGTGCTTCACGCCGGACGGGCGCTCGATCCTGTTCACCTCGGATCGCGGCGGCAGCCCGCAGATCTACCGGATGGGCCTCAACGGCGGCGGCGTCGAGCGCATGACCTTCGAGGGCAGCTACAACGTCTCGCCGCGGGTTTCGCCCGACGGCAAGTTTTTCGTGTTCGTGCGCCGCGACGCCGGAAGATTGAACGTCGCGCTGCAGGACTTCGCGACGCGGCAGGTGCAGATCCTGACCCAGGGCAGTCTCGACGAGTCGCCGAGCGTCGCACCCAACGGCAAGCTGATCCTGTATGCGTCCGAAGCGGGAGGCCGTGGTATATTGGCCGCGGTCTCCAGCGATGGACGCGTCAAGCAGCGGCTGACCGCAACGGCGAGCGACGTACGCGAGCCGGCATGGGGTCCGCTGCTGAAATAGAGCGGCTCCGCATTCGAGAACGACGACCAAAGGAGACTAGAGCGATGAACAAAACCCTGATCGGCTTGCTGGCGGCATTGCTGCTGGCCGCCTGTTCGACCACGCCGACCGAGCCGGGCGGCGCCCCCGTCGACGAACGCAATCCGGCCGCCGGCACGCCGGGCGCGGCGACGTCGGGATCGACCTCCGGATCGGTCAGCGGCAACCCCAACGCGGCCAACGCGATGAACCCGCTGCGCGACCCGAGCAACATCCTGTCCAAGCGCAGCGTCTTTTTCGATTTCGACAGCTACGCGATCAAGGACGACTTCAAGCCGATGATCGAGGCCCACGCCCGCTATCTGCAGACGCACCGCGACGCGCACATGACGATCGAGGGCAACACCGACGAGCGCGGCAGCCGCGAATACAACATCGCGCTCGGCCAGCGCCGGGCCGATGCGGCCAAGCGGATGATGACGCTGCTGGGCGCCGGCGATTCGCAGATCGACACCGTCAGCTTCGGCAAGGAAAAGCCGAAGGATCCGGGCCACGACGAGAGCGCATGGGCCGAAAATCGGCGCGACGACATCGCCTATCGTGGCGAATAGCACGGCGTAGCGGCGGCCGCACGGTCGCGCGACTCGCCGCCGTCCGGGCTTGACCGCTTTCGTGCACCGCAAGGCGCTCGTCCCGCTCGCGGCGCTGCTGTTCGCCACGGCGGTCGCCGCGCCGGCGCGCGGCGCGTTGTTCGACGACGACGAAGCGCGGCGGCGGATCGACGAGCTCAAGGTGCGCGTCGACCAGATCGAGCGCACGCTGGCGCAGCGGCTCGACGCGCTCGAGGCGAAAGGCGGCGCCGCGGTCGACCTGTTCAACGACGTCGAGCAGATCAAGAGCGACATCGCCAAGCTGCGCGGCCAGTACGAAGTGCTGACCTACGAGCTCGAGCAGGTCCAGAAGCGGCAGAAAGATCTCTACCTCGATCTCGACAGCCGGCTGCGCCGGCTCGAAGGCGGAGCGGGCGGAGCGCCGGGGAA
>DATEFZ010000236.1:0-14587 GCA_035280325.1 Casimicrobiaceae bacterium
GTCGATCTCGCTCGAGATCTTGTCGCGCAGATACTGCAGGACCTCCGCTTCGGTGGCCTGGAATCCAGGGCCTCGATCGAGGCGCGCGGTCACCGTGCGCGGACCCGACTGGATGAACTGGTATTGCTTCAGGCCGTCGAGCCAGCGCATCACCAGCGTCAGTCCTGGCATCGCGATGCGCCGGTCGCTGGGCAGATAAATCACGTCGCCGGCGCGACCGTCGACCGGGCCGATGCGGGGCCACGCGATTCCGGAGGGTGCGGGCTCCCGGCTATGCCAGTGAATCCGGTCGCCGGTCTCGTAACGCACGAACGGCGTGGCGAGATTGGTCAGACAGGTGGCGATGGCGCGCCCCGACCGACCGAGCTCGGTGATCTGCCGACCGTCGTCGTCGACCACTTCGAGAACGCCGCGGCTGAAGAAAAGATGCAGGCCGTCGCGATCCGGGCCTTCGGCGGCGAACAGCCCGCCGTCGTTGAGCCCGTACTGGTCGTGGACCGGGACGCCGCCCAGCGACGACGAAATTTCCGCCCTCACCTCGGGCCGCATCACCTCGGCGGTGCACACGACGGCGGCAAGCCGGCGCGGGCGGTCGCCGATCGTTCGCAGCAGGTCTGCGAGCTCCCTGATCGCGCTCGGATAACCGTAGATCAGCCGCACCTCGTGGAAATGCGGAAGCGACGCGAGATGCCTGGCGCGCTCGAGCGTGAGGTTCGATCCGCTGGTGGTCCAGCGGTTGATGATCCAGTCCTTCCACGTCCGACTGTCGCCGGCACCCACGCCGATCGACTGTCCGCCCACCGCCAGCAGCGGATCGCCGACTCGCCACCCGACCCAGGACCACGCGGTGTACATCTGCGCCCAGGCGAGCTCCTCGTCGGCGCGAGTCATGCGGAACAGCGTCGGCTGCCCGGTGCTGCCTCCGGTGCGGGCGGGGGCGCTGCGCACGAATCGCGCGGTGGTGGTCAGCGCCTCGAGGTTGTCGTGCAGCTCGTCCTTCGACAGCACCGGCAGCCGCGTCAGATCGGCGACACGCGCGACCTCGTCGGGCGATGCGATGTGGCCCTGCCATTTGCGCCGATAATAGGGGACGAATTTCCAGCAGTACGCGATCAGTTGCGCGACCTTCGCGTCCTGGTACGCCGCGATCCTGGCCGGATTCCAATGCCGGCGACGGCGAATCTGCCGCATCAGACGCAACCGGGCCGGCACACTGGCTTGCATCAGCGCACGGTGCAGCGGGCCGAATCTCGAGACGCTGGTCATCGCTTTCGACTCGGCATGCTCTCCGCGCGGCGCGCGGCAGGCGTTGCCGGGCGAAGCGACTGAATCTGCGAATAGAGGCCGAACCATTTTGCCCGGACCGCCGGCCAACCGTATTGTCGCGCGGCCGCGATACCGGCGGCCCGCAGGGCGAGCGCGAGTCGTCGATCTTCGAGCAGCCGCACGATCGCCGCTGACATCGCCACCGGGTCGCCGGCGGGCACCAGCAGCGCGGTCCTGCCGTGCTCGACCAGATGCGGAATGCCGCCTACGTCGGTGCTGACGATCGGCACGCCGCTCGCCATCGCCTCCAGCAGCGCGATGGGCATGTTGTCGATGCGCGAGGCGTTGACCGCGATCGCGGCGCGCCGGTAGAGCGCGGGCAGCTCGGCGTTGTCGAGTTGGCCGGTGAAGTGCACGTGCTCGCCGACGTCGAGCTTGCGCGCCAGCAGTTCGAGCGCGTCGCGATCCGGACCCGAGCCGGCGACGGTCAGCCGGGCCTCCGGATAGCGCCCGGCGACAATGGCGAACGCGCGCAATGCGGTCGCGACGTCGTAGATCGCCTCGAGATTGCGCGTCACCAGCAGATGCGGCAGATCGGGCAGCGCTGCGGCCGGCCGGAACGCGTCGAGATCGACGATGTTCGGGACCGTCGCAGTGCTGATGCCGTACTTGCCGAATACCGCGGCGAGGAAGCCTGACGGAACCGCGATCGCGCATGCGCGCGCCAGCGTCGGCCGCACCACGCCGAACCGGCGCGCGAAGAACGCATCGGCGTCGCCGCCCCGGTAGTTGACGACGGCAGGCACGCCCTTGAGCCAGGCGATCCAGATCGCGGGCGCCGCGAACAGGTGCCAGGCCCAGCCGGAATTGGCCATCACGTGAACGACGTCGGCACCGGCCATCGCTCGAGACAGGCGCCGCAGGTAGGGCACGAGGCGCGCGATCGCGCGCACCCCGCGCAATCGCGCGACCCACTCCGGCCGGTACGGCGCGTTGACCTGGACGACATCGAGCCTGCACCCTTCGCGCGACAGGAGCGCGGCGAGCTGGCGCGTCTGGTTGGCCATGCCGCCGGACGGCGGCGGCAGCGGGCCGACCAGGACGATCGAGCGCGGCACTGCCGCCGCGCTCGCGCCGGCAGGATCTCCGAGGCTCGCCGCCGTGATCACGTCGCGGCAATCTCGATCTTGGTCATGAGATTGCGCGCCAGGCGCATGCCCCAGCGCACCGGCGACCGATCCCACGGCGTGAAACGGGGAAGCTCGTAGAGCGAAGCACCGACCCGCGCCGCTCCCGCGGCGGTCGATACCGCGGCGGCGAACCCCAGCTCCCTGGCCATGTCGACGTGGCGTGTCGTGTAATCGACGTTCGGCCTGCCGTTCGGGTACGCGAACAGCCGCACCGGCGCGCGGACGATCGCGACCAGCGCGTCGCGTCCGTCGGCGATCTCCCGCCGCGCGGCCGCGTCGTCGAGCCGCGCCAGGATCGGGTGGCTCACCGTGTGCGCGCCGATCCCCATGCCGGCTGCGGCGATGCTGCGAAGCTGGTCGTGCGTCATCATCAGATCCCGCGGCGGGACGGTGGCCGCCTCGGCCGCGATCGCGTCGACCCGCGACTGCCGCTCCGGCTGCGGCAGGTATTTGAGCTGGGCCAGGATCGCGCCGATCGCCGCTCGCCGCTCGGTGGGCGAGCCGACCGGGTGCCTGCCGAATCCCTGGCGCGCCAGGTCGATCTCGGCGCCGCGGGCGGCTCTGACCGTTTCGATCACCGTGTCGTTCCACATCCGTCCGCCGTCGAGAAACCCGGTGGCGACGAAGAAGGTCGCCGGCAGCCCGATCCGGCGCAGGATCGGCAGCGCGACGGTGGCGTTGTCGGCGTAGCCGTCGTCGAAGCTGATCGCCAGCGCCCGCGCCGGGAGCGTGCCGCGCGCGAGTGCCGACACGGCATCGTCGAGCGGCAGAACGTTGCACCAGTGGCGGACGCAGTGCATGCGCTCGGCAAACGCCGCGGCGTGCATTTCGTTCGGGAACAGCGGATCGGGCTCGGCGCGAACGCGATGGAAGATCAGTATCGAAAGCCGCGCCCGTCTGCCGGCCGGCGAAAGCGAGCCGAGCAGCGCGCGCAGCCACGGCGCCGGCGCACGCCCATCGGCTGCGCCGGTCGGCAACGTCGTTTCGCCCACCTCAGGCATGCCGGCGCGGCAGCGATTGCCAGAGCAGCAGCGCGCCGAGCGATGCTGCGAGCGCCGCGCACAGCCCCGTCGCCGCGACCACGCGACGGCGCAAGCTCTCCATGCGTGCGATCGCCGATTCGTTCTCGGCGGTGGCCAGGATCACCAGCGGCGGCAGCCGCCCCAGCGTGCTGTCGAGCCGGTGCGCGAAGCGTCCGGAAAGCCTGCGTATCGGTCCTGAGCGTTCGCGGCTGATCACGTCGTTGCCCCACCACAGGTACCACTCGTCGGCACCGCGACGATAGTAGTCGAGCAGCTTGTCGAAGTGGGGAAAGCCGAGACGGCCGGGACCGGCGCGTCGGAACTCCACCGCGGCCGGCTCGGCGAGGAGCGCCCGGCGCAGCGCAAGCGCGTCGAGCGGCGCGTCGCTGCCGGCGCGGACCGCGTAGACATTGTTGTGCACGTCGAGCAGCGCCCAGCGCTGGCGCTGCCGGTCGTAGATCTCGACCACGGTGTGGCCGTGGCCGCCGAAGCCGTCGAACGAGAACGCCCACTGCCGGCAGAACAGTCCGGCGCCGCGCGCCGCGGCGAGATAGACGCGGACGTAATCCGCGCAATAGCCGTACCCGGCCACGATGCCGCGAAAAGTCGTCGCCAGATCGGCCCGGATGCCGCCTTCGTGCCGCGCATGCCGCACCAGCATGTCGACCAGCGCCAGCGCCCGCGGCCAGTCGCCGTCGAGCGTCGCCACGCCCGCGGCATCGACCGCGCCCTGGATCGGGTCCGGCGGCGGCATTCGCTCCGACCGGAAATCGCCGGGCACCGCCGACGGCGTCCAGCCGAAGTCCTCGGGACGTCCGCGCCGCAAGAGAAAGGCGTTGCGCACGCGCACCGCGTGCGCCGCCGGCAGGATCAGGCAGACGAGCCAGCCGAGCGCCCCCGCCAGCGCGACGGCGTTGGCGACGATCAGCGCGCTGCCGCTCACCAGCACAGGCCGACGTAGCTTCCGCTCAAGGTCCGAACCCCGAGCCCGACCAGATCGATCACCGTCTGGCTGGGTCCGACGCGCTCGGCAAGGGTGGCCGCGAGGGCCGGGCCGCGCAAGCCGACGACCAGCACCTCCGAACCGGCGATCACCTCGCGCAGGTCGCTCCGGATCAGCGCGCCGAGATGCGGCAGATGCTGCTCGATGTAGCGGCGGTTGGCGCCGAGCAGCTGCGACACCTGGACTTCGGGATCGTGGATCAGCAGCGAGCAGCCCTTGCCGATGAAGTGCTCGGCGAGAAGAACCAGCGGGCTTTCGCGCAGGTCGTCGGTGCCGGTCTTGAACGAGAGCCCGATCATGCCGATCCGGCGGCCGCCGGTGGCGGCGATCTTGGCGATGGCGCGATCGATGTGCGCCCGGTTCGACGCCGCAATCGCGCCATGCAGCGGCAGGTCGACGTCGCGCGTCCGCGCCAGGTGCACGGTGGCCCGCAAATCCTTGGGCAGGCACGAGCCGCCGTAGGCGAAGCCCGGCTTCAGGTACGCCGGCGAGATGTTGAGCTGGCGGTCGCTGCACACCAGGTCCATCACCTCGAACGGGTCGACCGCGAGAGCTTCGCACAGCCTCGCCGTCTCGTTGGCGAAGGTGATCTTCAGGGCGTGAAAATTGTTGCACGCGTACTTCACCATCTCGGCGGCGCGGATCGAGGTGACGTGGAACTCGCAGGGCAGATGGCCGAACAGCGCGCGGACTCTCTCCGCCGCCTCGGGCGCGTTGGCGCCGACGATGGTGAACGGCGGCTTGTCGTAGTCGCGGATCGACGTGCCCTCGCGCAGGAACTCGGGCTGGAAGCAGACGTCGAACCCGGCGCCGTCCTTCTTGCCCGATTCGGCCTCGATCAGCGGCCGCAGCAGGTCCTCGACGCTGCCCGGCACCAGCGTCGAACGGAACACGAACACGTGCCTTGCCGCCTTGTCGCGCATCGCCGCGCCCAGGTCCTTGGCCAGCCGTAGCATCGCCGTCTGGTCCTGGCTGCCGTTGGCGGCGGAAGGCGTACCGACGCAGATCAGCGACAGCTCGGTATCGCGCACCGCCTGCCGCGCGTCGTCGGTGACGCTGACGCGGCCGCTGGCGACGGTGGCGGCCATCAGCTCGACCATACCCTCCTCGACCACCGGCGTCCTGCCGCCCGCGATCGCATCGAGCTTGGCGCGGTCGACGTCGACGCCGACCACGCGATGGCCGTCGCGGGCGAGGCAGGCGAGCGATACCGCACCGACGTAGCCCAGCCCGAAGATGCTGATGTTCACTGCAGCGCCTCGGCGGTGACCCGTGCGCCGGCTGCGATCCGCGGCCGGGCGCTGAGACAGCGCTCGATGATGCCGTCAAGCCGCTGCATCGACTTGTCCCAGGCGTGGTGCGACAGCATGCGCGCCCGGCCGGCCTTCGACAGCCGCCGCCGCTCGACCGGATCGTCGAGAATGCGCAGGATCGCGGCCGCGTACTCGTCCGGTGTCGATGCAGCGAGAAAATGCTCGGGGTCGCCGGCGTCGACGCCGCCGGCAGCGACGCGGCTGGTGACGACCGGAACCCCGGCAGCCATCGCCTCGAGGATCTTGTTCTGCGTTCCGCGCGCGATCTCCAGCGGCGCGACCATCAGCGCCGACCGGGCGAGGAACGGCCGCACATCGGGGACCGATCCGGTCACGGTGATTCCGTCGAGGTCGGCCAGCCGCCGCATCCGCGGCGAAGGGTCGGCGCCGACGATCACGAGCTTCAGCGCCGGTCGCGCAGCCTTGAGCAGCGGCCAGGTCCGCGCGCAGAACTCGGTCATGCACTGCTGGTTCGGATAGTAGTCCATGCGGCCGACGAAGCAGATCGTGTCGGCGTCGTAGCCTTCGCTGCCGGGAGAGAAATAGTCGGTATCGACGCCGTTCGGAAACCAGTCGGTCGCGACCCCGGTGCCCAAGCCTTCGAGCGTCGCCCATTCGCCCCTTGTCGTCGCCGTGCACAGATCGAAGCTTCGGGCAAGGCGCTTCTCGGCCCGCGCCAGCTTGGCGCCCTCGAGGCGGTACCCGAGCGACAGCGGAAACGGCCGGAATCGCGCGTACTCGAGCCATTTCTGCGAATCCATGTCGCCGAAATCGAGGATCTTGGGAATGCCCTCCACCTGCGCGACATACGGCGCCACCGACGAACAGTGCACGAAGATCAGATCGAAACGCTGCGCGGCGAGCCGGGTCCCGATCCGGCGCGCAAGCTCGGTCGAATGGAAGTAGCCGAACGACGACGGCTGGTAACTCGGCAGCCGCGCGACCATGCGCAGCAACTGCGCCGCGGCGCCGACTTCCACCATGTCGTAGCCCGCGCAGTGCGCTGCCAGGCCCTCGCCTTCCTTCGCTTCGTCCGCCGAGCGCACCAGCGAGGCGACATGCACTTCGTGTGTCGCCGACAGGTGCCGGATCATGTTGAACGGCCGGATCTTGCCGCCGCGCCTCGGCGGGAACGGGAAGCGATGGCAGACGTAGAGGATTTTCACTGCGCCGCCACCTTGAGTTCGCCGCTGACGTCGGCCGGTTCGCGTCCGTCGAGATACATCCGCGCCCAGATCTCGAAGTTGAGCAGCGCTAGCAACCGGTCGGTGCCGTCCTGCCGGCTGGCGGCATGGTCGGCGATCAGCGTGGCCACCTCCGGCGCGCGGAACAGGCCGCGCGCCTCGATCGACTCGGGCGACAGGATCTCGCCCAGCAGCGGCGAGAGCTCGCCCTTGAGCCACGCACCCATCGGCGTGCCGAAGCCGCGCTTGCCGCGCTCGAGGATGTCGGCCGGCAGGACGTCCTTCAGCGCGGCTTTCAACGCATGCTTCAGGCGCCCGCCGCGGATCTTGACTTCCTGCGGCATGCGCGCCGCCAGCTCGACCAGCTCGTGATCGAGCAGCGGCACCCGGCACTCGAGCGAAACCGCCATGCTCATCTTGTCGGTCAGCAGCAGGAGGTCGTCGGGCAGCTGGGTCCGGGCGTCGACCGAGAGCATCCGGTTCAGCTCGTCGCCGCCGCCCGCCTCCTCGATCGCGCAGGCGAGCGCATCGTAGTCGCGCTCGACCGGATGGCGCAGCAGCGCGCGCGCGGCATCGTCGGCGAACACCTCGACGTACGAGCGATAGCGCTCGTCGAACGGCAGCCCGGCGCTGGACAGGAATCCCTTGGCCAGCCGCAGCGCGTTCAGCAGCGGCGAATGCCGATCGCCGGGCAGCCTTTCCCCCAGCGCGGAGGCGGCGCGCTTGAGTCCGTCGGGCAGCCGGTCGAAGTACGTCTGGTAGTGGCTGCCGAGATAGCGCCGGTAGCCGCCGAACAGCTCGTCGCCGCCGACCCCCGACAGGATGACGGTGACGTCGCGCCGGGCAAACTGCGAGACGAGATAGGTGGTGATGAACGCGGTGTCGGCGATCGGCTCGTCCATCTGCCACAACAGCGGCGGCAGCAGCGCCGCGACGTCGGGCCTGACGACGATCTCGTGATGCTCGGTGCCGAAGCGCCGCGCGACCTGCCTCGCATAAGGCAGCTCGTTGTAGTACGCCTCGGCATCGCCGCCGTCGAAGCCGATCGCGTAGGTCTTGACCGGGCGGTCGCTGGCCCGCGCCATGAACGCGACCACCGCGCTCGAGTCGACGCCGCCCGACAGGAACGCGCCGATCGGGACGTCGCTCACCATCTGCATCGTGACCGACGACTCGAGCCGGTCGCGCACGCGATCGATCCATTCGCGCTCGGACGGACCGGCGTCGACCTGCGCCGGCACTTGCCAGTAGGTCCGCTCGACGGTCCTGCCGTCCTCCGCGATCAGCAGGCTCGCCGGCGGCAGCTTGCGGATGTTGCGGAACATCGACTGCGGCGCCGGCACGTAGCCGAGCGCCAGGTACGACGACAGCGCAGCCGGGTCGAGCTCGCTTTTGATGCCGGGCAGCGCGAGGATCGCCTTGGCTTCGCTGGCGAAGACGAGTCGCCGGCCGTCGTTCGCCAGGTACAAGGGCTTCACCCCCAGGCGATCGCGACCGAGCACGAGCCGACGCCGCGGTGCGTCCCACAGCGCGAACGCGAACATCCCGTTCAGCCGCTCGACGAATGCGTCGCCGTGCTGCTCGTAGAGATGCAGGATGGTCTCGCAGTCCGACGCGGTGCGGAAGCGATGGCCCTGCGCGGAGAGCTGGTCGCGCAGCGCCCGGTAGTTGTAGATCTCGCCGTTGGCGACAAGCCACAGCGTGCCGTCCTCGTTGGCCAGCGGCTGGTGTCCTCCGGCGACGTCGATGATCGACAGTCGCCGCATGCCGAACGCCAGCGGGCCGTCGGCGTGGCTGCCTTCGTCGTCGGGCCCGCGGTGCACGGTGCGGCGGGCCATGCCGCGCAGCACATCGGCCGGCGCCGGCGCGCCGTCGAGCTGCAGCAGGCCGTAGATGCCGCACATGGCGCTAGGACCGGCGCGGCTCGATCGCGCCGGCCTCGACCGCGCGCGGCGCAAGCAAGCGCTGATAGACCTGCGCGTAGCGACCGACACTCTTCGCCCAGCTGCGCTCGGTCTCGACATAGCGCCGGGCCTGCGCCGCCAGCCGCGGCCATTCCGCGCGCCTGGTGAGCACGGCTTCGATCGCAGCCGCCAGCGCGTTGGCGTCGCCGGCAGCGAACAGGAATCCGGTCTCGCCGTCCTTCACCATCTCGCGGTGGCCGCCGACGTCGGAGGCGACCAGCATGCGGCCCTGCGCCATCGCTTCGAGCGGCTTCAGCGGCGTGACCAGCTCGGTCAGCCGCATCCGGTGGCGCGGATACGCCAGCACGTCGATCAGCGCGTAGTAGCGCGCTACCTCGCCGTGCGGCACGCGGCCGCTGAAGACGACCCGGTCGGCCAGCCCGCGCGTGCGGGCAAGTGCCTTCAGCGACGCTTCCTGGAAGCCACCGCCGACCAGCAGCAGCTTGAGCCGGGGCAGCCGCGGCGCGAGCAGGGCGGCGGCTTCGATCAGCAGATCGAGTCCCTCATAGGCATAGAACGAGCCGGCGAAGCCGACCACCGTTGCGCCATCGAGGCCGAGCCTGGCGCGCAGCGCCGGATCGGGCGCGATGCCTGCGCCGAATTCGCTCGCGTCGACGGCGTTGGGGACGACGGTGACGCGGTCGGCCGATACGCCGCGGCCGACGATCTCGTCACGTAAGCCCTGGCAGATCGTCGTGACGCTGTCGGCGCGGCGCAGCGCGAAGGTCTCGAGCGCCCGCGACGCGCCGTAGCGAAGGCTGCCTTCGCGCGTCCGGCCGTGGTCGACGGCCGCGTCCTCCCACAGCGCGCGCACCTCGTAGACGACCGGAATCCGTCGCCGCCGCCCGACCTTCAGCGCAGGCAGCACGTTCAGCACCGGCGAATGCGCGTGCAGGATGTCGGGGCGGAACGAATCGACGAGCTGGTCGACGCGGCGCGCGGTCGCCGCCATCTCCTGCAGGTAGACCGCTCCCGGAGCGGCCGAGACGGCGTTGCGCCGGAACGGCGTGCGATGGAAGCGCCAGCCGCCGCTGTCTTCGGCGTCGGCATCGCCGCTGCCTTGGCGCGGCGTCGTGAGCTGCAGAGTCTCCCAGCCGAGCGAGCGCTGCTCGCGCAGAATTGCCGCGGTGCGAAAGGTGTAGCCGCTGTGCAGCGGCAGCGAGTGATCGAGGATATGCAGGACGCGCATATTTCGTCGATGTCACGCCGCCCGGGCGGCCGGGACGGCGTCGCTCGATGCGTCGGCGACGTTGCGCAGGAAGGCGTCGAACATCAAGAGAGTCCACAGCGGCGAGCTGTAGTCGCGGCGGCCGGACTGATGATCGTCGATCATCTCCTGCAGGTAGCCGCGGTCGAACATGGCGGTGTCGGACAGTCGCTCGCCGAGCAGCGACTCGCGCACGCGGCCGGCCAGCGGCCCCCTGAACCAGCGCGCGAGCGGCACCGCAAAACCCATCTTCGGACGATACAGGATGTCTTTCGGCAGGCGCGGCTCGAGCGCTTTCTTCAGCAGCCACTTGCCCTCCTGGCCTCGCACCTTGAACGACGACGGCAGACTCGCCAGCCATTCGATCAGCGGATGATCCATCAGCGGCTCGCGCACCTCGAGCGAGTGGGCCATGCTGGCGCGGTCGACCTTGGTGTTGATGTCGCCGACCAGGTAAGTTTTCAGGTCGAGGTACTGGGCGAGCGCCAGCGGGTCGTCGGTCTGCGCGCCCAGCGCATGGCGCCGGAACACCTCGACCGCGCTGTAGCCGCCGAGACGGGCGCGGAACGCGCCGCTGAACAGGCGCCTGCGCATGCCGTCGCGCAGGATCGACACGCCGTGACAGTACGCCTCGACCGGGTCGCGCCCGAGCGCCTCGAACGTCGACTTGGCGCGCAGCACGCGCGGCGCCCAGTCGGCTTTCGGATACGCCTCGCCCAGCATGCCGAATACCGGCCGCCGCACCGCGAGCGGCAGCAGGCGGCGCATCCGCTCCTCGGCCATGTGCATCCGGTAGCGACGATAGCCGCCGAAATTCTCGTCGCCGCCGTCGCCCGACAGCGCCACCGTGACGTGCCGTCGCGCGAGCTGGCAGACGCGATAGGTCGGGATCGCCGAGCTGTCGGCGTACGGCTCGTCGTAGACGCGGGCCAGCGTGTCGATCAGGTCGAAGTCGTCGCTTTCGACCCGATCGACGAAGTGCCGCGTCCGGTATCGCTCGGCGACCGCTTGCGCGTAGCGCGATTCGTCGTACGCCGGATCGGCGAAGGCGATCGAGCAGGTGTTGACCGGGTCGGCCGACGCAGTGGCCATCGACGCCACCACCGCGCTCGAATCGACTCCGCCGGACAGGAACGCGCCGAGCGGCACTTCGGAAATGAGCCGTAGCCGCACCGACTCGTCGAGCCGGGTCACGAGCTCGGTGACGGCGTCATCGAGCGTGATCGAGCGATCGAGCGAAAAGCGCGGATCCCAGTACTGCGCCGGCGCCGGCAGCGGCGCACCTCGGCGGAAGGCCAGCGTATGCGCCGGCGGCAGCTTGCGCGCCGCCTTGAAAATGGTCCGCGGCTCGGCGACGTAGCCCAGCGCGAAGTATTCCTCGACCGCCAGCGGATCGACTTCGCGCGGGAAGCCGGGATGCGCCAGCAGCGGCTTCAGCTCGGAGCCGAAAACCAGCGTGCCGTCCGGCAGCAGCGCATAGTGCAGCGGCTTGACGCCGAGCCGGTCGCGAGCCAGGAACAGCGTCTGCCGATTGCGATCCCACAGCGCGAACGCGAACATGCCGCGAAATCGCTCGACGCAGGCTTCGCCCCACGCTTCCCAGGCGTGGACGACGACCTCGGTGTCGCTCTTGGTGCGAAAGCGATAGCCCAGCGCAGCGAGCTCGGACATCAGCGCCTGGTAGTTGTAGATCTCGCCGTTGTAGACGATGACGACGCTGCCGTCTTCGTTGTACAGCGGCTGCTGGCCGGTCGACAGATCGATGATCGACAGCCGGCGATGGCCGAGGCCCAGGCCGGGCTCGACGTGCAGACCGCACTCGTCGGGCCCGCGATGGTGCTGGGTCTCGTTCAGGCGCGAGACGAGCTCGCGGCCGAAGTCGCGTTGGCCGTTGGGGTCGAAGATGCCGACGAAGCCGCACACGGTAGTGATCGCTATCCGCCGCCGGCGCGCGTATGCGCCACGGTCTCGGCGCCCGGCGAGGCGCCCGACGCGCGGCGGCGCAACAGGCCGGCATAGACGCGCTCGTATTCGGCGACCATGCGCTCCAGGCTGAAGCGGCGCATGACGCGCTCGCGCGCCTGGCGACCGTGCTGTCGCGCGGTCTCCGGCGCCTCGAAATAGGCACCGATGGCCCGCGCCAGCGCGTGGCTGTCGCCTGCCGCGACCGTCCTGCCGGTCACGTTTTCCTCGACCAGGTCGGCGTTGGCGCCGACGCGCGTCGCCACCACCGGCAGGCCGCAGGCCATCGCTTCGAGAATCGTGTTGGACACACCCTCGGCGAGCGACGGCAGGACGAAGCAATCGAGGCCCCGAAGCAGCGGCACCACGTCGGCCCGCTCGCCGGCGAACCACGCCAGCTCGCGCACGCGGGCGGCGTGCAGGATGGCCTCGACTTCGCGCCGCAACTTGCCGTCGCCGACCAGGACCAGCCGCAGCCGCGTCCCGGCCTCGGGATGCGCACGCAGCGCGGCGACGAACGCGCGCGCCAGGTTGGTCTGGTCCTTGACGGTTTCCATACGGCCGACGGTGCCGACCAGCCACAGTCGCTCGCCGCGGAACGGGCAGCCTTCGATCGGTACCCGCCTGCCGCCGGCGGCCGGGACGAATCGCTCGGTGTCGACGCCGTTGTAGATCTGCTCGATCTTCGCCCTGGGCACGCCGATCCGCTGATACAGGTAGCGCTCGAGGTCGGGCGACAGCGCGATATAGCGCGTCACGAACGGCCGGAACATCCGGCGCAGGCGCTGATAGCGCCGGCTCGATCCGTCGAGGTCGCCGACGTCGCGTCCGTGCTCGCCGTGCAGGCGCGCCGGCACTCCGGCCAGCCACGCCGGCACGGTCGCCTCAAGCGCGGCGAGATTCCGGGTGTGCACGATCGCCGGTTTCCACTTGCGCAACAGTGCGACGATCGCCGGATAGAGAGAGAGCGCGTGTCCCGGCCCCTTGCCCAGCGCCACGCCATGCACGTCCCGTCGAACGATCCGCGCCGCGAAACCCGGATCGATGTCGGTCAGCGAGAGCACCGCGTGGCGCCACGATTCCTGCGGCAGGCGATTGATCAGGTTGACGACGCCGTTCTCGAGTCCGCCGACCGCGAAGCGATAGACGACGTGGACGATCAGCGGGGCCGGGGTGTTCATCGGGACTGGCGCGCGAGCGAAAGCGTCTGCTCGATCGAGGGTGACATCGCCCGCGCGAAAGCGTGCAGGCTCGGCCCGGGATCGTCGTTGCGGGCGAGAACCGGCGCGTAGAGCACGATCAGCGCCGCGTCATCGCCGCGGCCGGTGAGCTTGGCCCAGGCCTGCAGCGCTTTGGCCGCGTACGGACTCGCGGTCGCTTGCCCGGCGATCCAGTACAGCCGGAACACGCGCAGATCGGTGCGGCCGGACAGCGTCGCGGTGTCGACCTGCTGATCGCGTCCGGCCCAGTCGACGTGGTCGCTGCCGCGGCCGATCTCCTTCCATTTCCAGTCGCCGGACGCGGTGAGCTGGTTGCCCGAAGTGATCAATTCGCTGCCCTTGTTCTGGCCGCGGTAGTAAGCGATGTAGACGCCGACCGCGCGGCCGTCGGCCTCGAACGCCTGCTGCCGCTCGGCGACGAAACCCTTGTATTGCGGCTTCCAGTCGGTGAGCGCGCGCGACGCATCGGACCAGCCGCCGGTGGCGGCGATCGGGGCGAGCCGCGGCGTACCGGGGGCGATCGAGCGGTCGATCGCGTTGCCGACCGGCACCCAGATCGCCGCGACGACGATCGCCGCCGCGGCGGCGGCGAACAGCGACCGCGACGAGGCCGGGACGGGCTGCGCGGCCGCGTTCGGCGCCTTGCCGGAGGCGACGTCGGGCCGGTCGTCCTGCTGCCAGAACGATCCCGCCCAGAACAGGAGCAGCATCACCAGGCCGAAGAACACCCACCCGTAGATGATGTGATCGACGCCGACCGCGAACCGGTTGTTCGACAAATGACCGATCATGACGATCATGTAGGCGCGCAGCCAGTTGGCGACGATCGGCACCAGCACCGCGGCCGCCATGAACATGGCGCGCCGGCGCGCGCTGCGATACGCGATCGCCGCGTAGATCGTGCCGATCATCACCGAGGCGATGATGTAGCGGATGCCGCTGCAGGCTTCGACCACCGACCAGGCGCCGGACGGAATGATGAACAGGTTGGCCTCGCGATAGACCGGCACGCCCGACCAGCGCAGCGCGCTGACGGTGAAATCGGCGGTCCACTCGATCAGCGTCGGCACGAAAATCTCGCCGAACGGTACGGCGAAAAGCAGGAAAGTCAGCGGAAAGATCGCCGCGCGCGCGACCCGCCCGCCGACCACGGTGACGATCGCCGCCTGCAGCATGAACGCGAGCGCGAACTGCCTGACGCCGAGTGCGCCGGCCGCCACCGCGAGCAGCCAGAGGAGCCCGGCGGCCGCCACCAG
>DATEFZ010000237.1:0-10346 GCA_035280325.1 Casimicrobiaceae bacterium
TGTTCGGCGAAGCGCAGGGAACCTGAAATTATACCAGACGATCGGCCATCGTGACGAGCCTGGCGGTCAGATCCGGCTGCAGCGCCAGCTCCGCGCTCCAGCCCAGCGCATGGCCGCGCAGCGCCGGCAGGTCGGCGGCCAATGCTTCCCACATCGTCCCGGCTGAATCGTCGTCGAGACCGCCGTTCCACGCCCGAACCCAGCCGTCATAGCGCGCTGCCAGCGCCGCCGGCATGCGGTCCGAGTAGCGCGACAGGAAAGCATCGAGCTTCGCACGCTGCGCGTCGGCGGCCTGCGGATACGGCTGCCACGCGACAGGACGGCCGGCCCAGAGCGCGCGCACGAGCGAATCCTCGCCGCGCACCAGGTTCAGGTCGCTCGCCCAGAGGAGGCGATCGTAAATTTCCTGCGCGACGAACGGGATGCCGATGAGCGCGAGGCGGCCGCGTTCGAGCGTCTGGCCCGGATGCGGGACGGCGCCGCCGCTCCAGCGATCGATCTCGCCGCTGGCCACGCCCTCGGGCACGATGCAGCAGACGCGGTGCTCGCCCTCGGCCCAGGCATCGAGCAGCGCGGGCAGGCGCGGGTTGGCGTAGGCAAACAGCGAGACCAGCAGTCGATCGTCGTCCGGCGGCGCGAGCGACAGCGAGCGCCAGAGCGCCGCGCGCGCCGACGCATCGGCCTGGAACGCATCGCGCGTCGCAAGCAATCCCTTCTCGCGCAGCAGGCCGCCGCTCTGCACGGTGAAGCCCGGAAAGAAGAAATGGCGCGACAGACCTCCCTGCGGTTGCGGCGACGGCAGGGCGTGATAGTCGTCCACCCAGCGTTCGGCCGACAGGTATTCGAGGTTGATCCACGCCGGCGGCTCGCGCAGCGCCTGCATCGCGTCGAGATAGCCGGCAGGAAGACCGCAGCCGAACGCCTCGACCACGGCGCTCGCCGCGCCCGCGTGCAGCATCGGTGCCTGCGGTCCCTGCCAGAGTGCGATGGTCACGCCGTGCACCGACTGCGAAGGCCGGCCCGGATCGACCTCGGGCGCGATGCGCGCGAGCACCGGCAACAGGTCGATGAGCAGGCGAACGTCGCGGCCGTGCTCGGCGACGAGCTGACGAGCCAGTCGCCAGGCAACACCCGCGTCGCCGAAGTTGTCGACGACCGAGCAGAACACGTCCCAGGTTCGGCGTACGGTCATGAGCTGTGGCCTTGCAGGCGACTCGAAACGTTACGCGAAGGTCGCCGCGTAATACAATGGCCGCGCCGTTTTGGCCATGTCGATCGCAGGGGAAGCGTTGCCTTGATCACCCGTTCCGCCGCCGAATCGCCGTCGGATGCACTGGCCGTCGATGTCGTCTCCGACGTGGTCTGTCCCTGGTGCTACGTAGGCAAGCGCAAGCTCGAGACCGCCCTCGGCGAGCTTTCCGCGCGCGAGCCGCGGCTAGGCATCGCCGTGCGCTGGCACCCGTTCCAGCTCAATCCGGACATGCCGGCGGCCGGCATCGCGCGCTCGAGCTACCTGGCGGCGAAGTTCGGCGGCACAGCGCGCGCGGCCGAGGTCTATGCGCGCGTGCGCTCGGTCGGCGCCGAGGTCGGCATCCCGTTCGCTTTCGAGCGCATTACGCTGCAGCCGAATACGCTCGAGGCGCATCGGCTGATCGCCTGGGCCCAGTCGCGCGGCGACCTTGCCGCCACCAGCAACCTGGTCGAGCGACTGTTCCATGCCTACTTTGTCGAGGGCCGCTTCCTCGGCGATCGCGACGAGTTGGTCCGGGTCGCGCAAGGCGCGGGATTCGACCCGGCCGAAACCCGGGCCGCGCTCGCATCGGGCAAAGGCTTCGAGGCCGTCGCCGCCGAGGACCGCGAGGCTCGCGACGTCGGCATCCGCGGCGTGCCGTTTTTCATTTTCAACGGCCGGATCGCGATGTCGGGGGCGCACGATCCGCCGGCCCTGCTCGAAGCGATCGCAGCGGCGCGACAGGCGTGAGCGGCGGGCTCAGGCGCGTCTTCGAAGCGCAGCAGCGCGCGTTCTCCGCCGAACGCTACCCTTCGCTCGCGACAAGGCAGCGCCGCCTCGACCGGATCGGAACGCTGATCGGGCGGCACGAGCACGAGATCGTCGCCGCGATCAGCGAGGATTTCGGCACCCGTCCGACGCAGGAGACCAGGCTTACCGAGCTCTTCGTCGTGCTCGCGACGCTCCGTCATGCGCGCCGCCACCTTGCTCGCTGGATGCGTCCGCGCCGCGCTCGAACTCCGCTCTATTTGAGGCCGGGAAAAAGCCGCATCGAGCGCCAGCCGCTGGGCGTGGTCGGCGTCGTGAGCCCGTGGAACTACCCGCTGCAGCTCGCGCTGGTGCCGGCGGTCGCGGCGCTGGCGGCGGGCAATCGGGTCATGGTCAAGCCGAGCGAGCGCACGCCGCGCATGTCGGCGCTGCTCGAAGCGCTGGTCGGCCGGCATTTCGACCCGGGCGAGCTCGCCGTCGTCACCGGCGGCCCCGACGTCGGTGCCGAGTTCGCGAAGCTGCCGTTCGATCACCTGTTGTTCACTGGCTCGACCGCCGTCGGCCGTAGCGTCGCGCTGGCGGCGGCGGAGAACCTGACGCCGCTGACCCTCGAGCTCGGCGGCAAGTCGCCGGCGTTGATTCTGGATCACGCCGACTTGCCGGCGCTGGCGCCGCGGCTCGCAGTCGGCAAGCTGCTGAACGCCGGCCAGACCTGCATCGCGCCCGACTATGTGCTGGTGCCGGAGCGCGTGGCGGGCGAGCTGGCCGACGCGCTGGCGCAGGCGGTCGCGAAGCTCTATCCGTCGCCGCGCGGCAACGCCGACTATGCGGGCATCGTCGACGAGCGCCACCACGGTCGTCTCATCGCCATGGTCGACGACGCGCGCCGCAAGGGCGCGAAAGTGATCGAGCTCGGCGGCGACGCGGCATCGCCCGCCTCCGGCGTGCGACGGCTGCCGCCGACGCTGATCCTCGAACCGAGCGACGACATGGCGGTGATGCAGCAGGAAATCTTCGGCCCGATCCTGCCGATCGAGACTTACGCCGCGCTCGACCAGGCGATCGCGCGCATCAACGCGCGACCGCGGCCGCTGGCGATGTATCTGTTCGGCGGCGACCAGCCGACCCGGCGCCGGGTGCTTGCCGACACGGTCGCCGGCGGCGTGACCGTCGACGACACCCTGTGGCACTTCTGCAACGAGCACCTGCCGTTCGGCGGTGTCGGCGCATCGGGCTACGGCGCGTATCACGGCGAACGCGGCTTTCTCGCGTTCAGCCACCAGAAACCGATTTTCATCCGGTCGCGGATGTCGCTCGCGCCGCTGCTCTATCCGCCCTACGGCAGGCGCTTCGAGTCGATGCTGAAGGTGCTGCGGAAGGTCGCCTAGGCGGGCCGGGCCTTTCAGCCGCGACGGCCCGCGAGCACGCGGTCGACCATCGCGCCGGCAAGGCCGAGATAGCTCGCCGGATCGCACAGTTTCGCCAGCGCGGCGCGATCGAAATGCGACGTGATCTCGGGCGTCGCCGCGAGCAGGTCGAGCAGGGCGCGCTTCTGCTCGGTCGCCCGCCGGCAAAGGTCGGCCACAAGCTCGTGCGCGCGCTCGCGTCCCAGGTGCGGCGCCAGTGCCGTGGTCACCGCCTCTGCGGCGATCAGGCCATGCGTCAGGTCGAGATTTTCGCGCATGCGTTCGACATCGACCTGCAGCCCCTCGAGCATCGCGCGCGAGTGCGCCAGCGCGCCGGCCGTCAGCACGAAAGCTTCCGGCAGCACGATCCATTCGACCTGCCAGGCGCCGCTCGCGCGCTCGTGGTCTGCCGCCATCGCCCCCAGCAGCAGCGCGGCGTGCTGGCTCACCACCGTCGCGCAGGCCTCGATGTACACGCTGGCGACCGGATTGCGCTTCTGTGCCATCGTGCTGCTCGCGCCGCGGCCGGCGGCGTACGGCTCGGCGACTTCGCCGACCTCGGTCTGCATCATCAGCTTGACGTCGGTCGCGAGCTTGACCAGCGTCCCGCTGACCAGCCCCAGGAAGCAGCCGATCTCGGCGATGCGGTCGCGCTGCGTATGCCAGGCGACGTCGGGCTCGCTCAAGGCCAGCTCGCGCATCAGCGCCGCCCTGACCTCGAGCCCGCGCCCGGCGAGCGATGCGAGCGTGCCGACCGCGCCGCCGAATTGTCCGGCCAGCACGCGCGGTCGAAGCTCGACCAGACGCGCGCGATGTCGCTCGACGGCCGACAGCAGGCACGCCATCTTGTAGCCGAAGGTGATCGGCGCCGCGTGCTGCAGGTAGCTTCGCCCCGCCATCGGCGTGTCACGGTAGCGGCGCGCGAGCGCGGCCAGCGCAGCGGCGATGGCGGCAAGCTCGGCGTCGATCAGCGCCAGCGCCTCGCGCATCTGCAGCGCGGTCGCGGTGTCGATGATGTCCTGGGTGGTCGCCCCCCAGTGACAATACCGGCCGTGCGGCTCGCCGCACAGCGCGGTCAACTGCCGGACCAGCCCGACGATCGGCGTCCCGGCGCGCTCGGTCTGCGCAGCGAGCGCCGCCATGTCGATGCGCTCTAGCCTGCAGTTGCGCGCGATCTCGTCGCCGGCGGCTTGCGGAATGATGCCCAGCCGCGCCTCGACTTTCGCCAGCGCGGCTTCGACGTCGAGCCAGCGCTGCGCGCGCTGCCGATCGGAAAACACCGTGCGCATCGCCTCGGTGCCGACCAGGTTGCCGAGGAGCGTCGAGTCGATCGCGGTCGATGCCATCACGCGGCTCCGGCGGCGCGCAGCGCGGCGATCTTTTCGGGCGGGTAGCCGAGGCTGGCAAGGATCGACTCGGTGTGTTCGCCCAGCGCCGGGACCGCGCCCCATTGCGGTGTCGAATCGGGGCCCATCCCCGGCGGGAGCAGCGCCGGAATGTCGCCGACCGGCGAGCCGACGTCGCGCCAGCGCGCTCGCGCGGCGAGCTGTGGATGCTGCCAGACGTCGTGCATGTCGTTGACCTGCGCGTTGGCGATCGGCGCTGCGTCGAGCCGGCGCACGATCTCGGCGGCCGTCAGCTCGGCGAAGACGCCGGCGATGATGTCGCGCAGCTCGCCGCGCGCGGCGCTGCGCTTCGAGTTGCTGGCGTAGCGCGGATCGGCAGCCAGCTCGGGGCGCAGCAGCACGCGCTCGCAGAAGATCGACCATTCGCGCTCGTTCTGCAGCCCGAGCATGACCGTCTTGCCGTCGCCGGACGGAAACGGGCCGTACGGGTAGATCGTGGCGTGGCTTGCGCCGGTGCGCGGCGGCGGCGCCGCGCCGTCGATGGCGTAATACAGCGGATAGCTCATCCACTCGACCAGCGATTCGAGCATCGACACGTCGATGTGCGAGCCGCGGCCGGTCCTGCCGCGCTCGAGCAGCGCAGCGAGGATGTTGGTGTAGGCGTACATTCCCGCCGCGATGTCGGCGATCGAGCAGCCGGCCTTGACCGGATCGGCTTCGGTGCCGGTCACCGACAAGAGCCCCGCCTCGCTCTGGATCAGGAGATCGTACGCCTTCTTGTCGCGGTACGGGCCGTCCTCGCCGTAGCCGGAAATGTCGCACACGACGATCGCCGGCTTGCGCGCCGACAGCGTCGCGTACGAAAGTCCGAGCCGCGCCGCCGCGCCCGGCGCCAGGTTCTGCACGACCACGTCGGCGCGCTCGTCGACCAGCCGTTCGAGGACTTGACGCGCCTCGGGATGCTTGACGTCGAGGGTCAGGCTTTCCTTCGAGCGGTTGGTCCAGACGAAGTGTGACGCCAGCCCGCGCACGCGCTCGTCGTAGGCGCGCGCGAAATCGCCGACGCCGGGCCGCTCGATCTTGATCACTCGCGCGCCGAGATCGGCGAGCTGGCGCGTCGCGAACGGCCCGGCGATCGCGTGCTCGAGGGTGACGACGGTGATGCCGGAAAGCGGCTGCACGATTGGCAACGAATCAGCCGAGCGTCGCGGTGGCGTCCATCGCCAGACCACCGCGCCCGTTTCTGGCCCACAGGTGCACGGTGGCGTCGACACCCGGCTCGCCGCAGACGAAGAACGGCTCGAGGTCGAACAACGGGCGCAAGGCGCGGAAGGCGAATCGGGACATCGTCGCTTCGGGCATCCGCATGCGCAGCAGCTCGACCAGCAGCGTGGCGATCAGCGGTCCGTGCACGACCAGACCCGGATAGCCTTCGGTCGCGGTGACGTAACGTCGATCGTAGTGGATGCGATGGCTGTTGAAGGTCAGCGCCGAGTAGCGGAACAAGAGGACGTCGTCGGGCACGATCTCGTGCTCCCAGGCCGCGCGCTCGGGCGCGGCTCTTGTGAGCGGTGCCCCGTCGCCGGGCTTCGCCGCTTCTCGATAGACGATGTCATGCCTTTCGACGATGGCGGGTTGCGCCTCGCCGTCGCGTCCGATCTCGTGCCGCACCTTGACGAAGACCAGCGGTCCCGAGCGGCCGGTTCTCTGGTCTACGTTCTCGATGGTCGAAGTCCGCCGCACCGCATCGCCGACGCGCAGCGGCTGGCGGAACTCGAACTCGCTGCCGGCCCACATCCGGCGCGGCAGCGGCACCGGCGGCAGAAATCCGCCGCGGCGGGCGTGGCCGTCGGGTCCGACGTCGGATTCACGGTACAGTGGCAGAAAATAGAGCCAGTGCCACAGCGGCGGCAGCGGCGTGCCGTCCGCGGGTCGCTCGGCGGGCTGGTCGAGCGTCGCCGCCAGCGCGGCGTACGGCGTCGGCGTCACCACATCGCTCGCCGTTTCGCTTCGGCCGATCCAGGATCGCAGGTTCATGGCGCTCATACCGGGGCCAGGAGCGCGAAATTTACAGTCGCGGCTACTTCGCTTCCGGCAGCTTGCCCTGCACGCCCTCGACGTAGTAATCCATCTTCAGCAGCGCCTCGTCGCTGATCACCTTGCCGGCGGCGAGCCGCTCCTTGCCCTCGTTGTCGCGGATCGGGCCGGTGAACGGGTGGAATCGACGGTTGGCGATATCGGCCGCAGTGCGCTCGACCAGATCCTGCACGTCCTTCGGCACTGCCGGGTTGAACGGTCCCATCCTGATCATGCCTTCGCGCAAGCCTCCCCAGATGCTGCCCGGCTTCCATTTTCCGTCGAGCGCGGCCTGGGCCTCGCGCGTGTAGTACGCGCCCCACTGGTGCGTCACCGCGGTGAGCTGCGCATGCGGTCCATACTTGGACATGTCGGAGTGGTACGCGATCGCGTAGACGTTTTTCGCCTCGGCGTCCTGCACCACCGCGGTCGAGTCGGTGTGGTGGGTCAGCACGTCCGCGCCCTGCGAGATCAGCGTATCGGCGGCCTCGCGCTCGCGCCCCGGGTCGTACCAGGAGCTGGTCCAGACCACCTTGGTCACCGCCTTGGGGTTGACGCTGCGCATGCCGCGGGTGAAGGCGTTGATGCCCATCACTACCTCGGGGATCGGGAACGCCGCGACGTAGCCGGCGACGTTGGTCCTGGTCATCCTGCCGGCGACGATGCCGGCGAGATAGCGGCCTTCGTAGAAACGGGCGTTGTAGATGCCGACGTTGGCGGCCGTCTTGTAACCGGTCGCGTGCTCGAAATAGGTCTTCGGAAACTGCCTGGCGACCTTGATCGTCGGATTCATGTAGCCGAACGACGTGGTGAATATCAGTTGATAGCCGGCCTGCGCCAGCTCGCGGATCACGCGCTCGGCGTCGGCACCCTCGGGAACGTTCTCGACGTACTTGGTCTCGACCTTGCCGGCGAGCGCCTTTTCCATTTCCTTGCGGGCCATGTCGTGCTGGTGGGTCCAGCCGGCGTCGCCGATCGGGCTCACGTACACGAAACCGATCTTCAGCGGCGCGGCCGCGGCGAAGGGACTTGCGACCAGCGCCGCGATCGCCGCCGTTACCGCGATCGCCGCGCGCTTTGCCGACATGACCGACATGGGGACTCCTCGTGCCGCCGCCGACGTCGGGCAGCGTGAAACCGGGCATTCTACTCGATGCAAGCGCGGATTTCGCGGGTCAACCGTCGACGTGGAACGGCCGGCCCAGCGACGCCGGCGCATGCCGGCGCAATGCGGCCGCATCGCGCGAGATCAGCGCCAGCACGACGATCGTCGCCGCGTACGGCAGCATCGCCAGGAACTGCGACGGCACCGCCGCGCCCATCGCCTGCGCCTGGAACTGCACCAGCGTGACGGCACCGAACAGGTACGCGCCGGCCAGCACGCGCCACGGGCGCCAGCCGGCGAAGACGACCAGCGCCAACGCGATCCAGCCGCGCCCTGCGGTCATGCCCTCTGTCCACATCGGCGCATAGGCGAGCGCCATGTAGGCGCCGCCAAGGCCAGCGCAGGCGCCGCCGAACAGCACCGCGGCGTAGCGCACGGCGATGACGCGATGGCCGATCGCGTGCGCGGAATCGGGCGATTCCCCGACGGCCCGCAGGACGAGCCCGGCGCGGGTATGGAACAGGAACCCGTGGACCAGCGCGAACAGCAGCAGCGACAGGTAGACGAACGGGCTGTGCGCAAAGACCAGCGCGCCGAGCACCGGCAGGTCGGACAGGGCCGGAATCGCGAGCGGGTGGATCGCGACGACGACGTGTCCGACGTACGGCAGGCCGACGAATGCGGACAGCCCGATGCCGAACAGCGACAGCGCGAGCCCGGAGGCGACCTGGTTGGCCATCAGCGACAAGGTGAGCACGGCAAAGACGAGCGCCAGGCCGGCGCCCGCCACGATGCCGGCCATCACGCCCAGCCAGGGGTGGCCGGTCGCGGCGGCGACGATGAAGGCGGACACCGCGCCGACCAGCATCATCCCTTCGACGCCGAGGTTGAGCACGCCGGATCGCTCGACCACCAGCTCGCCCAGCGCCGCGAAGACCAGTACTGTCCCGGCGGCGAGCGTCAGCGCGATCAGCGCGACGGCGTGCTCGATCATGCCGGTGCTGCCAGGGCCGGTCGCGGTCCCGGGCGCAGACGCAAGCGGTAGTCGATGAACACGTCGGCGGCGAGCAGGAAGAACAGCAGCATGCCCTGGAACAATCGCGTCACCGCCGACGGCAGTCCAAGACCGATCTGCGCCGCTTCGCCGCCCAGATACAAGAGCGACATCAGCAGGCTGGCGAGCGCGATGCCCAGCGGGTGCAGGCGGCCGACGAAAGCGACGATGATGGCTGCGAATCCATAGCCGGGGGAGATCGACGGCAAGAGCTGGCCGATCGGTCCTGCGACTTCGCCGACGCCGGCGATGCCCGACAGCGCGCCGCCGGCCAGCATGCCGATCCATACCGTGCGCGCGGCGGAGATGCCGGCGTAGCTCGCCGCGCGCGGCGCGAGTCCCGCCACCCGCATGCGGAATCCGCCGAGCGTGCCGGACGTGAACAGCCACGCCGCCGCCACGGCGAGCAGCGCCAGCACCACGCCGACATTGAGACGCGTATCCGGCAACAGTATCGGCAAAAGCGCCGCGTCGGCGAACATCCGCGACTGCGGAAAATTGAAGCCTTCGGGATCGCGCCACGGCCCCTGCACCAGGTACGACAGGGCCAGCATCGCGATATAGACCAGCATCAGGCTGACTAGGATCTCATTGGCGTTGCAGCGTAGGCGGAGCCACGCCGGTATCGCCGCCCACGCCGCGCCGCCGCCGGCGCCGGCGATGAACATCAGCGGCAGCAGCCACGCGCTGCCGGCGTGCGGCAGCCACAGTGCGATGCCGCCGCCGCAGATCGCGCCGACGGTCAGCTGTCCTTCGGCGCCGATGTTCCAGACGTTGGCGCGATAGCCGATCGCGAGCCCGACCGCGCACAGCGCCAGCGGCGAAGCCTTGAGCAGCCATTCGCCGACGCCGTAACGGCTCGACACCGGCTCGACGAAGAACGCGTAGAACGCGCCCACCGGATGCTTGCCCAGCAGCGAGAACAGGACGAAGCCGGCAAGAAACGTGGCCGCGGCGGCGATCAGTGGCGACATCCAGGCCATCAGGCGGGACGGTTGCGGCCGCGCCTCGAGAACGATCGCCGTCACGCGGTGCTCCGCGCCGCCGGCGAGGCTTCGCCGGGCGCGTCGAACGCGCCGGCCATGAGCAGGCCGACCTGAAGCGCGTTGGTTTCCGCGACCGCCCGCGGCGGCGACAGGCGGCCGCGGGACATCACCGCCAGCCGGTCGCAGATCTCGAACAGTTCGTCGAGGTCCTCCGACACCAGCAGCACGGCGACCCCGGCGTCGCGCAGGTCGATCAGCGCCTGCCGGATCTGCGCTGCGGCGCCGACATCGACGCCCCAGGTCGGCTGGGCGGCGATCAGCACCGACGGCGCCTGCAGGATCTCGCGGCCGACGATGAATTTCTGCAGGTTGCC
>DATEFZ010000238.1:0-2980 GCA_035280325.1 Casimicrobiaceae bacterium
TCGCGGCGGACGCGGCGCAGCGTCTGCGCGACGCGGTCCTGCAGCCGGATCTGCTCGGCGATGCCGGGGTCGGCGGCGATCGCGGCCGGCGGCGGGGAGCCGTCGAGCCACGCGGCGACGCCGTTGTAGGCGAGCTTGGCATGGTTGCGCACCAACGCACGATAAATGCCCGACGCGGTGATCGCGCCGCCGGCGTCGATCGTCATGTCGACGACGACCGCCATGCGATCCTCGCCTTCGGCCAGCGAGGTCAGGTCGGTCGACAATCGCTCCGGGAGCATCGGGAAGATTTCCGCCGCGGTGTAGACCGAGGTCGTGTTGGCTTGCGCGTGCTGGTCGATCGGCGAGCCGATCTTCACCGTCGCGTCGACATCGGCGATCGCGACCATGATCCTGGTCGCGCCGCCGGCGAGCGGAACGCCGACCGAAAGCTGGTCGAGGTCGCGCGAGTCGTCGTTGTCGATCGAGGCCCACCGAAGGTCGCGCTGGTCGCGCATCCCGTCGCTCGCTTCGGCGGCCGGCGGCACGACCGCTGCCGCCTGCTTGCTCGCTTCCGGCGAGAAATCGGGCAGCAGGCCGCGCTCGCGCATCGCGCGCCGGGCGATGTCGCGCAAATCGTCGCCGCGCTCGGCGGCTGGCGCTGGCATCGCTTTCATCGACCAGGCGGAGAGCCAGGCATCGGCGTCATTCTCGCACAGCGACCCGCCATCGATCGCGAAGCGCGCGCCGGGCGGGCGTGATGAGCAGATCGTCGACGCCCTTCACCTGCGTGTGCTGCGGTCACTAGGTTCGCGCGGCGGCCGCCGCCGGGCGCCACATGCCGGTGATGACCCGCTGCAGCTCGACGAGCCGGCCGTGGAAGAAGTGACCGCAGCCGGGAAAGACGACGATCGGCAATTGTTGCGGCCGCGCCCAGGCGAATACGTCGGCCAACGCGACCACGTCGTCCTCCTCGCCGTGGATGACGATGGTATCGGCCGGCACCGTCGCCGCGCCGAAGCGGCCGACGGCGGGCCCGACCAGCACCATCCGCTCGGGTGCGTGCCGTTCGGCGACCCGCGTCTGCACGAACGAGCCGAACGAGAATCCGGCGAGCACGACCGGCAGCTCGCCGTATTCGGCACGTGCATGCGCGAGCGCGGCCAGCGCGTCGTCGGTCTCGCCGGCGCCGTCGTCGAAGCTGCCGGCGCTGCCGCCGACGCCGCGGAAGTTGAAGCGTACGCTGGCATAACCGAGCGCGGCGAAGGTTTTCGCCAGGGTCTGCACGACCTTGTTGTCCATCGTGCCGCCCTGCAGCGGATGCGGGTGCGCGATCAGCGCGATGCCGCGCGGAGCATGCTCGGGCAAATTGAGCGCCAACTCGAGATTGCCGGCGGGGCCGGCGATCGACAGACGCTGCTCGCCGCGCACGGTCAGAGGGGATTCGCGGAACGGGACACGAGCGCGCAATTATACGCGGCGCTGCTGCTATACCGGCTCCTCTGCGGCGCCGCGACGCGCCGCCGTCCACAGCACGTACATGCTGGCGACCAGCGGCCACGCGACCAGCACGGCGCGCGTCAATCCGTTGAAATTGAGAAGCTGTCCGTACGGCCAGTCGAACAGGGCCAGCGGCGCGCGCGCGCGCCACATGTCGGGCGCGAGCAGCGGCGGCACCAGCGAGGCCAGCAGAGCGACCGCGCACATCGTCGTCCGCACCGGCCGCGGCAGCCAGACGGCGAGCAGGAGCGTCAGCGCGCCGGCGGCCACGCCGAGCGACACGCCGGGCTTGATCCACGTCTCCAGCACCGACTGCCTGATCAGCACCATCGCGGCCGCTCCCTTGAGGAGCAGCGCGACGACGATCAGGGTCAGGACGGCGCCGCCGACCAGGCGGCGCTGGCGCAGCATCAGCTCGAGAAAGAGGCCGACGCCGAGCACGTTGAATGCGCTTTCGGCCGCCTGCAGCAGCGTCCCGGCCAGGTCGCGAGTGAGCTCGAGCGACGGATCGAAGGTCGCGGCGAACAGAGGGATGCCCGGATTCAGCTGTGCGAGCAGCCAGACGACGAGCAGCGAGAGTCCGAGATCGGCGGTCCGGCCGTCGGTGAACACACGGCGACGCCAGGCCGCCACGCCGGCGCGCAATCCGGGGATGCGGTTGAAGGCCAGCGCGGCGAGCCCGCCTGCTGCCGCGCCGGCAACGTTGCAAGCGAAGTCCAGCGTGCTGGCGTCGCGAGTGGGAATGAACATCTGCATCGTTTCCATGGCCAGCGACAACAGCGCGCCGGCCCCGGTCGCCTGGAGGAAGCGCATCGGCGACGAACGTCCGGTGCCGGACAGCGCGACCAGGAATCCGAACGGTGCGTAGGCCAATATATTGACCGCGATATCGAAGCGCGTGAAGCGCGGCGACCACGGCGCGAACAGGAAGAACGGCGTGCCCGGCAGCGGCGCGAGCCAGCCGGAGAACGATTCGAGGCTGGCGTAGACGATCATCAGCGCGTACAGCCCGGCCAGATACTCTGGCAGCCGCGTGGCGCGCGCAACGCGGGCCGGCATCTAAGGAACCTCTGAATTAGCCCCGCGTGGTCGCGACGGAGGCTTGCCGGGATCCCCCCGCCGTAGCGTCGCGCCTCGGAACGTGCGCAGCGAAGGCGGGGGCCGCCTGCTGCGCGGTCGCATCCCCACGCCAGGATCACGCGGGGCCCCTGCTCCGCGCTCCGCAGGCGTGGCGCGAAGCGGCGCGAAGCCAATGGCAGGCCCCCTTGGCGAGCGGCGCGACAAAGCAGATCGCCCCTCATTTGCCAACTGAGGCCCCGTCCCATTCGGGTTTCGGCTCCGCGCGCGTATGGGTAGGCGCGAAGCGCGCGACCGGGAGCGCGCGGATGAACGGCCGCCTTCGGGGTCGCGAGCTTCGCTCCTCCACCCGCGGCGGCCGTATGGCCTCATCTGCGTCGTTGCGCGGCTTGCGAATAGGCCAAGCTATTCGCTGCGCCGCGAC
>DATEFZ010000239.1:0-5265 GCA_035280325.1 Casimicrobiaceae bacterium
CCGCGCGCCCTGCTGGCGCGCATGCGCGCGATCGAGCAGCGCCACGGCAGGCCGTCGGTCGAGGCGCGGCGACGCAACGCTGCGCGCACGCTCGACCTCGATCTGCTGCTGTTCGGACGCCGCCGCTCGCGGCAGCGCCAGCTCACCCTGCCGCATCCTCGCATGCACCAGCGCGCCTTCGTGCTGAAGCCGCTGCTCGATATCGCGCCGACCGCCGCCATTCCCGGCCGCGGCCCGGCGCGGCGCTGGCTGCGCGGCTTGCGCGACCAGCGGCTCGCTCGCTCCGTTTCGCATCGCGGCGGGATCCGATGAAGATCGAGCAATGCCGTTACATCGTCGTCGAGGGCCCGATCGGCGCCGGCAAGACGAGCCTCGCCCGAACGCTCGCCGCCGCGCTCGGCGCCGACACGCTGCTCGAAGCGCCCGAGGACAATCCGTTCCTGTCGCGCTTCTACGAGGACATGCGCCGCTACGCGCTGCCGACCCAGCTCAACTTCCTGTTCCAGCGTGTCGACCAGCTCCGCGGCCTCACGCAACTCGACATGTTCGCCAAGGCCACGGTGGCCGACTTCCTGCTCGACAAGGACCCGCTGTTCGCGCGGCTCAACCTCTCCGACGACGAATTCGCGCTCTACGACAAGGTCTATTCGCATCTGAAGCTGCAAACGCCGACGCCCGACCTGGTCATCTACCTCCAGGCGCCGGTCGCCACGCTGATCGACCGCGTGCACCGGCGCGGGGTCGGCTACGAGCGCAGCATCTCGGAGCACTACCTGGCGCGGCTGGCCGATGCCTACAGCCGGTACTTCTACCAGTACGCGGGCGCGCCGCTGTTGATCGTCAATAGCGAGCGGCTCAATTTCGTCGACGACCCCGCACATCTCACGCTGCTGCTCGACCGCATCGGCGGCATGCGCGGCCAGCGCGAGTTCTTCAACGTCGGCGCGAGCTGATGATCGCCGCCGGCCGCAGCGAGAGCACGACTCCCGCGATCGCCAGCAGAACGCCGAGAGCTCCGACCCACGTCCAGCGGTAACCCTCGAACAGCGTCGACAGCGCGAGCGCGATCACCGGAGTCGCCACCGCCGTGTACGCGGCGCGGGTCGCGCCGATGCGCCGGAGCAGTGTCAGATAGGCGCCGAACGCGACGACGCTGCCGAACACGGCGAGGTAGGCGAGCGAAATGACGTAGCCGGGTTGCGTGTCGAAGGTCCAGCGCTCGCCCAGCGCCAGCGCGCACAGCGCTGCGACTGCCGCGCCGTAACCCATGCCCCAGCAGTTGCCGGCGAGCGTCGGGATGCCTTGTCGCTGCGCATGCTGCGCGAGCAGGTTGCCGCCGCTGGCGACGATCGTCGAACCGATGCCGAAGGCGATGCCGTACGCCGCATCGCTGCCGCGTGCCCGCCCGAATTCCGGCAGGAACAGGAGCGCGACGCCGGCCACGCCCAGCGCCGCGGCGACGAAGGTCCGTCCCGTGAGCGGCGTACCGAAGAACAGCCGCAAGCCGATCGGATTGATGAAGACCAGCGTCGAGAACAGCACCGCGACCAGCCCGGAGGCGACGAGGCGCTCGGCTTGGTAGACGCCGATGTAGTTGAGCCCGAACAGCATGACCCCCAGGCCGGCGAGCAGCAGATGCTGGCGCCGCGAAAATCTGAGCGAGCGGCCGGAAGCGAGGCACCAGACCGCGAGGATCGCCGCCGCGAGCGCGAAGCGATAGGCGACCGAGACTTCGGGTCCGACGTCGCCGAGCTGGTAGGTGATCGCGAGCCAGGTGGAACCCCAGATCGCCGAGGGTACGACGAACAGCCACGTCGTTCGGTCTACCAAGCGACGGCGATTGTACGCGACAAGGGAAGGGCGACGATCATGTCGATGCGAGCCGAGCATATCCGATGCGGAGCGCCGGAGCCCAAGGCTCTTCCGCCAACCGGCATGGAACTTGCTGAACCTGCGGCAAGGCCGGTCCGACACGGCATGTTGGTGCGCGTCGCCGGCCCAAATTATCGCTCGAGGCAGTCATGCGAACCTACGCCCTGCTGGACCTGGCATTTCGCACCGCCGCAGGCGCCCTGACCCTGGTCGCGGCGCCGTGCGCGCTCGCGCTTTCACTCGGCGACGCCCGGTTGCAATCCGGCCTCGGACAGCCGCTGCGCGTGGCCGTGCCGATCGCTGCCGCAACCTCGCAGCCGCTGACCGCGGCGTGCGTCCACGTCATCGCCGACGCGGCGGGCTCCGCCGTGCCACCGCAGTTGCTGACGAGCAGAGTCACAATTGATCGCGCTGCGGCCGACCCGGCGCTGGTCGTGACCACCGTACGGCCGATCGCCAGCCCAGTGGTGCGGCTGGCGGTGCAAGCCGGCTGCGACGGCGCCGTCCGGCGCGACTACGTATTGCTGCTCGACCCGGCTGCGCAGCGGGTGCGAGAGCCCGGCCGACTGCAGCAGACCGCGATTCCGCTGTCGAGCCCGGGTGGAAGCTCGTTCATTCCGGAAGCGGCGGCGGCAGGCTTGCCGCGCGCTTCTTCGGCACCGATCGCGATGGCCGAGGAATCGCGGCCGGGGCTCGTGCCCTGGTGGCCGATCGGCGCGGCATTGATCCTGGTCGGCGCGGTCGCTCTATGGCTGCTTCCCAAGTGGCGCCGCGAAACGCTGCAGACGCCGATCTGGGTCACCCCGACCGCGCGCACCGAGCCCAATCATTCGCGCCTGGGCAAGTCGGCGCCGCGAACCTTGACCCGCGGCGGACACTTCGCGGCCATGACCGAGCCCGGCGCCGGGTTTCCTAATGGCACGGTGGGAAGCATGGGCACCGGAACGACGGCGGGCGCGGTGGCCAAGACCGAGGCACCGATACCGCCGCAGCCGCCGGAAGACCCGCGCTTCGCCGAATTCGACGCCGATCTGATCGAAGAGCGCAACATCCGCAACGAATGGGCCAAGGCCGTCAGCGAAGGCGCGATCGACATCGGCGGCGATTCGATACTCAAGGCGATCGACGACGCCGAGCGCGCGCTCGACGGAACGCCGGCGCCGGCGCAGGCCGCGCTCGACCGCTCGCTCGACGACGAGCTGCTGCGGCCGAAGACGAATCGCTAGCGCGGCGTGGGGCCGCCGCCCCCCGCGCCTACCTCGCCACTATCCTGACCCGGGTTTCGGGGCCGAGCTCGGGTGCGGGATCGAGCACCGCCTGCTCGCCGGCGGTCACTGCACCGACGATCGACGTCAGCTCACCCAGTGTCTGTCCCGCCGCCACGTCGACGACCGCGACCCTGCCGCCGCGGACGACGAAGATCACCGTCCTGCCGGCGCGAAGACCGAGCGCCCGAAGACGTACCGCGGCGACCGGCTTCTGCTGCTCGGCGGTGATCGGTCGCGACAGGAACGATACGCTGCCGTCCATGTCCGGCAGCACGCGAGGATCGGCATCGTCGAAGCGCACCTTGGTCATCACGCTCGCCCGGTAGCGATCGAGCGCCGGCACGATCTGCGCGACGGTGCCGCGCAGGCGTGCGTCGGGGAGCGCGTCGAGGGTGATTTCGCAAGGCTGCCCGACGCGAACGCTCGCCAAGCCGGGAGTCGGAACCCGGGCCTCGACTTCGAGAGCGCTGGTGTCGGCGATGTGCACCACCGCGCTCCTGGAATCCGCGGTCGAGGCAAACGGCGTTACCCGATCGCCGACCGCCGCGCCTGTCGACACGATCACGCCATCGAACGGCGCGCGGACCAGCGAATCGTCACTCCAGCCGGGGCCGCGCGGCGTCGCGGCGTCGCTGCGCCGTTGCACGCGCGCGATCACCTCGCCGGCTCTGACTCGCGAGCCTTCGGCCACGCCCAGCCACTCGAGTCGTCCTGAAACCTTCGCCGCGACCGCGACTTTGCGCGGCGCGACCACGCGCGCGCTCGCCGTCAGCATGGCAAATTGCTGCGACGGGTAGGCGACGACGATCGGCGTCGTTCGCACGGCGACGGCGCGCGGCAGCGACGCATACCATGCGCCGACGGCGAGAGAGGCGGCCGCGAGCAACAGCGCGGTGAGCCGCCGCCAGCGGCGCGACTCAGTGCTGCGATCCGGGCTCGGCCGAGACCGCTGGTCGTCGGCCGCAGCGCGTCCGATACGGCGATTCGGCGCCGATCGCCTCATCCGGCGAGGAACGGCTCGATCGCCGCCGCGACCGCGGCCGGCTGGTCGTGGTGCAGCATATGGCCGGCGCCGGCGATCGTCACCAGGCGTCCGTCGCGAAATGTCGCCACGCGCCGGGCGAGTCCGACCTCGTCCTCGCCCAGCCAGCGCGGAACGAACGACTCCGCGGCGGCGACCCACAGCACCGGCGCCGTGACCCGCTGCCACGCGGCACGCACTTCGTCGACCCGGTAGGCGATCGGGAACGGCAGCTTGTGCCTGGGGTCGGAGCGCAACTGCGCGCTGCCGTCCGGGAGCGCCTCGGCCCAGTGTGCGGCCAGAAAATCGGCCTTGTCGCGCGGCATGCGCGGGTTGTTCTTCTGCAGCCGGTCGGCGACCGCGGCCAGATTCGCGTACGGCGCGAACGACGGCGACTCGCGCAGCGCGGCGAGCCACTTCGCCATCTTGTCGGGGGCCTGTTCGGGCGCCTCGGCAGGGATGCCGAAGCCCTCGAGCGACACCAGGCGCGAGACGCGCTCGGGCCGCACGCCGGCGTAGATGCATGCGACGTTGCCGCCCAGGCTGTGGCCGACGACGCGCGCCGGCGCATCCGGCGTGAAATGCGAGAGCAAATGATCGAGGTCGGCGACATAGTCGGCGAACCAGTAGCCGTCGGTGCACCACTCGCTTTCGCCGAAGCCGCGCCAGTCCGGCGCGACCACGCGCCAGTCGCGCGTCAGCCGATCGACCAGGAACTGGAAAGACGCGCCGACGTCCATCCAGCCGTGCAGCATCACCAGCAACGGCGCCGCGGCGACACCCCAGGTTCTGACGTGGTACGACAGCCCGCGCACGGCGATGAACTGCGACGTCGACGCCTTGACGACGGCGCGACTCACCGCGTCGCTCGCTCGCAGTTCACTTCTTCCGGCACAGGAAGTGCCCGTCCTGCCATCCGGTGCGATACTGCCCGTCGCCCCTGAATCGCGCCGCGTCCTTGTGCTCGATATCGCCGACACTCGCGCAGCCGTCGGCGTAACCCTGGCGATACGACAGCGGAAAGCCCTGCAGGTTGACGTTGGCGGGCGGATTCGGATTTCTGGTCGGCGGCGCCTGCGGCCTGGGCGGCGGCGCGGGCTCGGC
>DATEFZ010000240.1:0-10144 GCA_035280325.1 Casimicrobiaceae bacterium
ATGCAGCGGCTCGGCATGCGCCAGCCGCTGTTGATCGGCGGCGCGACGACCTCGCGGGTGCACACCGCGGTCAAGATCGCGCCCAACTACGGCGGCGTCACCGTCTACGTGCCCGACGCGTCGCGCGCGGTAGGAGTCGCCGGCAATCTTCTGTCGGCGGAGCTCAAGGACGCCTACGTTGCCGAAGTCGCGGTCGACTACCAAAAGATCAGGGCGCAGCACGCCGGCAAGAAAGGGCCGGCGCTGGTCCCGCTGGTGGCCGCGCGGGCCAATGCGTTTCGCGCCGATTGGCGGCACTACGCACCGCCGCGGCCTGCCCTGCCCGGCCGCCGCGAGTTGCGGCGCGTCGATCTGGCGGAGCTGGCCGGATTCATCGACTGGGGACCGTTCTTCCAGACCTGGGAGCTGTCGGGTCCGTATCCGGCGATCCTCGACGATCCGGTCGTCGGCGAGGCGGCGCGCAACGTCCTGGCCGACGGTCGGCGGATGCTCGAGCGCATCGTCGACGGCCGCTGGCTGACCGCCAACGGGGTCATCACCCTGCTGCCGGCGAACTCGATCGGCGACGACATCGAGCTCTATGGCGACGACTCGCGGCAGGCGGTGGCGCTCACCTGGTACAACCTTCGACAGCAGAACGAGCGGCCGGCCGGCAAGCCCAACTACTGCCTGGCCGATTTTGTCGCGCCGAAGGATTCCGGCGTGGCCGACTACCTGGGAGCGTTTGCGGTCACCGCCGGACTGGGGATCGAAAAAAAGCTCGCCGAGTTCGAGGCGGCGAACGACGACTACAGCGCGATCATGCTCAAATCGCTGGCCGACCGCCTGGCCGAGGCATTCGCCGAGTGGCTGCACATGCGGGTGCGCCGCGACTACTGGGGCTACGCCGCCGGCGAGCGGTTCGACAGCGCCGCGCTGATCCGCGAGGAATACCGCGGCATCCGCCCGGCCCCCGGGTATCCGGCGTGCCCCGAGCACGCGGTCAAGGCGCCGTTGTTCGCGTTGCTGCGAGCCGATGCGATCGGCATGGCGCTGACCGAGAACTACGCCATGCTGCCGGCGGCGTCGGTGTCCGGCTTCTACTTCGCCCATCCGGAGGCGACCTATTTCGCCGTCGGCACGATCGGCGACGACCAGGCGGCCGACTACCAGCGCCGCAGCGGCGCGCCGTTGTCGCAGCGGCTATAGCGCGGTCATCTGCGGCCTGCTGAATCGCGCCGCAGCAAGCCGCGCTCCGGCATAGGTCGTGAAAGCCAGCATAATGCCAAGAACCAGCGATGCGCCAACGCCGATCGCGTCGCCGGCGCTCGAGACCCGGCCGAGGACCGCGACGACGTCGTCGCCGCGCCAGCGTCCACCGTCGACGCCGAACATGCCGGCGACGCGGGAGGTCGCGATCGCGCCCAGCTCGTAATAGTCGCCGCCGATCGACAGGATCGGCGCCCAGGCGGCAGGCAGGACCAGCCCGAAGAGCAGCGCGGACGCCGCCGACGGCCTCGCCCGCAGCGCGCGGACAAGCACGGGTACGCCGACGACGACGGTCAGTGCAAATGGAAAGATCACGGCCAGCGCATACGCCAGGTCGCTGCCGTGCGTGTCGAAGCCGGCGAGCTGCCCGGCGTACGCCGAGCCGGGATGGACATAGGGAAAGAAGCGCTGCAGCAGCCGCGCGCCGTACCACGGATCGATGTCGAGCCGCGTGACCGTCGCGCCGCCGAGCTGCGCGCCCCAGGCGTGCATCAGCTCGTGCACCGGAACGTAGACCCACCAACCGGCAGCGCAGGCGGCGAAGAGCAGCGGCAGCGCGCCCGCGCCGACGGCGTCGGTCGCGCGATTCACGCCGCGGTAAAGGTCGGTGAAAGGAATCGCCAACAACTCGCGCATGCGCTCCTCGAGGGTGCGCCTTGCCCTCCCGGCTCCCGCGCTCGCGTCGTCGCGAGACGAAGGCCGGGTCCAAGGACGAGGCTACCGGCCGTAGTATGCTGCATCGATGAGCGACACGACCGTCGTATGCCTTTGCGCCGCATGGTGCGACACCTGTAACGAATTCCGGGTCGCTTTCGACCGCATCGCCGCGGCGCGACCGGCGATCCGCTTCGTCTGGCTCGACATCGAGGACGACAGCGACGTCTGCGGCGACATCGACGTGGAGAATTTTCCGACGTTGGCGATCTATGGCGGCGATTCGCTGCTGCATTTCGGCGTGTCGTTGCCGCAGGAGGGGACCGCGGCGCGGCTGATCGATGCGTTGCTTGCCGGGCCGGCGGCCGCAGCGCCGGGACCCGAAGCGGTGGTGCGCTTGCTCGAGCGCCTGCCGCGGCAGGATTGAAGGCCGCGCGGGCTTGCGCGTTACTTCCAGCCGCCGACCGCCCGCCGCGCCGCGTCGTTGAGCGGCCGCGCCACCAGCCCGCTTTGCGAGACGAAGACTTCGTACTGCGCGCCATCCTGCATCGGCAGATAGACCGCACTGCCGTAGAGCGCGTCGACCCAGGGCAGGTAGCGGCGCCAGGTCTTGACCAGCGACCAGACGTCGACGCGATCCGGCGGATTGAGCGCATAGACGGTGCGCTCGGCGCTGCGCTCGCGCGCGAGATCGGCGTAGCGCCCGCTGATGCGCTCCAGCCGGTACGCGGTGTCGAAGCCGAGCAGATTGGCCGGCGCTTTCCACTTCAGCACCCGGGCGTCGATCTGCCATTCGTCGCCGGCCAGCACGAGCTGCTGCGTCGCCCCGGACGGATAGGTGAGCAGGGCATCGAAGCGCCGGTCGCCCGCGCTGGTGAATCGCGCCTCGACCGCGGGCTGCTCGTGCGTTAGCCGCTGGTAGGTGAGCAGGTTGGCGCCGAGCAGTCCGATGGCGGCGGCGAGCGCGAACAGCGCCAGCGACGATGTCCCGTGCATCGCGCAGGCGCCGAAGCGACGACGTCTGAACCGGTGCAGCGAAAGCCGCACCAACAGCAGTCCTGCGAGCAGGCAGATGCCGACCAGCGCACCGAGCAGCATGCGACGCCTCGTGTTTCCCGGACCGTCGCATTATCGCACCGCGTCGCGATGACTGGTCGCCGGAGCGTCATGGTTTGCTAAAGTACGGCCGATGATGGACCGGTGGCGCAGCGCGGGACATCCGCGGTCGCGACGATGCGAGGAGACGGCTCGATGAATGGCAACATGATGCAGATGCCGCTGTTGATCTCGGCACTGATTCGCCACGCCGACCGCTACCACGGCGACGTGGAGATCGTGTCGCGGCCCGCCGCCGGCCGGTTATTCCGCTATACGTATCGCGACGCGCACCGGCGGGCGCGACAGCTCGCCAAGGCGCTGCTCGCGCTGGGCGTGCGCCCGTCGTCCCGGGTGGGAACCCTGGCCTGGAACACGCACCGCCACTTCGAGCTGTACTTCGGCGCATCCGGCATCGGCGCGGTGATCCATACGACCAATCCCCGCCTTTTCCCCGAGCAGGTCGAGTACATCGTCAACCATGCCGAGGACGAGCTGGTGTTCTTCGACCTCCCGTTTCTGCCGCTGGTCGAGCGGATCGCGCCGCGTTGTCCAAGCGTCAGGGCATGGATCGCGCTTTGCGACCGGGAAAGCGTCCCGGCGAGCGCGCTGCCGGTCGGCTGCTACGACGAGCTGGTCGACGCGCAGGACGACCACTACACCTGGCCCCAGTTCGACGAGAACACGGCGGCGTCGCTGTGCTACACCTCGGGCACGACCGGCAATCCGAAGGGGGCGCTGTTCGCGCACCGCTCGACATTGCTGCACACCTTCGGCATCTGCCTGCCCGATGGGCTGGCGCTGTCGGCGCGCGACGTCATCATGCCGGTGACGCCGATGTTTCACGTCTTTTCGTGGGGATTGCCGTACGGTGCGGCGATGGTCGGCGCCAAGCTGGTGCTGCCCGGCGCGCAGCTCGACGGCGCCAGCCTGTACGAGTTGTTCGAAAAGGAGGCGGTGACCCTGAGCAGCGGCGTACCGACCGTATGGCTGGGCCTGCTGCAGCATCTCGAAGCGCACAAGCTGACGCTGACCACGCTCAAGCGCCTGATCATCGGCGGCTCGGCCTGCCCGCCGGCGATGTTCGACAAGTTCGCCGCGCTGGGCATCGAGGTGATCCACGCCTGGGGCATGACCGAAACGAGTCCGGTCTCGACCACCAACCAGCCGAAGGCGAAGCATCTCGCGCTCCCTGCCGATCAGTTGCACAAGCTGCGCACCAAGCAGGGACGGCCGGGATTCGGCGTCGACCTAAAGATCGTCGACGGCGAAGGCCGCGAACTGCCTCGCGACGGCGTGGCGTTCGGCGACCTGATGGTGCGCGGCCCGTGGGTCGTGGCCGGCTACTTCAAGGGCGCAGGCGGCGACGTGCTGCGCGACGGCTGGTTTCCGACCGGCGACGTCGCGACGCTGGACGCCGACGGCTTCGTGCAGATCACCGACCGGTCGAAGGACATCATCAAGTCGGGCGGCGAGTGGATCAGCTCGATCGACATCGAGAACTTCGCCGTCGCGCACCCCGCCGTCGCCGAGGCGGCGGTGATCGGGGTGGCGCATCCCAAATGGGACGAACGTCCGTTGCTGGTCCTCGTGCGCAAGGAGGGTGCGCACGTAAGCCGCGCCGAAATGCTCGACTTCCTGCGCGGCAAGGTCGTCAAGTGGTGGCTGCCCGACGACGTGATCTTCGTCGACAGCCTGCCGCACACGGCGACCGGCAAGCTGTCGAAGCTCATGCTGCGCCAGCAGCTCAAGGATTACCGCTGGCCCGAGTCCGCCGCCGCGCCCGGCCGCTGACGCGGCGAGTGCGCGGCAAGCCCGTCAGTCCAGCTTGCCGATGAAATCACCCTTGCTCAGCTCGACCCCGTTGTGGCGCAGGATATCGTAGCCGGTCGTCACGTGGAAGAAGAAGTTGGGCAGCACGAATTGCTGCAAATAGTTGAGGCCGGTGAACTTGTGCGGTTCGCCGCGTACCGGGCGCACGATCTCGCGACCTTCCGAGCCGTCTATCTGCCCGGCCTTCTGCGCGCGAAGGAACTCGATCGTGCGATCGATCCTGGCGATCAGCTCGGCGAAGGTCTTTTCGGTGTCTTCGTATGACGGCGGCTCGGCGCCACCCAGGCGGGCGGCGCCGCCGCGCGCCATGTCGCTCGCGATCTGCACCTGCCGCGCGAGCGGGAACATGTCCGGGTAAAGGCGCGCACCGATCAGCACCGACTCGTCGATCTTGCGCGCCTGTGCGTGGGCGGCGGCCTTCTGCAGCACCGCCTTGAGGTTGGTCAACGTCCGGATGAAAACGGGTACGCTCGCCTGGTACATCGACAGGGTCATCGTCGGCCTCCTGGGAAGGGAGCGGAATTGTAGCAAGCCCGGGAGCCTTGCGTCGCGCTGGCGCGGCGCCTTGCATTGCGCCGCCGCCGCCGCATAATGGCTGCTCGAAGATTGCTTCGGAGGTTGAAGTGGGTGCGCAAGGCGAATCGAAATGGCGGCTGCACGGCGTTCGCGTCGTCCACGCCGGCGAACTCGACATCAACACGCCGCAGACGCCGGGGATGAACCGCGCTGCCGCGATCACCGCTGCCCGTGCCGGCGCCGAAAAGCTCTGGGCCGGCACGGTGGTGATCCATCCGAAAGCCAAGACCGGCGCGCACCACCACGGGCCGGTCGAGAGCGTCATCTACGTCGTCAGCGGCAGGGCCCGGATGAGGTGGGGCGACCGGCTGGAGTTCACCGCCGAGGCCGGACCCGGCGACTTCATCTACGTGCCGCCGTTCGTGCCGCACCAGGAGATCAACGCCAGCGACGACCAGCCGCTGTCCTGCGTGCTGGTGCGAAGCGGCCAGGAACCGGTGGTCGTGAATCTCGATATTCCGGCGGTCGAGCCGAATCCCGAGCAGGTGCACTGGGTCGACAACATTCACCCTCCGCCCAAGACCTGAGCGCAGGGCCGGCGGCGTTCTAGCTGACCTCGAGCCCGCGCTTCTCGTGCCAGCCGGCGATCGATTCCTTCGGATACTCGCCGAAGTGCTGGTGATGGCGACCCCTGGCCACGTCGGCCCACGGCGCCGCGTAGTCGAGCATCATCGAGACACCCTCGCGCGGCCTGGGCAGCGGCGTGTCGATCGCCGAGGCGAACGGATACACCCATTCCGGCCACTGCGGATCCCAGACCCAGAGCGCGCTGGCGCACTTGCGGCAGAAGTGGCGGCGGCCCTTGGACAGCGTCGGCTTGCTCGCGCCCTTCTCCTTGATCCGCGCCCGATAGACGGCGATGTTCCTTTCGCCTCGCACCTGAAGCGTCCTCGACTCGCCCATGATGTTGATCGCATAGCCGCCGCCGCCGCCGGTCTTGCGGCAGATCGAGCAGTAGCAGCGCAGGAACGGCTGCGGCGTGTGCGAGACGACGCTGAACTCGACGGCGCCGCAGTGGCAGGATCCTTTGAGCTTCATTCGTTCCCTCCCGTTCAAGAGTCTCCGGACAGGCGCCGTCTCGTCGCGGCTCCTTGTGGCGTCGACCGGTTCGGCGGTTCTTCGCACATCACCTGTGCCGCGGATCGAGCGCGTCGCGCAGGCCGTCGCCCAGCAGGTTGAACGACAGCACCAGCAGGAAGATCGACAGTCCGGGCCAGATCGCCATCCACGGCGCGTTCTCGATGTAGTTCTTGGCGGTGTTGAGCATGCTGCCCCACGACGGCGCCGGCGGCTGCTGGCCTAGGCCCAGGAACGACAGGCTGGCCTCGGCGATGACCGCGGCGGCGATCGCCAGCGTCGCCTGGACGATCAGCGGCGCCACGACGTTGGGCAGGATGTGCCGCAGCGCGATGCGCAGATGCGAATTGCCGATCGCGCGCGCCGCCTCGACGTAGTCCTCGACCTTGACCGCAAGCACCTGCGCCCGCGTCAGGCGGATGAACACCGGCGTCGCCGAAATGCCGATGGCGATCATCGCGTTGGTGAGGCTCGGTCCGAGGAACGCGGCCAGCGCGATGGCCAGGATCAGGAACGGGCAGGCCAGCATGGCGTCGGTGATGCGCGAGATCAGGGCGTCGGTCCAGCCGCCGGCGTAGCCGGCGAGGAGGCCGATCGGCACGCCGAGCGACAACGCGATGGTGACCGACACCAATCCCGCCAGCAGCGATGCCCGCGCGCCCCAGACGACGCGCGAAGCCACGTCGCGGCCGATCTCGTCGGTGCCGAACACGTACATCGCGCTCGGCGCCTTGCGCACCGCGCTCCAGCTCGCCTGCAGCGGGTCGTGCGGCGCGACCCACGGCGCGAAGACCGCCATCAGGATGAACAGCACGACGACCGCCAGCCCCACCATCGCGCCGCGCCGGCGCACGAAGCGGCGCAGCACCCGCTGACCCGGCGTCAGCTCGCGGTAGACCGGCAACCCGGCGGCGATCGTCGCCATCGCGAGGCGTCGCGGTCAGCCGCGCAGCCGCGGATTGACGGCGAAATAGGCCAGATCGGCCAGCAGGTTGAGCACGATGTACGCGGTCGCCGTGAACAGCACGACGCCCTGCACGACCGCGTAGTCGCGGTTGAACACCGCATCGACGATCAGCTTGCCGAAGCCGGGGATGGTGAACACCTGCTCGGTCAGCACCGCGCCGGAAAGAAGCGTACCGAACTCGAGCGCGCCCAGCGTGATTACCGGGACCAAGGCGTTCCGCAGCGCGTGCTTGAGCACGACCACGCGTTCGTCGAGTCCCTTGGCACGCGCGGTGCGGACGTAATCCGAATTGAGGACCTGCAGCATCGCGCTGCGCGTGTGGCGCATCAGCACCGCGGCGATGGCGTTGCCCAGCACGAATGCCGGCATGATCATCGCGGCGAGGTTGGCCTTCAAATCCTCGAACGGGCTCACATAGCCCGACGCCGGCAGCCAGCCCAGCGTCACCGAGAAGAGCAGGATCAGCATGATCCCCAGCCAGAAGTTGGGCGTCGACAAGCCCCACAGCGCGAACCCGTTGGCGGCGTAGTCCCACACCGTGTCGCGGGCGACGGCGGCGACGATCCCGGCGGTGACGCCGATCGACAGCGCGATGACGATGGCGAGCGCGGCGAGCTCCAGCGTCACCGGCAGCTTTTCGAAGATCAGCTCGCGCACGGGCTTCTGGATGCGCATCGATTCGCCGAGATCGCCGCGCAGCACGCCGCCGGCCCAGTACAGGTAGCGGACCGGAAGCGGCTTGTCGAGGTGCATCGTCTCGCGCAGATGCGCGATCACCGTCGGATCCTGGTCCTCGCCGGCCAGGATCATCGCCGGATCGCCCGGCAGTAGCTGTTGCAGCCCGAAGATCAGTATCGAGACGAAGAACAGCGTCGGGATCAGCGTGCCGATCCGCTGCACCAGATAGTTCAGCACGGCGATTCGTTCAGGAGCTCTTTCCGTTCATCCGCAATCCCTGCGGCCGCACCAGCCCGTCGGGCACTGCGCGCAAGCCGGAAATCTTGTTGCTGTACGCCCAGAGCCAATGCCGATGGAACAGATAGACGATCGGGCGGTCCTTGAGCACGATCGCCGCGATGTCCTCGAACACCTTCTTGCGCTCTGCCGTGCCCGGCGTCGTTCGCGAGCGTTTCAGGAGCTCGTCGACCTCGGGTTTGCAATAGCCGGCGTAGTTGAGAGGCTGCTTGCAGGCATCGAAGCTGTACAGGTTACCGTCGGGATCGGCGCGGCCGCTCCAGGCCAGGATGTAGGCCTCGAAATCGCCCTTGTCGGCCATGTTGAGCGAGGTGGCGAACTCGGTCGACTGGATCTTGACGTCGAATCCGGCCTCCTTGACCATCGCCTGGATGACCTGCGCGAGCTTCTGCGCGTCGGTCGTCGTCGCCGTCATCAGCGTGACGGTCGGATTCGGCACCCCGGCCTCCTTCAACAGCGCCCTGGCGCGGGCGACATCGCGCTTGGGGATCGGCACGTTGTGCGCGTAGAACGGGTTGGTCGGGGCGACCCACTGGTTGCCGACATCGGCCTCGCCGTCCATCGCCACCTGGACGATGCCGTCGCGATCGAGGGCAAGCTCGAAGGCCTCGCGCACTCGCGGATCCTTGCCCAGCGGATTCTGCTGCGCGCGATCGCTCTTCCCGACGTTGATGGTGATGCCCTGGTAGCCGATCTCGGTGATTTTCGAGACGCTGAACCGGCTGTCGCTCTTGAGCTTCGGAATGTCGGAGGCCTGCACCCGCTCGATGAAGTCGAGCTGGCCCGACTGCAGGTTGGCGAGCCGCACCGTCGCATCGGGGATCGGTAGGAAGACGATCTTGTCGAGGTGGATCTCGGCCTTGTTCCAGTAGTTCGGGTAGCGCTCGAGCACGATGCGATCCTGCGCCACCCGCTCGACGAATCGGAACGGCCCCGAGCACACCGGATGGGCGCCGAACTTGTCGCCCTCGGCCTGCGCCGCCTTCGGCGACACCATCATCCCGGCGCGGTCGGCGAGCGCGGCGAGCAGCGGCGCGAACGGCGCCGACAGATCGAGGCGCACCGTTGAAGCGTCGATCACGTCGACGCCGGTCACCGGGGCCAGCTCGCCGCGACGGTTCGAGCCCGCCATCGTCTTGTGCCGCTCGATGTTGAACTTGACGGCTGCGGCGTCGAACTTCTCGCCGTCGTGGAAGGTGACGCCCTGGCGCAGCTTCATCGTCAGCGCCTTGTGGTCGGCCGACCACTCCCAGCTGGTCGCGAGCTGCGGCACGATGTTGAGCCTCTCGTCGATGTCGACCAGCTTGTCGCACAGCGACGCGAACACGATCCGGCCGACGAACGTGCGGGCCAGCGTCGGGTCCAGGACGTCCGGGTCTTCGGCCAGCCCGAAGCGCAGCGTCTGCGCCGATGCCGCCGCGGCGGCGAGCGCCGTCAGCAGCGCGAGGCCCAGCCGCATGGTTGATGATTTCATTTCGTCTCCTCCGGTCGCCGGTCTGGAATGCCGGACTAGACTGCGATGTTAGCGCTAATCGAATAGCCTCGGTGACTCTATTGCGCGGCAGGAAGGAATCGCGCGAGCCACATCAGGCGCCGCCGCGGAAGGCCTGCTGCAGGCGGGCGAGCCGGAGCGTTGCTTCCCGCGGCGCGGCGGCCGCCGTCGCGGCACCGGCCGGGGCGATCTGCCGCCAGAAATGGCAGGCGACCGCACGAGCGCCA
>DATEFZ010000241.1:0-13364 GCA_035280325.1 Casimicrobiaceae bacterium
GCGGGGGTCGCTGCGGGCTTGGCCGCGGGAGGCAAAGTCAAGGGGCCCTTGATACCGCAGGCCGACAGCGCGATCGAGCAGACGATGCCGGCGGCGTATCGGCGTAACATTGCGGGCTCCGGGTGCAGAGCTTTCGATTTCGATGCGGCAAAGTCTAGCACGCGCGCTGGCTCATCCCGGCAAGCCTCCGTCGCGCCCGCGCGGGACTTGTTCAGAGGTTCCTAGCCTTCGATGAGCAGCGAGAGCGAATTCGTCGCCGGCGCCGACGCGGTGCTCGCCGCCATCGCCGCGGCGCTGGATGCCGGCGATGCCGACGTCGACTGGGCGCTCAACGACGGCGTGCTCACGATCGACTGCGGCGCCGGCGGCCGGCTGATCGTCAATCGGCATTTGCCGAATCGGGAAATCTGGGTCGCGGCGAAGAGCGGCGGCTTTCACTTCCGCGCCGCAGGCGGCGCATGGCGCGACTCGCGCGGCGGCGAGGAGCTCGGCGCGGCGCTCGAACGCCTGCTACGCGAGCAGGCGGGAATTGCGGTCGATTTGCCGGCGTTGTCGGCTCTTTAGCCGAGCAGCGGCGTCAGCGCGTCGAGCTCGCGCCGGGCGTCGTCGTGGCCTGGTAGCAGCCGCTCGAGCAAGGCCCAGAAGCGCGGCGAATGATTGAGCTCGACCAGGTGCGCGACCTCGTGCGCGACGACGTAATCGGCCACCCGCGGCGGGAGCTGCACCAGCCGCCAATTGAGCCGGATCTCACCCTTCTGGTTGCAACTGCCCCATTGCGTGCGCGCGCTGGACAGCCGCACCGTCGGCAATCGCCCGACGACGCGCCCGGCGAAGTGGGCGACCCGCGGCGCGAGCAGCGCCAGCGCCTGGTCCTTGAGCCAGCGTCCGACGAAAGCCGCAATCTCTCCTTCGTTGCCTGGATCGGGGTGCAGCACCGTCAGGTGCAGGAGGTCGGCGGCGATGGTCTTGCTGCGCGCGGGAAACAGCGCCAGCGTCAGCGGGCGACCCTGGTAGAGCAGCGCTGCGCCGGCACGCCATGCGGTCGGCAGCGAATCGCGATTCCTGCCGCGCCACTCGACCAGCGTGCGCAGGACCCAGTCGGCGCGCTCGACCAGCGCCTGCTCGATCTCGGACAACGACACCCAGCGCGGCGCGCGCACCGTCAGTCCGCCGTGGTCGATCAGCATCCCGATCGAGCTGCGCCTGGCGCGGAACAGCCGATAGTCGACCGTCTGGCCGACGAGCTTCACGCGGCGCGTGCTGCCGGCGCCGCTGTCGGCGCGTCTTCCGGATGTCAGCCGTGCGCCGTGGACGGCCGTTCGTCCAGCGGATTGCCCAGTCGCGCGACCTCGCTTTCTATCCACGCCTCGACCTCGCCGATCAGGCCCTGCATGTCGCGGCCTTCGGAGCGGATCGCCGGCCCGATCGACACGGTCACCGTGCCTGACCGCTTGCCGAGCACGCCCTTGGGCCACAAATAGCCGGCATTATGCGCTACCGGAACGATCGGTATGCCGAGCGCGATGGCGAGCCGCGCGCCGCCGGACTTGTAATGGGCACGCGTTCCGGCGCGGATCCGCGTGCCCTCCGGATAGACGACGATCCAGAATCCCTGCCGCAGCCGCTCGCGACCCTGCGTCGCCATCTGCGTCATTGCGTCCTGCCCGGCCTTGCGGTCGATGACGATCGGCGAGGCCTGCGTGAACGCCCAGCCGAAGAACGGGATCGAAAGCAACTCCTTCTTGGCGACGAAGGCCAGCGGCGGGAACAGGAAGTTGAGCGACAGCGTCTCCCAGGTCGACGAGTGCTTCGACATGACCAGATGCGGCTCGCGCCGCGGCGGGATGTTGGCAACGCCGACGACACGGTGGCGGATGCCGCAGATCAATCGCGCGCCGACGAGGTTCAGCCAGCACCAGCCGGTGATGAAGCGGAAGCGCGGCAGCGGCGGCAACCAGAACGACAGCAGCACCAGGATCGCATAGATCGCGGTGACGATCGCCTGGAAGACCGCGAACAGCAGCGAGCGCAACGCCGACATCGGGAGGATCAGCCCTCCGCCAGCAGCGCGGTGACGCAGAACGCGAGGTCGGGGAAGATCGCCGTGTCGCGCGGAAAGTTGCCGCTGCGCAGCGTCTTCTCGCCCTTGCCGGTCAGGACCAGGATCGGCTGCGCGCCGACCGCGGCCGCCGCCTCCAGATCGCGCTCGCCGTCGCCGACGCAGGGAACGCCGATCATGTCGACGCCGAAGCGCTGGCCGATCTCGATCAGCATGCCGGGCCTGGGTTTGCGGCAGTCGCAGTTGGCATCGGCCGTGTGCGGGCAGTAGAACAATGCGTCGACGCGCCCGCCGAGCTGGCTCAGCGCCTTGTACATCTTGTCGTGGATCGCGATCAGGGTCGCCATGTCGAACAGACCGCGTCCGAGCCCCGACTGGTTGGTGGCGACGATGACGCGAAATCCGGCGTGGTTGAGTCGCGCGATCGCCTCCAGGCTGCCCGGGATCGGCCGCCACTCCTCGGGCGACTTGATGAACTGGTCGCTGTCGTGATTGATCACGCCGTCGCGGTCGAGCACGATCAGCCTGGCGTGACGTGGCAAAGAGGGCTCCTTCAGCGGCTGACGCGCTAGACGGCGAGCTTGGAAATGTCGGCGACGTGGTTCATCGTCGCGGCGACCTCGCGCAGCAGCGCCAGGCGGTTGGCGCGGACCTTCGGATCGTCGGCCATCACCATCACGTCGTCGAAAAAGCGGTCGATCGTCGGCTTGATCGAGGCCAGCGCCTTGAGCGCGGTGGCGAAATCACCGTCCGCCACCCCGCGCTCGACCATCGGCCGCAGGCGGTCGAACGCGGCGTGCAGATCGTTCTCGGCGCCGGCCGCGAGCACGCCGCGGTCGACCGCGCCGCCGGCCTCGCTTTCGGCCTTGCGCAGGATGTTGACGATGCGCTTGTTGGCGGCCGACAGCGACAGCGCTTCGGGCAGCGCCTCGAAGGCGCGCACCGCATCGAGGCGCTCGGGCAGGTCGTCGATGACGTCGGGCCGCGAGTCGACGACTGCCGCGACCTGGTTTGCCGTATAGCCCAGGTCGCGAAGATAGCCGCGCAGGCGTTCGTAGACGAAATCGAGCACCGCGGCGGGCGACCCGTTTGCCGAGGCGGCGGCGCGCTGCCCGGCGAGGGCTGCAAAGGCGAGGTCGAACAGCGCCGGCAGCGACAGGCGCCGCTTCTTTTCGATCAGGATGCGGATCACGCCCAGGGCGGCGCGTCTCAGCCCGAACGGGTCGCGGTCGCCGGTCGGCGCCTGACCGATCTCGAACATGCCGGCGAGCGCGTCGAGCTTGTCGGCCAGTGCCACCGACTGCGCGACGGCGGTTTGCGGCAGATCGTCTCCCGCGTGGCGTGGCAGATAGTGATCGGCAATGGCGTCGGCGACTTCGGCCGGCTCGCCGTCGTGCCTGGCGTAGTAGCGGCCCATCGTGCCCTGCAGCTCCGGGAATTCGCCGACCATGTCGGTCACCAGGTCGGCCTTGGCCAAGAGCGCCGCGCGGTCGGCAAGCGCCGGGTCGGCGCCGAGCATGGCGGCGACGCCGACCGCGACGCTGCGCAGCCGTGCCGTGCGATCGGCGAGCGTGCCGAGCCGGTTGTGGTAGACGATGGCGGCGAGCCGCGGCAGGCGCGATTCGAGCCTGGACTTGCGGTCCTGGTCGTAGAAGAACTTGGCATCGGCGAGGCGCGCGCGCAGCACGCGCTCGTTGCCGTGGATGATCGCGCCCGGATCGCGGGTCTCGATGTTGCTGACGATCAGGAAATGGTGCCTGATCCTGCCGTCGGCGTCGGCCAGCGCGAAGTATCGCTGGTTCTTCTGCATCGTCAGGATAAGGCATTCCTGCGGCACCTCGAGGAAGGCGCGATCGAACGTGCCCTCGTAGACCACCGGCCACTCGGTGAGCGCGGTGACCTCGTCGAGCAGGGCGTCGGGCATCACGATGCGCGCGTGGCCGGAGGCCTTTTCCAGCGCGGCGACGATCCTCGCCCTCCGCGCCACGAACGACGGCCAGACCTTGCCGCTGCCCTCGAGGGTCGGCGCATACGCCTCGGCGCTTTCGATCTTGAGGTCGGCATGGCTCAGGAAGCGGTGGCCGTCGGTCAGATCGCCGGCGGCGAGTCCCAGCGCTTCGACCGGGACGACCTGCTCGCCGTGCAGCGCGAGCAGCTTGTGCGCGGGTCTCGCGAACCTGACCGTTTCGCCCCTCGAGTCCTGGTAGCTCATCAACTTGGGCGCCGGCAGCTTGTCGATTGCTTCGTCCAGCGCCTGCTGGAGAGCGCTTCGCAGGCTGACCGCGACAGGAGGCTCGACGTAATAGAGCCGCTCCATCTTTCCGTCGCTCCGTCGCTCTAGGCGTTCCGCGGGCACGACAGCAGCGGCCTCAAAGCCAGTCTTCGCCTTGACCGCCTTGTCCAGCGCGGAAGTAGCCTTGCCGCCGTCATCGAACGCAACATCGATCGGCACCAACGCGATTGGGCGACGCGGCTCTGTGACAGAGTCGGCAACTTCGGTAATCGACGTCCCCAGCCGGCGCGGCGTCGCGTAACCGGTGGCGCGGCTTGTCTTGCCGAGGAAGCCGCGCGCACGCAGCCCCGCTTCAATGCCCGCGGCGAAGGCGTCGCCCAGGCGCAGCAAGGCCTTGGGCGGCAACTCTTCGGTCAGCAACTCGACGACGAGCGTCCTGGCCATCACGCGACCTTTACTTCGGTCGCCAGCATCGGAAAGCCCAGCGCTTCGCGCGAGTCGTAGTACGCCTGCGCCACCAGCCGCGACAGCGCGCGCAGGCGGCCGATGTGCGCCGCGCGCTCGGTGACCGAGATCGCGCCGCGCGCGTCGAGCAGATTGAAGGTATGTGCCGCCTTGAGAATCATCTCGTAGCCGGGCAGCGGCAGCTTCGCCTCGAGCAGGCGTTTGGCCTCGGCTTCGAACAGCGCGAACAGCCTGAACAGCTCGGCGACGTTCGACTCGTCGAAGTTGTATCTCGATTGCTCGACCTCGTTCTGCAGGTAGACGTCGCCGTAGGTCAGCGCGCGCCGGATCTGTCCGCCGGCGCCGTCCTCCTCCCAGGTCGTCCAGACCAGGTCGAAGACGTTGTCCTTGCCCTGCAGATACATCGCCAGCCGCTCGAGGCCATAGGTGATTTCGCCGGTGATCGGCTTGCAATCGAGGCCGCCGACCTGCTGGAAATAGGTGAACTGCGTGATCTCCATGCCGTTCAGCCACACTTCCCAGCCCAGTCCCCACGCGCCGAGGCTCGGGTTTTCCCAATCGTCCTCGACGAAGCGCACGTCGTTCCGGGCCAGGTCGAGCCCCAGCGCCGACAGCGATTCCAGGTAGCGATCGAGGATGTCGGTCGGCGAGGGTTTCAGCACGACCTGGTACTGGTAGTAGTGCTGCATCCGGTTCGGATTCTCGCCATAGCGGCCGTCCTTTGGCCGGCGCGACGGCTGCACGTACGCGGCGCGCCAGGGCTCCGGCCCCAGCGCTCGCAAGAACGTCGCGGTGTGCGAGGTACCGGCGCCGACTTCCATGTCGTACGGCTGCAGCAGCGCGCAACCCTGCCCGGCCCAGTATTCCTGGAGCCTCATGATTAGTTGCTGGAACGTCAGCATGTCGGGTGCGGCCGGCGCAAATGGCCGATTTTACTTCGCTGCGCGCGTCGCGACCAAGGAACCTCTGCAAAAGTCGCACGTTCCGAGGCGCGACGCTACGGCGGGCGGATCCTGGCAAGCCGCCGTCGCGGCCACGCGGGACTTATGCAGAGGTTCCCAAGCGGTTCGACACCAGCGCGACGGCGATCAGCAGCAGCGCGGCGCCCAGCGCGACGCTGTCGCCGAAGCGGACGTAGGGCGTCGTGCCGGCGCGCCCGGCGACGCTGCCTTCCAGCACGCCTCGAGTGAACCACGGCAGGCGCGCGAGCTCGACGCCGTGCTGATCGATGATCGCCGTGATGCCGGTATTGGTGGCGCGCAGCATCGGCCGCGCCGTCTCGATCGCTCGCATCGCCGCCATCTGCACGTGCTGCTCGGCGGCGAGCGAGTGGCCGTACCAGGCATCGTTGGTGAAGTTGACCAGCAGCGTCGCCGCGGGAAGCTGTCCGATCAGCTCGCCGCCGAAAGTGTCTTCGTAGCAGATGTTGACGGCGACACGCTGGCCGGCGACGTTCATCGGCTGCTGGCCGGGCGGCCCGGCAGCCTGGTCGGCGAGCGGTATCGCGAGCACGTTGCGGATCAGCCAGCCGAGCACCGGCTTGGCCGGGATCGACTCGCCGAACGGCACCAGATGGTGCTTGCGGTAGATTTGCGTCGGCGACGCTCCGATGCTGACCACGCTGTTGTAGTAGCGATCTTGCTCGTCGTCGCGCCGGCGCGGCTCGAACAGGAATACCCCCGTCAGCAGGTCGCCTCCGTTGCGTTCGACGTCGGCGCGCAGCAGCGACACGTACGACGCCGGCACCTCGTCGGCGAACATCGGCAGCGCGCTCTCGGGCAGCACGATCAGGCGGCCCTTGGCGCGATCGACCAGGCCGGCGTAGATGGCGAGCGTCTTTTCGCGATACTCGGGGTCGAACTTGATCTCCTGGTCGATGTCGCCCTGCACCAGGCTCACCGTGACCGGGTCGCCGGCCGGCCGGCTCCATTCGATCGTCGCGAGCGCGATTCCGGCCAGCGCCAGCGCGACGATTGCCAGCCCCGCGACTGCAGCGGATATCCATCGGCCGCGCTCAAGCGCGCTGCCGGCGTGCACCAGCAGCGCCGCGACCCCGGCGACGACCAGGCCGGCCAGGAACACGCCGCCGATCGGCGCATACCCGGACAACGGACCGCCGACTTGCGTATAGCCGCCGGCGAGCCAGGAAAATCCGGAGTAGCCGACGCTGCGCAACCACTCGGTCGTCGCCCATGCGCCCGCGGCGATCGCCAGGCGTGCCGGCGAACCGCAGGCCGCGAGCCGCGCCGCGATCCAGCCTGCGAGCGCGGGAAAGAGCGCGAGCCAGGCGCAGAACCCGCCGGCGCCGATCGCCGCCAGGATCGCCGCCATGCCGCCGAAGGTGTGCAGCGCGATGTAGGTCCACGATGCGCCGGCGCCGAACAGGCCGATGCCATACGCGTAGCCGAGCCGTGCCGCCTGCCACGGCGTGGATGCGCGCTGCCACAGCCAGAACAACCCCGACAGCGCGAGTATCGACACGCCCCATGCGCCGAACGGCGCGAAGCCGAACACGCTGACGATGCCGAGCAGCAGTGCGGCGACGGTAGCCAGCCGCCGCATCAGGCGCCGCCCGGCTCGGGCTCCTCCTGCGGCGGCGGCGGCGCCAGCTTGGCGACCTGCAGCATGTAGATGCGTCGGCTGTCGGCGCGAACGACGCGGAAGCGGAAGTTCTCGATCGTCGTCGTCTCGCCGCGCTTCGGCAACCGTCCGAACGCCTGCAGCACCAACCCGCCGACGGTGTCGAATTCAGCGTCGCTGAAGTCGCTCCCGAGCCGATCGTTGAACGTGGCGATCTCGGTCTGAGCCTTGACCCGAAACCGGTCGTCGGCTTCGGCGATGATGTTGTCCTCGGTTTCGTCGAAGTCGTATTCGTCTTCGATGTCGCCGACGATCTGCTCGAGCACATCCTCGATCGTCACCAACCCGGAAACGCCACCGTACTCGTCGACCACGATCGCGATGTGATTGCGATTGGCGCGGAAGTCGCGCAGCAGCACGTTCAACCGCTTCGACTCGGGCACGAAAACGACCGGCCGCAGCACGTCGTGCAGCTTGAAGGTGTCCGGGTTGGCGTAGTAGTTCAGCAATTCCTTGGCCAGCAGGATGCCGACCACGTCGTCCTTGTTCTCGCCGATCACCGGAAAGCGCGAGTGCCGGGTTTCCAGCACCAGCGGGATGAATTGCGCGGGATCGTCCTCGATCGACACGACGTCCATCTGCGCCCGGGGGATCATGATGTCGCGCACCGTCATCTCGGACACCTGCAGCGCGCCCTCGATGATCGACAACGCGTCGGCGTCGAGCAGCTTGTGCTCGAACGCGCCGTGCAGCAGGTCGACCAGCTCCTCGCGGTCGTCGGGCTCGCGTGACAGGAACGCCGACAGCCGCTCGAACAGCGTCGGCCTGACCGGGGCCCGGCCGCCGGGTTCGTCGCTCATGGCGCGGGCCGCCGCGGCGCGCTGCCGCGATACGGATCGGCGTAGCCGAGCCGGGCGAGAATCGCGGTTTCGCGGACCTCCATCCGGGCGGCGCCGGCGTCGTCGCCGTGGTCGTAGCCCTGCAGGTGCAGGGTGCCGTGCACGATCAGATGCGCGCAGTGCGCCGCCAGCGCTTTCCCCTGTCGCTCCGCCTCGCGTCTCATGACCGGCGTGCAGAGCACGATGTCGCCGCGCAGTACGTCACGCTCGTCATCGTACACGAACGACAGGACGTTGGTGGCATGGTCCTGCCGCCGGTAACGGCGGTTGAGCGTGCGCGACTCGGCGCGGTCGACGAAGCGGAGCGTGATGTCGGCGTCGCGTTGCAGCGCGGCGACGACGAAACGGCGAAGCAATCGCCGTGCCGGCAAATCGGCGCCTGCATCGTGCGTGGCCTGCACGGTCAGCGCGAGTCGCCGTCGCGCGCTCATGTCGCCGCGGCGTCGGCGCCGCCGGCCAGCGCCAGCAGTTCGCCATACAGCGGCGCGAGCAGCGCGCGGTCGTCGCCCTGCGGGACCCCGAGCAAGGCGTCGCCGACGTAGATCTCGGCGCCGGCGATGCCCGGCGTCGCCTCGGCGGAAAAGCGGTTCGCAAGCCACACCCCGCGCTCGGCGGCGATGCGGTCGCGCGCAGTCGTCAACGCGTCGACCGGCGCCTCGAGATGCAGGTGGAAGAGATTGACCTGCGGCGGCTGCGGCACGACGCTCAATCGATCGACGCCGGCGAGCGCGGAAGCGAAGGCGAGCGCGCGAGACCGATACGCAGGCATCCTGGCGAGCTGCGGGTCGAGGCGCATCGCCGCCGACGCGACCAGCGGATGAAGCTGGACCAGCGTACCGCCGTGGCGCCGTCGCCAGACGCGCGCTTCGGCGATGAAATCCTCGGGCCCGGCGAGCATCGCGCCGGCCAGCGCGCCGATGCCCTTGTAGAACGATACGTAGACCGAATCGAACTGCGCGCTGATGTCGGCGAGACTCGCCGGCGCGTAGTATTCGCGCGCTTCCCACAGTCTCGCGCCGTCCATGTGCCGCCAGACGCCGCGCTCGCGCGCCAGCGCCGAAAGCGCGCACAGCTCGGGCCACGACGGCAATCGGCCGCCGATCTCGCGGGCCGGAAGTTCGACCAGCAGCGCAGCCGGCGTCTCACCGAGCGCGGCCAGGTCGTGTGCCGACGTCGGGCGCGACCGCTCGCCGAGCAGGCTCGCCCGCAGCGAATGCAGCCTGGCATAGCCGCGTTCCTCGTGCAGCTCGGGGTGCGAAGTCGGGTGCATCGCGATGTGGAAATTGCCCGCCCGCTCGCAGGCGATGCGCAGCGCGATCTGCTGCGCCATCGTACCGCTGGGCATGAACACCGCCGCCGGCTTGCCGAGCAGCGCGCGGACCCGCGCCTCGAAAGCGCCGATCAGCGCGCCGTCGCCATAGCGGTCGGCGTGCCAGCCGTGCTCGCGGCACCAGGCGGCGACGCGCGCCAGCTCGGCCCCGGGCGCCTCGTCGCCGTGTCCGGAGACGACGATTCTGCAGCGCCGGCGCAGCGCCTCCTGCGCCTCGGCTGACGGCGCCATCGGCGCGCTACCGCCCGGCGGAGCCGGTTCCCGGCGCGTCGATGCGCTCGCTGCGGGTATGCTTTTCGTAGGCGCTGATGATCTTCTGCACGAGAGGATGCCGGACGACGTCGGCGGCGGTGAATTCGGTGAAAGCGATGCCGCGCACGCCGGCCAGCACGCGCCGCGCCTCGATCAGCCCGCTCTTCTGGCCGCGCGCGAGATCGATCTGCGTGACGTCGCCGGTGATCACCGCCTTGGTGCCGAAGCCGATGCGGGTCAGGAACATCTTCATCTGCTCGGGCGTGGTGTTCTGCGCCTCGTCGAGGATGATGAACGAATGGTTGAGCGTGCGGCCGCGCATGTAGGCAAGCGGCGCGATCTCGATCGTGTTGCGCTCGAACATCCGCCCGGTCTTGTCGAAGCCCATCAGGTCGTACAGGGCGTCGTACAGCGGGCGCAGATACGGATCGACCTTCTGCGCCATGTCGCCGGGCAGGAAGCCGAGGCGCTCGCCGGCCTCGACCGCGGGCCGCACCAGGACCAGCCGCTTGACCAGGTCGCGCTCGAGCGCATCGACCGCGCAGGCGACCGCGAGATAGGTCTTGCCGGTGCCCGCCGGCCCGGTGCCGAACGTGATGTCGTGCTCCTGGATGTGCTTCAGGTACAGGATCTGGTTCGGCGTGCGGCCGTGCAGATCGGCGCGGCGCGTGCGCAGCGACGAAGGCGAGGCTTCGGATTCCTCGCCACCGGCCTCGCGCGCGGCGATGTTGCGCAACTCGATCAGCCCGAGCTGAATGTCGTCGACCGACAGCGGCGCCGCCGCGTCGGCATAGAAGCGCTCGAGCGCGGCTGCCGCCTGGCGCGCCTGCGCCGGCATGCCGCGCACGCTGAACGCCGCGCCGCGGCGGGCGATCGAGACGTCGAGCGCGGCCTCGATCTGCCGCAGATTGGCGTCGAGCGCGCCGCAAAGGTTGGCGAGCGCGCGGTTGTCTACGGGCGCAAGCTCGACGTCGAGGGTTTGCGGCTTCAAGACGCTGTTCAGAAGTTCCCTATGCTCCCGGGCGCTCGAGCGGAGCCTTCAGCGCCTCTTCGAGCGTGTTGGCGCACTCGGCGAGGTGCGCTCGCGCTTCCTTTGAGAACGAAGCGCGCGAGCCAGCCGCCTTGATCTCGGCGAGCAACTGCCGCGCGTTGGCGCGCTGCAGCGCGCGCGCGTCGGCATGCGTCGATTGCGACGGCTGCAGCAGGGTGGTGGCGATCCGCTTCAGGTATTCGCGCTGCAGGTTGCGCCGGAACGGGGTGATGTCGCGACCGGTCTTGAGCTCGCTCCACACCGCCGCCTGCAGCGTGTCGTACAGCTCGGACAGGTGGAACGCTTCGCTGGCTCGCGTTTCGCGGAACGAACTTTCCTCGATGCGGGTGGCGACCGGCTCGCTCAGCAGCTGATCGAGCAGCGCGCGCTGCACATCGAGCATCCGGTCGGAGAGCGAAATATCGGGGACGATGGCCGCGATGCCCGCGCCGTCGCGCACGCGTTCGAACTGGTCGACGGTCAGCCGGCGCACGAACTCGGGGCGCAGCCGGAAGCTGTCGACCGAGAGCAGGCCGTCGGCGATGAGCTTCAGCGCCGCGCGCTGCTTTTCCGGCGGTACCGGCGTGAACGGCTCGCGCCCGCTGCCGGCGTGATCGCGCACGTAGACGACGCCGCCGACGTACTTGGCGGCGACGGTGCCCGAGTTCCTGAGCTGGGTCAGGCCCGACAGGAAGTTGCGGCGCAGGACCTCGTAGCTCTTGCCGGACGGCAGATTGCGATCCTGCAGGCGATCCCACAGCTCGCGGGAAAGCGTCAGGCGCCGCGTCGCGAACGCCAGCGGATCGCTGCCGAGGTCGCGCCGGTTGACCTGCGGATCCATGCCTTCGGCCGGGCCGCCGAACCCGGCGTCGATGTCGTTGGCGAAGGCGAGCTGAGGCTCGTCGCTGCGCGCCGCGATCTTCGCCAGCTCCTCCTTCTCGCGCTCCGGCGCGATCGGCTTGTACGCGTATTCGATCGCCCAGTAGTCGTACGGCCCGATCGTCGGCATCACGTAGTCGCCCTGGCGCTCGCTGGCGAGCGCCAGATTGACGGCGTTGTAGTCCATCACCGAGCCGCCGATGCCGTGCACGTGGGTGAACGCCGGGTCGGAGAGCTGTTTCTGGGTGTAGATCGTCGAGGCGCGGAAGTTGTGCTGCAGGCCGAGCGTATGCCCGACCTCGTGCGTGACGACGTCCTTCAGCGTCGCCAGCACGTAGCGCTGCGCTTCGGGACCGGTCGGGTCGATCTCGCCGCGCGCGACCAGCACGTCGAGCGCGAAGGCGAGCTCGTCCATCGCCACGTCGCCGTAGTCACAGTAGCCTTCCTCGTTGCCGATCGTGGCCGGCCGCGCCCGCGGCGGGAACTGCTCGGCGGCCTGCCGGCGCGGCAGCCTCGTCCAGGCGTCCTCGATCTCGATGTCGGCGTCGAGGATCTCGCCGGTGCGCGGGTCGGCGCGGCTGGGGCCGATCGCCAGCGCGCCGGGCTCGTCGCGCACCACCCAGCGCACCGAGGCATGACGCGCGTCGGCGGTCTCGAAGTCGGCATCGTCCGGCTGCACCTCGACGCGCAGGGCATCCTTGAAACCGATTTTCTCGAACGCCTTGTTCCACTCCAGGATCCCGGCCTTGACCGTGTCGCGATACTTTGCCGGGATGTTGCGGTCGAGCCAGAACACGATCGGCTGCTTCGGCTCGGACAGCGCGGCTTCAGGATCCTTCTTTTCCAGGCGCCAGCGCTTGACATAGTAGACATCGGGAAAGGCGCTGATGTCGTCGGAAAAATCCCAGCGCCTGACGATGAAATGACCGAGGCGGTCGTCGGCGACGCGGGCATGCATCGGCTCGGACGGCAGCTTGGCGAGGCTGTAGTAGTAGCCGAGGAAGAGGCTGCGCACATCCTCGAGGTGCGCCGGCGGGGTCGGCCGGGTCATCATCGGATTGGTCGGCGGCGGCGGCAGCTTGGCCACCGCGTAGTGCGCCGAGACGCCGAATCCGGTCAGATCGGCGCTGTCGTGCACGCTGCTGATGCTCGAGTTGCGGGCGTCGAACGCATAGGGGATGCGATACGCGGCCTCCAGCGCCGTCGAGGCGGCGGGAAGGTCGGTCAGCAGCAGCGCGTTGGCCTCGATCAACACCGACTTGCGCTCCGGGTGCGGCTGGCTGGCCACGGGCACCGAGCCCAGCAGGCTGTCGCTGGTCGACTCGCGCACCGCGCGCGCGAGCGGGCTCCCCTCGGCGGCGAGGAATTGCGAGTTCTTGGCGATCAGCTGCACCAGGTTGCCGAGCTGGTGGAACTCGACGACGTACGAACGCAGCATCGGGTTGACGAACGGCTCGCGCTCGCCGATGCCCTGGGTCCGGTTGACCTGCAGGAAGAACGGCCGGTCGAACTGTTCGGGCCGGATTTCCAGCCAGACCTTTTCGTCCTTGGTGTAGACATTGAAAAAGCCGGGCTGCTCCTTGGCGTCCTTGATCACCTCGGCGAACGGCTTGTGCTGCGCGGCCACGGCAGCGGCC
>DATEFZ010000242.1:0-6787 GCA_035280325.1 Casimicrobiaceae bacterium
ACGCAGCGCAGGCGTATGCGGTCATGGCAGTGGCGACGATGATTCTAAGGCTGTGGCGGGTCATACGAAGATCTCCTCAAGGGTGGGAATTCATCGAATGCGATACACGGTTGAGCTCGACGCGGCGGCGCCGAAACCGGCCCCTCGCGCTCGCACCGCTCGATCAGGATGCATTGTTCATGCTCATCCGCCGCGCAGATGCCAGGCTTTCGGCCGGGAGAACGTCTGGATGCCGTAGGTCGATAGCGTGAGGCCGATCCCCGAATGGCCGACACCCGACCAGGGCAGCCGCGGGCTGACGCGATCGCAGCAGTTCCAGTACACCGAGCCCGAGCGGACCTTGGCCAGCAGCCGGCGCGCACGTTTTTGGTCGGGCGTGTAGACGCCGGCGGTCAGCCCGTACTCGGTGTCGTTCATCATCAGCACCGCCTCGGAATCGTCCTTCACCTTCTGGATGCCGATGATCGGCCCGAAGCTTTCGTCGCGCATCACGCTCATCCGATGGTCGACGTCGGTCAGCACCGTCGGCTCGAACCAGTTGCCGGCGCGCGGGATCACCTTGCCGCCGGCGAGCAGCCGGGCGCCGCGGCGTCTGGCATCGGTCACCTGCTTTTGCAGCACCGCGAGCTGCGGCCGGCGCGTGATCGGTCCGATATAGGTCCTTTCGTCGAGCGGATCGCCGATGCGGAAACCTTCGACCTCGGCGACGAAGGCGTCGACGAACTCGTCGTGCACGCTCTCGTGCACGTAGATTCGCTCGACCGAGCAGCACGACTGGCCCGTATTGTAGAACGCCCCGTCGGCGAGCCCAGCGGCGGCGGTCCGCACGTCGACGTCGTCGCACACGTAGATCGGGTCCTTGCCACCGAGCTCGAGCTGAACCTTGATCATGCGCCGTCCGGCCAGCGCGCCGATCCTCGAGCCGGTCGCGTATGATCCGGTGAAGAAGACACCGTCGATCGGTTGGCGCAGCAGCGCCGAGCCGGCGGTGGCGCCGCCCTCGACCAGCACGAACACGTCGGCCGGCACGCCGGCATCGCGCATCAGCTCGGCGATGTGCCGGCCGGTCAGCGTCGCGTATTCGGAGGGCTTGTAGAGCACCGCATTGCCGGCGAGCAGCGCCGGCACGAAAACGTTGCCGCCGACGAAATACGGATAGTTCCAGGCCGAGATGTTGGCGACGACACCCAGCGGCGCGTGCGAGATGCGCTCTTCCAGCCGGTCCTTGGCGTCGGCGAACACCTTTTCGTCGCGCAACGCGCGACCCGCCTCGGCCAGGAAGAAATCGAGCCGCGGCACCAGGCCATTCAACTCGTTGCGCGCCTGCTTGATCGGCTTGCCGACCTCGAGCGTGAGCGTGCGCGCCAGGACGTCGCGCCTTGCCGTGACCAATTCGCGAAAGGCGCCGATCGCGTCGAGACGGCGCTTCATCGGCAGCGCCGCCCAGTCGGGCTGAGCGTTGCGGGCCCGCTGAAACTTCAGCCGCACCGACGTGCTGCCGTCGTCGTCGATCTCGGCCAGCAGCCCACCGGTCGCCGGATTGATGACCTTCATCGTGCTGTCTTTCCGGTGCGGGTCTCGATGTGCTGCAGCGTCATCCCCTAGAAAGTCGGCCGCGCCGGATCGGCGGGGAACAGGCGGCGATGCCGATCTTCAGCATCGCGCACCGCCGATCACAGCGCCTCGGCGAAAATGTGCGCGAAGTCCTCGCGCGTGCACGGCCGCGGATTGGTGCGGTGGCAGGTGTCGTTGATCGCGACCTCGACCAGCGCCGGAATGTCGGCGCGGGTGATCGGCCGCCGCGCCGCGTGACCGGACAATGTGGCCGGGATGCCCAGCTCGCGCTTGAGCGACGAGAGCCAGTCGACGAACGCCTCAGCGCCGGCTCGCGGCGTGGCCCCGGGCACGCCGGCGCCGACGACGCGGGCGAGCTCGGCCATCCTGGCCGTCGCGCTGTCCAGGTTGAAGCGCATGACGTGGTCGATCATGATGCCGTTGGCGAGACCGTGATGCAGGTCGGCGACGGTGGACAGCGCGTGAGCGCATGAATGCACGGCGCCGAGATCCTTCTGGAACGCGATCGCACCCATCAGCGAGCTCATCAGCATATCGGAGCGCGCCGCGAGGTTGTGCGGTTCGCGTACCGCAGTGGCGAGCGATCGCGCGGCGATGCGCGCGCCCTCGAGCGCGATGCCGTCGCACAGCGGGTGGTACGCCGGCGACAGGTACGATTCGACGTTGTGCGTCAGCGCGTCCATGCCGGTGGCGGCGGTGATCGAGGGCGGCAGGTCGAGCGTCAGCTCGGGATCGGCGAACACCGCTTTCGCCAACAGCTTCGGCGAAAAGATGATCTTCTTGACATGCGTCACGTCGTCGGAGATCACGCTCGAGCGGCCGACCTCGGACCCGGTCCCCGCCGTCGTCGGTAGCGCGATGAACCAGGGGAGATCGCGCTCGATGGCGCGCACGTTCGGGTGATCCCAGGCGTATTCGAGCACGTCGCCGGCGTGCACCGCCATCAGCGCGACCGCCTTGGCGACGTCCAGCGCCGCGCCGCCGCCCAGGCCGATGACGGCATCGGCGCGATGCTGCCTGAACGCGGCGACGCCGGCCTCGACCTGGCTCCTGACCGGATTGCCCTGCACGCCGGAATAAACGGCGACGTCGAGGCCGGTCAGGCCGGCGACGAAGGTCGCGAGCATCGGCAGCGGCGCGATGCCGCGATCGGTCACCAGCAGCGGCCGCCGTACGTCCTGCACACGCAGGTGCTCGGCGACCCGATGGCGCGCGCCGGGTCCGAAATGGATCGCCGTGGGGAATGCGAATTGCGCGAGCGACATCGCCACGGACGCTACAGCGAAGCGCCGGCTATCCGGACGAAGCGCAACTCGAGCACGTCGTTCGGCCATTGCGCGACGTGCACTTCCGGGCGCATCACCCAGGTGAGCTTGCGCCGATACAGCGGTATCAGCGGCAGGTCGGCATGCATGATCGCCAGCGCCTCGGTGACCCGCTGCCGGCGCCGGTCGAGGTCGGGCTCGACACGGATCGCTTCGATGACCCGGTCGAGCCGCGGGTTCGCATAGCGTCCGCCGTTGAAGGTGCCCGAGCCTTGCCCATCGTGACTGTGGACGGTGGCGTTGAGCATCGGCCACGCGTCGGTGCCCGGCGACCAGCCGAACTCGAAAAAGCTGGTCGTCGCCTGAGTCAGCTTCGGAAAGAAGGTGGCGGTCGGCCACGGCTGGAAGCTGGCTCGGATGCCGACCTGCGCCAGCATCCCGGCGAGCGCCTGGCACACCGCGGCGCGGAATGCGACGTTGACGCAGTCGAGCGTGGTGGCGAAGCCGTCCGGATAGCCTGCTTCCTTCAGCAGCGCGCGGGCCTGCGCCGGATCGTACGGCAGGCGGTGGTCACTATCCCTGCTCGCGCCGCCGGAGCGCGGCGACAGGTACGAGCCGGTCGGCGTCGCCTGTGCGCGCAGCACCTTGGCCACGATCGAGTCGATGTCGATCGCCAGATACACCGCGCGACGCACGCGCAGATCCTTGAACGGATTGCGTCCCTTGACGTCGCCCGACTGAAGCTGGTCGCGACTCTGATCGAAGCCCAGGTATTGAGCGCCGATGTCGTCGGTCGATTCGAGCCGGAAGCGGCCTTCGTGGGCGAGGCGGGCGACGTCCTGGAACGGGGGGTCGATCACGAAGTCGACCTGGCCCGAAACCAGTGCAGCCAGCCGCGTTGCATCCGACTGGATCACCTCGAACACGGCCTGGTCGACGTTGCCGCGCTTGCCCCACCAGTGCGGGTTCGCGACCAGCACCGTGCGAACGTCCGATTCGTAGCTCTTGAGCTCGAACGGCCCGGTGCCGTTGGCGTGCCGCACGGCGTAGGTTTCCTGGCGCGCGTCGTAGTTCTGCGGCTCGACCACGTCGTGCGCCACCGACCAGGCCCGGCTCATCATGCCGACGTAGACGAGTTTCTCGGGCAGGACGGCGTCGGGCGCCGCCAGCACGAGGTCGACCGTCAGCGGGTCGACCTCCTGCGCCGACAAGAGGCCGCGCAGCTGGAACGCCCGCTGCGAATTCTTCGCCAGCGCGCGCTTGATCGAGAACACCACGTCGTCGGCGGTGAACGGCGTGCCATCGTGGAACCGGACGTCCGGTCGCAGCCTGAAGCGCCAGCGCGTCGGCTCGATCGCCTGCCAGGAAGTCGCCAGCGCCGGCTCGAGCTCGAAATTGCGATCGCGCCCGACCAGCGAATCGTAGATCTGGCTCACCACGCGCGTCTGGTACTGCAGCGCCAGGCCGTGCGGATCCATCGACTGCGGATCGAACGCGCTCGCCATGCGCAGGGTCGCTGCGGCCGGCGGCCGGGCGAGCAGGCAGGCGGCGATGAGGCCGATCGCGGTCCAGGCCCGGCGCGATCGCCGTCCTGCAGGCGTGAGCGGATGCGGCGGCATCAGATGATTTCGAAGTAGCGCTTCAGTTCCCAGTCGGTGACGGCATCGAGCCATTGTCGCCACTCCCATTCGCGCGTCGCGGCAAAATGATCGACGAAATCGTCGCCGAACCAGTCGCGGGCGAGATCGGACTTGCGGAACGTCCGCGTCGTCTCGATCAGCGTGCGCGGCGCGCGCGCAATGTGCTCGGCGCCTTCGTTGGTGCCGTGGACTGGCTTCGCCGTCAGCTTGAGCTTGCGTTCGACCCCGGACAGGCCCGCGGCGATGACGGCCGCGGCGGCGAGGTACGGGTTCATGTCGGCGCCCGGGCAGCGCGTTTCCAGCCGCGTCGACTTGGGCGAGGATGCGATGACGCGGAAGCTCGCCGTGCGGTTGTCGAGGCCCCAGGTCGGCTTGACCGGAGCCCAGAAGCCGTCGACCAGCCGCTTGTAGCTGTTGATCGTCGGCCAGTACATCGGCGCGAACTCCATCAGGCCCTCGACCTGTCCGGCGAGATAGCTCTCGAACAGCCGGCTCATGGCGTGGCGGCCCTTGGGATCGTGGAACAGGTTCTTTCTGCCGTCGGACAAGCTCTGGTGGATGTGGCCCGAGCACCCCGGGTACTGCGCGCTCCACTTGGCCATGAAGCTCGGCATGATGCCGAAGCGCGCCCCGATCTCCTTGGCGCCGGTCTTGAACAGGATCGCGCGATCGGCGGCCTCGAGCGCTTCCGAAAACAGGATAGCGGCCTCGTACACGCCGGGTCCGGTCTCGGTGTGCAGGCCTTCGATCGGGATCTCGAAGGCGCCCATCTCGACCATCAGCGCCTTGAAAAAGTCGCGGTTCTCGTTGGCGCGCAGCAACGAATAGCCGAACATTCCCGGCGTCAGCGTCTGCGGCCGGACATAGCCCTTGTCGGCCCAGGATTGCGGCGTCTCGGCGAAGTTGAACCACTCGAATTCCATGCCGCACATCGGCATCACGCCGAGCTTTTCGGCGCGCTTCAGCACGCGCTTCAGGAGCTGCCGCGGGCAGATCGGATGCGGCACCTCCTTGCCGTTGCGTTGGGCGATGAAGTCGGCGAGGAAGAACGGCACGCCGTCGTCCCACGGCACGTGCCGCAGCGTGCCGAGGTCGATCCTCGCCACGGCGTCGGGGAACCCTTTGTGCCAGCCGGTCAGCGTCGTGTTGTCGTAGCATTGGTCGGAGCTGTCCCAGCCGAACACCACGTCGCAGAAACCGAAGCCGCCGTCGACGGCGCCGAAGAACTTATCCTTGTGCAGGTATTTGCCGCGCAGCACGCCATCGATGTCGGAGACGGCGACCTTGACGCGGTTGCCGGGCGTGGCGCGCACAGCCTCCAGGACCTTGTTCGGAGCGATGTTCTGCGGCATCGAGTACCTCGTCGGCGCGGCGCCGGCTGCGGCAGCCGGAGCGGGGGCGATTGTAACTCGCCGCGCGCGCCGGTGCGATGGATGCCTGGCAAGCGTCTGTCCGACGAACTGCTAGAGTGACGGCATGATCGACCCGCTGCCGCGCGTGAGCGCGCCCGCGCGCCCTCCGGCGCTCGCATCGTTGCACGCGGCGGTGCTTCTGTTCGGTCTGGCTGGATTGTTCGGCAAGTGGATCGACCTGCCCGCGGCGGAGATCGTCTTCGGCCGCGCGGCGATCGCCGCCGCCGCGCTCGGCGTGCTGCTGATGCGCTCGCCGACGATGCGCGCCGGATTCGAATGGCCGATGGCGATCAACGGCGCGGTGCTGGCGCTGCACTGGTGGGCGTTCTTCAAGGCGATCCAGCTCTCCAGCGTCGCGATCGGACTCCTGGGCTACGCCAGCTTCCCGCTGTTCGTCGTGCTGCTCGAGGCCGGATGGCTGCGCGTGCCGCTGCGGGGCGTCGACCTGGCCACCGCCGGGCTGGTCGTCGCCGGCCTGCTGGTGCTGATCCCGGAGATTCGCGCCGATGCAGCCATCGCCGGCGGTCTCGCGTGGGGCGTCGTCTCCGGCTTTTCGTTCGCCTTCCTCGCGGTCGGCAATCGGGCGCTGGTTCCGCGCCGGCCGCCACAGGCGATCGCCTTCTGGCAGAACACTGTCGCCGCGGTCTGCCTCGCGCCGGCGCTGATTGCCGCGCCGATCGTGCCCGGCGGACGCGACCTTGCCCTGCTGCTCGTGCTGGGCATCGCCTGCACCGCGCTTGCGCACACCTTGTTCATCGCCAGCATGCGCACGCTGCGCGCGCACACCGCAGGCATCGTCGCCGCGCTCGAGCCGGTGTACGGCATCGCACTCGCCGCATTGCTGCTGCACGAACTGCCGGCGCCGCGCACGATCGCCGGCGCCGCGCTGCTGGTC
>DATEFZ010000243.1:0-9605 GCA_035280325.1 Casimicrobiaceae bacterium
CGGCGCCTGCCGGCGGCGCCGTTCCTCGCAGGACAGCCGATCGCCGTCGGCTCGGCGTTCGATTCGGCCGGTCCTTGACCATCGCGCTGGAGCGCTCGCAGCGATCCGCCGCGAAGGCGGTCCGCCGCGTGCTGGCGGGTACGCCGCTGCCGACAGCGTTGGCGGCGCTGCCGGCGGCCGACGATCGCGCGCTGGTGCAGGAGCTGGCCTACGGCACGCTGCGCTTCCTGGGCGAGCTTCGCGCCATCGTGCGCGCGCTGGCCGATCGACCGCTCTCCGACGCCGCGCTCGAAGCGCTGCTCTGCGTCGCGCTCTACCAGTTGCGGCACAGCAGCGCGCCGGCGCCGACGGTGATCGACGCCGCGGTGCGCGCCACCGGCCGGCTGAAACTCACCTCGGCGCAGGGACTCAGCAACGCGATCCTGCGCAACTTCGTGCGCCGGCGCGACGCCCTGCTCGAAGCGATCGCAAGCGAGCCCGAAGCGCGCTTTTCCTATCCGCGCTGGTGGATCGAGCGCGTGTTCGCCGACCATCCGCGCGACGCCGCTGCGATTCTCGACGCCGGCAACGCGCGTCCGCCGCTCTGCCTGCGTATCAACCGGCGTGCGAGCACGCGCGACGATTATCTCGAAGCGTTGCGCGCGCAGGGAAGACGCGCGTTCGCGTCAGGCGAAGCCGGCGTCATCGTCGAGGACCCGGTGCCGGTCACCCTGCTGCCCGGTTATGCGGCGGGATCTTTCTCGGTACAGGACGCCGGCGCGCAGCTCGCGGCGCCGCTGCTCGACGCGCGCGACGGGATGCGCGTGCTCGATGCCTGCGCCGCGCCCGGCGGCAAGACCACGCATCTGGCCGAGCTCGCGACGCTGGACCTGGTCGCGCTCGATGTCGACGGCGCGCGACTCGAGCGCGTGGCCGGGAATCTGACCCGACTCGGTCTCGCGGCGCGCCTGGTCGAGGGCGACGCCGGCGAGCCTGCCGCCTGGTGGGACGGCGTCGCGTTCGATCGTATCCTGGCCGATGTGCCGTGCACCGCGTCGGGCATCGTGCGCCGGCATCCCGACGCCAAGTGGCTGCGCCGCGAAACCGACATCGCCGGATTCGCCGAACAGCAGCGGAGGATCCTCGACGCGCTCTGGCCTTGCCTCGCGCGCGGCGGCATGCTGCTCTATTCGACGTGCTCGATCTTCGCCGCGGAAAACGGCGAGCGGATCGATGCGTTCGTCGCGCGGCACCGCGACGCGTCGCGCATCGACCTCGCATTGCCGGCCGAGTGCGATGCGAACGCGGGCCAACTCTTGCCATCGGCCCCGGGCGCAGCGCACAATCACGACGGGTTTTTCTACGCCCTCCTCCGCAAGCGCTGAGGGCCCTCCGCCAACGGATTGCGCGGCCCGCCCCCTTCCCTCGATGCGCTTCCTTCTCGCCGGCCTGCTCTGTCTTGCCGCTTCGCTGTCGCTGTTGCCGGTGGCGCCGGCGCTCGGCGACACGATCGGCGTCAAGTCCGCCGAGCTGCTGGCCGAGGACGACAACTACGTGCTCAACGCGCAATTCGATCTGGCGTTCAATCCGACGCTCGAGGAGGCGCTGCAGAAAGGCGTGTCGCTCTATCTCGTTCTCGAATTCGAGCTGGCGCGACCGCGCTGGTACTGGTTCGACCAGAAGCTCGTCCAGATGTCGGTGCAGTATCGCCTGACCTACAACCCGCTGACCCGCCAGTACCGCGTAACCAGCGGCCTGCTCGGCCAGCAGTTCGACTCGCTGGAGGAAGTCGAGCGGTTGCTCTCCCGCGTGGTGTCGCGGCCGGTCATCCGCAAGGACGCGCTCTCGTCCGGCGAGCGCTACGAGGCGGCCGTGCGTTTGCGCCTCGACGTCGCGCAACTGCCGAAGCCGTTCCAGATCAACGCCCTCGCCTCGCGCGACTGGTCGCTGCAATCGGAATGGTATCGCTGGAGTTTCACGCCATGAGCGGCATGCTCGCGCCGCGCGTTCTGCGCTATGTGCTGCTGGCCTGCGCCGCGCTGGGCGCGGTGTTCCTGTTCCTGCTCGCCACGGCCAGCGCCAACAGCGCGCTGTTCGCCAGCAACTACAACCTGTTGCTGGTGATCAACGGTGCGCTGGTCGTGCTGCTGATGGGGCTGGTCGCCTACCAGCTCTGGCGCTTGCGCAAGAACCTGAAGGCGGGAGTGTTCGGCTCGCGGCTGGCGGTTCGGCTGGTGCTTCTGTTCGCGCTGATCGCGGTGCTGCCGGGTGCGCTGCTGTACGGCGTGTCGGTGCAGTTCCTCGGCAAGAGCATCGAGTCGTGGTTCGACGTGCGCGTCGACCGCGCCCTAGAGGGCGGCCTGAACCTCGGCCGCGGCGCGCTCGACTATCTGCTCAAGGAGGCGACCAACAAGGCCACGCAGCTCGCGCTGACGCTGCAGGAAGGCGACGCGGCGACGATGGCGCAGCGCCTCGGCCGCGCCAGCGAGCAGGCCGGCATCTACGAGGCTTCGCTGTTCTCGGCGTCGGGCAATGTGCTGGGCGTCGCCGGCGTCTCCGGGTCGACGCTGACGCCCGAGCCGCCGCCGGCCGCGGCGCTGCGTCGCGCCCGCCTGCAGCAGACCTACGCGGCGATCGATCAGTCGGTCGACCAGGGGCTCTTGCTGCGCGTGGTGGTGCCGGTCAACGCCGCGGATCCGGGCGAGCCGCTGCGCCTGCTGCAGGTCGTCGAGCCGGTGCCGCGGCAATTGCAGCAGGACGCGGAAAAAGTGCAGGCCGGCTACCGCGACTACCAGGAGATCTCGTTCTCGCGCGTCGCACTGAAGCGCCTGTACGCGCTGACTCTGACGCTGACGCTGCTGCTGGCGCTGTTCTCGGCGCTCGGGCTCGCCGTCGTCCTGTCCGAGCAGGTCAGCGGGCCGCTGGGACTGCTCGCCGAAGGCACGCGGGCGGTCGCACAGGGCGATTTCAGCCGGCGTCATCCGGTGCAAAGCCGCGACGAGCTCGGCGTGCTGACCGAATCGTTCAACACGATGACCGCGCAGTTGGCCGAGGCGAGGCAGAAGACCGAGGAGAGCCGCAGCGCCATCGAGACGGCCAACGCCTACCTCGAAAGCATTCTCGCCAACCTGTCGGCCGGAGTGCTGGCATTTGACGGCGCATTCCGCCTGCGCACGGCGAATCCGAGCGCTGCGGTGATCCTGCAGCAGCCGCTGGCCGATCTGCTCGGCATTCCGCTCGCCGACTGGCCGCGCCATCTGCCGGCGCTGGCCGGGTTTTCCGAGCTGGTCGGCGACGGCTTCCGCAGCGGCCGCGACGGCCAGTGGCAACGGCAGGCCGAGGTGACCGTGTCGAACCACACTCGCGTGCTGCTGATGCGCGGCTCGCGGCTGCCGGGCGAACCGGTCGCCGGCTGCATCGTCGTGTTCGACGACGTGACCGAGCTGGCCGAGGCGCAGCGCGACGCCGCCTGGGCCGAGGTCGCGCGCCGCCTCGCCCATGAGATCAAGAACCCGCTGACGCCGATCCAGCTCTCGGCCGAGCGCCTCGCGGTCAAGCTCGACGGCAAGCTCGCCGGCGCCGACGACGACGCCTTGCGGCGCGCCACGCAGACAATCGTCGCGCAGGTCGCGGCCATGAAGCACATGGTCGACGACTTCGCGATCTACGCCAGGAAGGTGCGGCCGGGCCGCGTGCAGCCGGTCGACGTCAACGCGCTCTTGCTCGACGTGCTCGGTCTGTACGAAAATCTGCGGCCTCATGTGTCGCTCGAGCTCGTCCCAGGCAACCCGGTCATCCAGGGCGAGCCGACGCGGCTGCGGCAAGTGATCCACAATCTGCTGCAGAATGCGATCGATGCCCAGGTCGATGCCGCCGATGCCGCGTACGATATCGGCGTCGCAGTCCGCGGCGACGAGCTCGCGCTATCGATCGCCGATCGCGGCAGCGGATTTTCCGAAGAGGTGCTGCGTCGTGCGTTCGAGCCGTACGTGACCACCAAGGCCAAGGGCACCGGGCTCGGTCTCGCCATCGTCAAGAAAATCGCCGAAGAGCACCACGGACGGGTGACGATCGAGAACCGGTCGCCGCGCGGCGCCGTGGTGACGTTGTACCTGCCGATCAAAGGAATCGACACGTGATGCCGCAGCAGAAGGAAATCCTGATCGTCGACGACGAGGTCGGCATCCGCGAGCTGTTGTCCGAAATCCTGCAGGACGAGGGCTACCAGGTGAGCCTGGCCGAGAACGCCGGCGAGGCGCGCAACTACCGGCTGCGCGTGCAGCCCTCGCTGGTGCTGCTCGACATCTGGATGCCCGATACCGACGGCGTGACGCTGCTGCGCGAATGGGCGGCCAACGGCCAGCTCACGATGCCGGTGGTGATGATGTCGGGCCACGGCACGATCGAGACGGCGGTCGAGGCAACCAAGGTCGGCGCCTTCGATTTCCTCGAGAAACCGGTGGGGTTGCAGAAACTGCTGTCGACGGTGACGCGGGCGCTGAAGACGGCGGCGGGGCAGGGCCCGCGCCGCATTTCGCTCGCGGCGCTCGGCACCAGCGCGCCGGTAATCGAGATCGAGCGCGCAATCGAGCAGCTCCTGAGGGCGAATCGTCCGGTGCTGATCGTCGGCGAGCCGGGCGCGGGCCACGACACAGCGGCCAGGGCGCTGCAGCTTCCAGACTCGCCGTTCGTCGTCCTCGGCAACGGTGCGAGGCTCGCGACCAATCCGTCGCAGGTGCTCGAGGAAGCCAGGGAAGGCGTGCTCTACTGCACCGAGATCGGCGCCTATTCGAAAGCCGAGCAGAAAGGGCTTGCCTTCCTGCTGTCGAAGCTCGAGAAGCAGGACACGGTGCTCATCTGCACCAGCGCCGAGCAGCTCGGCAATCTCGCCGCCGAAGGCCGCTTCGACCCGACGCTTCTGACGACGCTGTCCGCCGGCGCTGTGATGCTGCCGCCGCTTCGCGCGCGCCGCGACGACTTGCCGGCGCTGATCGCGCGCCTGTGGCGCGAGATCACGGCCAGCCAGCGCACGCTCGGCACGTTGCAGGCAAGCGCGGTGTCGGCGCTCGCCGCGGCCTACTGGCCCGGCAACATCGACCATCTGCACAACGTGCTGGCCAATCTGGCGCTGACCATCGACAGCGAGATCACCGGCGAGCACGTGCGCCGGCTGCTCGGCGAGTCGGCGCTGCCGCCGGCGACCGCGATCGCGCCCGAGCTGACGGCGAGGTTCTTCGACCTGCCGTTGCGCGAGGCGCGCGAGGCTTTCGAGCGGATCTATTTCGAGCAGCTGCTGGGCAAGGAGCAGAGCAACATGAGCCGGGTCGCCGAGCGCGCCGGGCTCGAGCGCACGCATCTTTACCGCAAGCTCAAGCAGCTCAACATCCGGTTCTCGCGTCGCTCCGACGAAAACGCATGCTGAACGGCGCCGCCGGCGCGGACCATGCTCCGGCAGCGGCAAGATCGGTCGCGCCGCTGGTCATCGGCGCGATCGGCGTGGTCTTCGGCGACATCGGCACCAGCCCGCTGTACACGCTGCGCCAATGCTTCAACGGACCGCACGGCCTGCCGCTGACGCCGGACAACGTGCTCGGCATCCTGTCGGTGATCTTCTGGGCGCTGATGATCGTCGTGACGCTCAAGTACGTCACCTTGATCATGCGCGCCGACAACCGCGGCGAAGGCGGCATCATGGCGCTGACCGCGCTGGTGTCGCGCGGACTGAACGACCGCAAGGCGCGCTGGTGGCTGGTCGGGCTGGGGATATTCGGCGCCGCGATGTTCTACGGCGACGGCATGATCACGCCGGCGATCTCGGTGCTCTCGGCGGTCGAGGGGCTCGAAGTCGTGGCACCGGCGCTGAAGAGCTGGGTCATCCCGGCGACGCTGGTGATCCTGATCGCGCTGTTTTCGATCCAGCGCTTCGGCACGGCCAGGGTCGGCGTCCTGTTCGGCCCGCTGATGAGCGTGTGGTTCGCCACCCTGGCGCTGCTCGGCGTCGGAGCGATCTGGCGGCATCCGGCGGTGCTCCTCGCGCTCTCGCCGAGCTATGCCTTCGATTTCCTCACCGGCAGCCCGCTGGCCGCCTTCCTGGCGCTGGGCGCGGTCGTGCTCGCGGTCACCGGGACCGAGGCGCTGTATGCCGACATGGGGCACTTCGGGATCAAGCCGATTCGCCGCGCCTGGCTTTACTTCGTCGCGCCTGCGCTGGTGCTCAACTACTTCGGCCAGGGTGCGCTGATCATCGCCGAGCCGGCAGCGATCAAGAATCCGTTCTATCTGCTGGCGCCGGGCTGGGCGCTGCTGCCGATGGTCGTGCTGTCGACCGCCGCCACGGTGATCGCCTCGCAGGCGGTCATTTCAGGCGCCTTCTCGCTGACCCGCCAGGCGATCCAGATGGGCTACTGCCCGCGCCTGACCATCACCCACACCTCGGAGCGGCACATCGGGCAGATCTACGTGCCGTTCATCAACTGGACGCTGCTCGGCTCGGTGATGCTGCTGGTCGCGGGCTTCCAGACCTCGAGCGACCTCGCCGCGGCGTACGGCATCGCGGTCACGCTGGCGATGGCGATCGATTCGCTGCTGATCTACGTCGTGCTGACCAGGCTCTGGCGCTGGAACGGTTTCGCCGCGTTGGCGATCGTCCTGCCGTTGGTCGCGATCGACGCCGCGTTCCTGGCGTCGAACCTGCTGAAGATACCGGAGGGCGGCTGGTTTCCGATCGTCGCCGGCGGCGCGGTGTTCACGCTGCTGACCACCTGGAAGCGCGGCCGCGCGATGCTGCTCGATCGGCTCGTGGCGGAGACGATGCCGGTCGACGTATTCATCGCCAGCATCGCCGCCAGCCCGCCGATGCGGGTACCGGGCACCGCCGTGTTCTTGACCAGCACCCCGGCGCGCGTACCTCATGCGCTGCTGCACAACCTGAAGCACAACAAGGTGCTGCACGAGCGCGTCGTGTTCCTGACGCTGACCACGCGCGACATCCCGCTGGTGCCGCTGGCGGAGCGCGTGGACATCAAGGACCTGGGTTGCAATTTCCAGCAGTTCGAGGCCTTCTTCGGGTTCAAGGACGACCCCGACGTGCCGGAGCTGCTCGAGGAATGCGGTCGCCGCGGCCATCCGTTCGACATGATGGACACGTCGTTCTTCGTCTCGCGCGAGACGCTGATCCCGACCCCCGCACCCGGCATGGCGATGTGGCGCGAGCGGCTGTTCGTGTCGATGGCCAAGAACGCGACCAAGGCGATCGAATTCTTCAACGTGCCGACCAACCGCGTGGTCGAGCTCGGGGCGCAGGTCGAGCTTTAGCGGTCGGCCGACGCAAGAAAAAAGCCGGCGCACCGGCGCCGGCTTTTCGGGACTGCGGGATGCGAAGATGTCGACTTACAAGGTCGCCATCTCGCCGCGCATCGTCTTCAAAGCCTTGCTCTCGATCTGCCGGATGCGCTCGGCCGAAACGCCGTACTGGTCGGCCAGATCCTGCAGCGTCGCCGGGTCGTCCTCGCGCAGCCAGCGCGCCTCGATGATGTCGCGGCTGCGGCTGTCGAGCCTGGACAGCGCGCTTTTCAGACCCTTGCTTCGATTGCGCGCAGTCTCTTCGCGCTCGAGGATCTGCACCGGCTCGGCCTCGCTGTCCGTCAGATACGCGATCGGCGCCATCGTCTCGCCGTCGTCTCCGGCGGGAGGATCGAGCGCGATGTCCTGCCCGGACAGCCGCGTTTCCATCTCGAAGACTTCCTCGGCCTTGACGCCCAGGGCCTTGGCGATGCCGTCGGCTTCCTTGCGGGTCAGCGCGCCCAGCTTGGGCTTCATGCTGCGCAGGTTGAAAAAAAGCTTGCGCTGCGCCTTGGTGGTGGCGATCTTGACCAGCCGCCAGTTGCGCAGGATGTACTCGTGGATCTCGGCTCGGATCCAGTGCAGCGCGAACGAAACCAGCCGCACGCCGCGCTCCGGGTCGAACCGGCGCACCGCCTTCATCAGCCCGATGTTGCCCTCCTGGATCAGATCCGCCTGCGGAAGTCCGTAGCCCAGATAGTTACGGCTCACCGCGACGACCAGCCGCAAATGCGACAGCACCATCGATTGCGCGGCTTCGAGGTCGTTGTCGCGCTGCAGGCGGCGGCCGAGCTCGACTTCCTGCGCGGCGGTCAGCAGCGGGAAGCGATTGACCGCCTGGATGTATTGATCCAGGTTGCCGAGCGAGGCGGGGATCGGGAAGGCCAGGGTGTTGGTGGACATGTACGAGGGGCTCCTTTCGAGCGCTTGCGCGGTATTTTAGCACTCGGCTTGTGAGAGTGCTAAGCGGCCCCAAAGTTCCGTTGGAGGCTCGCCCGATCCAGGCAGCCCGTCCGCAGACGTATGCGAGCGCTCACCACCGCCATTCTCTTTGTCAGCCCAGCAGGGCGGAGGCGAACTCGGCGGCGTGGAAAGGGCGCAGATCGTCGATGCCTTCGCCGACTCCGATGAGCTTCAGCGGCACCGGCCGGGACTTGGCGATGGCGGCGACCACGCCGCCTTTGGCGGTGCCGTCCAGCTTGGTCAGGACCAGCCCGGTCAGCCCCAGCGCCGTATCGAAGGCGGCGACCTGCGCCAGCGCGTTCTGGCCGGTATTGGCGTCCAGGACCAGCAGGACCTCGTGCGGCGCGCCCTCCTGCGCCTTGCCGATCACGCGGCGAATCTTCCTGAGCTCCTCCATCAGAGGCGCCTGGGTCGGCAACCGGCCGGCGGTGTCGGCCAGCACGACGTCGATCCGCCGCGCGCGCGCCGCCGAGATCGAGTCGAACATCACCGCGGCCGGATCGCCGCCCTGCTGCGCGATGACCTCGACCCCGTTCTGCCTGGCCCAGGCTTCAAGCTGCTCGCGCGCGGCGGCGCGGAAGGTGTCGCCGGCGGCCAGCAGCACCGAGAGACCCTGCGCTTGCAGATACTTGGCCAGCTTGCCGATCGACGTCGTCTTGCCTGCGCCGTTGACCCCGGCCAGCATGATCACGAATGGCCGCTCGGCGCCGATCGCAAGCGGTTGCTCGAGCGGCGCGAGCATCGTCGTCAGCGACGATTTGAGCACCGCGCGCGCGTCGACGTCGGGCCCGCTTCGCTTCCAGCGTGCGACCAGGTCGTCGATAAGCTCTTCGGTCGCGGCGACGCCGACGTCGGCGCAGATCAACGCGTCGCGCAGCTCGTCGATCGCCTGGTCGGTCAGCGCCGCGCGGCCGAGGATCCCCGCCAGCGACCCCGCGATGCGCTCGCGCGACAGCCCGAGCCCGCTCTTGAGGCGCTCGGACCAGCGGCGGTCGTCGGCGGGCTTGCGCTTGAACAGATCGAGCATGCGGGAGCGGTGCGGCCAGGCGAAGCTAGAATTCTACCTTTCCACCTTCGATCGCCCGCTTTGGCGCATCGCTTGCCGCAGGCGCAACAGCTTCGGATCATCGGCGGACGCTGGCGCGGCAGGCGGATCCGCTTTCCGGCTTCGGCCGGCGTGCGCCCCACGCCCGATCGCGTGCGCGAGACGTTGTTCAACTGGCTGGGCCAGGACCTCGACGGCCGGCGCACTCTCGATCCGTTCGCCGGCAGCGGCGCGCTGTCCCTCGAGGCGCTCTCGCGCGGCGCAACGCTCGCGGTCG
>DATEFZ010000244.1:0-3450 GCA_035280325.1 Casimicrobiaceae bacterium
CCGCTTATAATCAATGTACTGCATATTCCTTCGAACCCGTGGTCATAAATCCCGCGCGCAGCGAACTGGCGATCGAGGGCGTCGCCGTCGGACTGCTGCGCACCGGACGGGCCTGACACGGCGCGCATAGAGACTGCGCATAAATCGGCATGATCCCCGCCGCCGCGGCCGATCGCCGCAATTTAAAACACCGCACTTTCGCAAGGAGAGATTCATGGTCCAGGCAATCCCGGCCGGCTACGCCGGCGTCACGTCCTACCTGGTCGTTCGCGACGCCGCCAAGGCGATCGACTTCTACAAGATGGCCTTCGGCGCGACCGAAGTGATGCGCATGCCGGCGCCCGGCGGCAAGGTCGGTCACGCCGAGCTCAACATCGCCGGCGGCCACATCATGCTCGCCGACGAGTCCCCCGAGATGGGCCATCGCGGCGTGCAGTCCTACGGCGGCTCGCCGATCAGCCTGATGTTCTACGTACCCGACGTCGACAGGAGCTTCGCGCAGGCGATCGCCGCCGGCGGCACGATCAAGAACCCGGTCAAGGACCAGTTCTACGGCGACCGCAGCGGGACGCTCACCGATCCGTTCGGGCTGGTGTGGACGATCGCCACGCACAAGGAGGACGTGTCCGGTGCCGAGATGGAAAAGCGGATGGCCAGGATGATGGCGGGGCAATCGACGTAGCGGATCCTGCAGCCGCGTAATCGCGTGTATACCCTGTACGGCAAGCAAGGGTCGGGCTCGGCGACGATCGAGGCGGCGCTGGCGATGGCGGGCGCGCCGTACCGCCTGGTCGAAACGGCGTCCTGGGCAACCAACGACGCCTTTCGCGATCTGCTCAAGGTCAATCCCATCGGCCAGGTCCCGACACTGGTGCTGCCCGAGGGCGGCGCGCTCTCCGAGAGCGCCGCGATCCTGATTCATCTCGACGTTGCGCATCCGGCGGCGAGTCTGCTGCCGCGCGACGAGCACTCGCGCGCGCAGGCCATCCGCGGGCTGATATTCGTCGCCGCCAACTGTTATTCGGCGATCACGGTCATCGATTTTCCCGACCGCTTCTGCGCCGAAAGCGACGAACCGACGCGCGAACGAATCCGCGCAGGAACGCGCGCGCGGTTGCATCGGCACTGGGAAATCTTCGCCGATCTGTTCCCGGCGCGGCCATTTCTGTCCGGCAACGAGATCGGTGCGCTCGACCTGTACGCCGCCGTCGTCTCGCGCTGGAGCGGGGCGCGGGAGCATCTTGCGGCGACTCGTCCGCCGTTCCACGCCGCGCTTTCCAGGATAGACATGCATCCGAAGGTTGCGGCGGTCTTCGCCCGCAACTGGCCGGCGAAATAGCGGCTGTGACGCAAGTCGGCGGGCGCGAGTCGACTCGCGTCCGGGACCGGCTTTCGCGGTGACATTCGGCGCGGCGCGTTCGCATATAATGGCGAAGAGCGCCGGCGCCGATCCGGCCGGCCCGAATCCGCCAACCGACGCGATGCGCATCCTGCTCAGCAACGACGACGGCTACTTCGCGCCGGGTCTCGAGCGTCTCGCTGCCGATCTCGCCCCGTTCGCCGAAATCACCGTCGTCGCGCCCGAGCGCGATCGAAGCGGCGCGTCGAACTCGCTGACGCTCGATCGCCCGTTGACGGTGCGGCGGGCACCGAGCGGATTCCTGTTCGTCAACGGCACGCCGACCGACTGCGTGCACCTGGCGGTGACCGGACTGCTCGACGAGTTGCCCGACATGGTGATCTCGGGCATCAATCACGGCGCGAATATGGGCGACGACACGATCTACTCGGGAACCGTCGCCGCGGCTACCGAGGGCTACCTGCTGGGGATTCCGTCGCTCGCGGTGTCGCTGACCAGCAAGACCGGCCATCATTTCGACACCGCGGCCAAGGTCGTCGTCGACCTGCTGACGCGCCATCGCCGCAAGCCTTCCGGCACCTGGCTGCTCAACGTCAACGTTCCCGACCTGCCGAGCGGCGACTTGAAGGGCGTGCGGGTGACCCGCCTCGGCAAGCGGCACAAGGCCGAATCGGTGGTCAAGACCGAGACGCCGCGCGGCGAGACCTGCTACTGGGTCGGCGCCGCGGGCGCCGCGGCGGACGCCGGCGAAGGCACCGATTTTCACGCCGTCGGTCTCGGCTACGTATCGGTCACGCCGCTGCAGATCGATCTGACCAACCACGCCGAGATGAAGCGCGTGGCGTCATGGATAGGAGCGTGAGCGAGGCGAGAGCTTGAAGACCCGGAGGGCCGTCGCCGAGCGAGCGTTCGTAGGCCGACATCGAGAAGCCGGGCGTTCGCGAAGTGGAACGGAGGCCGAAGCATGAGCGAAGCGAAAGCCTAGGGTGAGCGCGGACGTGGAGAAATTCGCCGGCATCGGCATGACTTCGGCGCGCACCCGCACGCGCATGATCGAGCGTCTGCGCGAGCAGGGCATACGCGACGAGGTGGTGATCGCCGCGATGGCGGCGGTGCCGCGTCACATCTTCGTCGACGAGGCGCTGGCGAGCCGCGCCTACGACGACAGCCCGCTGCCGATCGGCGCCGGACAGACGATATCGCAGCCGTACGTCGTCGCCCGCATGACCGAGCTGTTGCGCGCCGGGGGGCATCTTCATCGCGTGCTCGAGATCGGCACCGGCTGCGGTTATCAGACCGCGGTGCTGGCCGGAATCGCCGACGAGGTCTACACGGTCGAGCGCATCGCCTCGCTGGTGGCGAAGGCGCGGCACAACCTGCGCGCGCTTAAAGTGGACAACGTCCGCATCAAGCATGGCGACGGCTCGTCCGATCTGGGCGAGGAGCTCGAAGTCGACGGTGTCATCGTCACGGCCGCGGCGAGCTGGGTGCCGACCGCGCTGCTGCGCTACCTCGACATCGGCGGCCGCATGGTGCTCCCGCTCACGGTCCGCGACGACGACGAACGCGGGACCCAGCGGCTGACCGTGATCGAAAAAGCGCCGACCGGCATTCGCGAGCAAAGCTACGACGCGGTAAGATTCGTACCGTTGCTTCCCGGTCTGGCATGACTTTTTTTCCCGTTTCCTTCGTCCGGCGAGCGCTGCCGGCGGTCGCCGCGGCGCTGCTGCTCGCGTCCTGCATGACCCGGCCGCCGGCTCCGGTCAGCGAGATCATTCCGCCGCCGCCCGAGGTGATCGGCGGCGCGCCGCCGACGACGACGGAGGCGTCGCCGCCGACCGTCGAAGCGCCGCCGACGCATGTCGTCAAGCGCGGCGAGACGCTCTATCAGATCGCGCTCGACCACGGGCTCGACTACCGCGAGCTGGCGGCGTGGAACAACATCGAGAACATCAACCTGATCCGCGCCGGCCGCGTCCTGGTGCTTGCACCGCCGGGCGAAGCGGCCGCTGCCGCCGCCTCCGGGCAGGGCAGCGCAGTGACAACGCCGCTGGCAGCGGCGCCGGCGATCGCGCCCGTGCCGAGCGACG
>DATEFZ010000245.1:0-7564 GCA_035280325.1 Casimicrobiaceae bacterium
TACTGCGTCGCCTCGTAGAACCACATGTGCGTCTGTTGCCGGCCGAAGACCCCGCCGGAGAAGGCGACGCGACCGTCGGGCAGGCTGGTCACCGCGTTGCCGATGAAATTGCCGTACGACGGAACCTGATGATCGACCGACCATACGTTGGTCGCCGGATCGTAGATAAAAATGCCGTGCAGCTCGCCGTCGGGGCCGCTCATCAGCGGCCACACCACCTTGCCGTGCGAGTTGGCGAGCCTGATCTCGATATCGACCAGCCAGGAGCCGTCGACCGGAGGTGCCGCCAGCTCCTCCATCGTGTGGTTGTCGAGGTGCCAGCGCCAGAAACGCGGGACCTTGAGGCTCGTCCCGTCGGTCGAGTAGCCGGCAACGTAGACGTAGCGCCCGATCTTGGTGTACTGCGTTCGCGTGTAGTAGGTCGAGAACCCCTTCGGCCGGTTGAGCGAGATCGGCACGTCGGGCAGCCGCGTGAGGCCGCCGACGCTCCAGCGTCTGGCGACGAAGCCGGAAGTGTCGTCGCCGAGGACCACGAACTGGTCGTTGATCTCGTCGTAGACGCCGCCGAAAGGATCGCCGGTCGACTCGAGATAGGTACCGAACAGGCCGAGCTCCTGCGTCCAGACGTCGCTGGCGGGATCGAACAACCACAGGCCCTTGGCGTAGTTGAGAATCGGCGAGCCCGGGGCTTCGTACGCAAAGTACGATCCGGGCCAGAACAGGAACTTCTGCCGGCCGGCATCCCAGGTGAAGCCCATCTCGTCCTGCGCGGCATGCGGCGCGGGCAGCGTCGGATAGACAGGATCCCCGACGTCCTCGCGCCAGCTGCCGTCGATCATGCTCATCGACCAGGTGCCGTCGGTGGCCGAATGCACCCAATCGCCGCCGGACACGTACAGACGGTTGGTCAGCGGCGAATACGCCATGTTGGTGTGCTTGCTATGTTGCAGCGTCGAATACGGCGCGCCGACCAGCGCCGGCAGCGGAAACGAGGTGATCCTGCCGGTGTAGCTCGGCGCCGATCCGCCGGCCGGCGGCGGCGGGTTCGCCGGGGGCGGTGGCGGCGGCGGAGGCGGCGGGGGCGCGACATTCGACGGATAGCGATAGACCCAGGTCGACGGGTCGTAGTTGTTGGCGTCGCTCAGTGTGTGCAGGATCGTCTGTCCGTGAATGGGGTCGTAGACCATCGCGTAGGCGACGTACACCGCGTCGACCGGAACGGTGTTGCCCGATGCGAGGTTGGCCGCCTCCGACCAGGCGAGCGTCGACAGCGGTAACAGCCAGGTCTGTCGCGTCGTGCCCGGCGTCGGGTCGCCGCCGGCGATGCGCGGCGACGCCGACCATCCGACCAGCGCGTCGTTGGCGACGTCGTAGACGTACTGGGTCAGCGGCGGAGGCGGGCTGCCGGTCGTAGTCAGATGCTGCCATCCGGTAAGCGACAAGGGCAGCGCCCACACGCTGCCGTCGGTGTCGACGTAGACGATGCGATTGCGCTTGCTGTCGAGCACGCTGCGCCAGGCGGTCATCTTCTTGGCGTCCGGGGCGATGCCGCCGTCCCAGGTCGGGCCCGGCGGCACTTTGGCCGATACCATCGCGGTCGCCAGCGGAGACAACGACCAGGTGTAGACGCCGAGGCGATTCCAGCCGCCGAACACGATCAATCGCCTGCCCGCTGGATCGTAGATCATCGCCGCTTCGGCGCCGGGCACCGGGTTCGACATCGGATAGCTCACCAGCTGCTTGCCGGCGGGATCGAAATAGTTCATCCCGATGAGCTGCGAGCCGGTGCCGCTGCCGATCCATACGCGATCGTTGATCGGATCGTAGGCGAACGAGCGGTTGTGCACGCCGCCGCCGATGTTGGGCGTCAGCTTGGTCCACACGCCGGTCGCCGGATTGAACGCCGCCATGACGCCGAGCCAGCTCATCCCGTAGACCAGATTGCGCCGGGTGTCGAAGACCAGGTTGTACCAGGACTGATACTCGGCCTCGGTGCCCGCCGGATAGCTGGCGGCCGACCTGGTCCACGAACCGGGAGGTCCGACGACGACCGGACCGGTCGGCGGCCGCGACGGCGGCACCACGGTCGCGGCGACCGATCGGATCGCGCTGCCTTTGACGCCGCGGCTGTCGGTCACCGTGAGGACGACAGGATAGGTTCCCGACGCGGTGTAGCGGTGCGTCGCCGTCGCGCCGCTGGCCGTGGTGCCGTCTCCGAAATTCCATGCGTAAGAGACGACCGTTACGCCAGGTGCCACGGTCGCGCTGCTGCTGAAGCTGAACGTGTCGAGGGCGATTGCGGTCACGAGAATGCTCGTATAGGGCGGGGTCGCCGGAGCGTAGGTCGCGCCGGCGGCGACGCTCGCCGAAGCGCAGAGGACGACGGGGAAAGGCTGGGCACTGGCGGCGCGGCTTTTCGCGGTCGTGACCGCCGCGACTGCCGCGCCGGGGTTGCCAGTATACGGGGCCACGCTGTCGCGGTTACTGAAAAGCTGTCCGACGTCGACGCTGCCGGCGGGGCAGGTTCCGGTGGCGACATCGGGCAGCTCGGCCTGATAGCTGGTGCCGGGCACAGCGGCCCAGATCGTGATCGGTTTGGCCGCAAGCGCGGCGCACTCGTCGGCAGAACCGGCGTGAAGGCTGGGGGCCGTCGCGCCGGCGACGGTTCCGTAGACCCGGCAGGGAATGCCCGCCGCAAAGGTGGTCGTGGTTGCGGTCAGCAGCGCGAGGGCGCCGTTGAGGATCAGCAGTGGGAGATCGAATCGTTTTTGCAAAATTGCGCCTCGTTCAAAATCGAATATCCGGTTGGCGGGCTCGCCCGGCGGCACGCGCTCGGGCAAAGCGCTCTGTCGCAGAAGCTCGTGCGACGGCGCGTCCGGATTGCGTAAAGCCGCCGGCGCCTGCCGAACGAAATCGGTAAAGGTCCTGCTTCCTTCGCGCCGATCGGAGAGCAGCGCGAGGATTCAAGGAGCCGGGCGGAGCGAGGGAGCGCTTTTATCCGCCTACGTCCGGCTAGCCGGGCCACTGGGGAAAGCGGGCCGCGAGAGCTGGACCGGTTGCGATTCGATACCGATATTCTATGACGAAGGCATAATATATGCTGTCGTCATCAAGTGTCAACGTCGATCTCGTCTTGACAAAATCCTGGCGGCGACACCCCGTGGAGCGCTATCGCATTGAAATCTCTGGGTTACGTGGCTCCCCGGGGCGAGGAAGCCGCCGCCTGGGATCAACAGCCGCGCAGGTCGGGGCACATCAGCGCCCGCTCGACGAACTCCTGGATGACTGCGTCCGGCTGCTCGCGCTCGATCAGGTTCGGCAAGAGCCTGGAACCGTCGACCAGCACCAGCCGACTGAAGCGCTCGGCCAAGAGCGGCGCCAGATTGGTGTTGAACGAATCGTGGTTCATCACCACCCGCGGTCCGCTGCACTCGGTGCATTCGAGCGCGGTCACGTCCGCGGACGGCTGATCGTCGAGCGCGACCGCTCGCGCGCGGGGCGGCGACGCCGGCTGCCAGTCGACGCGTTGTTCCGGAAAGCGATCCTCGAGCGCGAGGATGCGCGCCAGATCGCCGCCTGCCGCCGCGCGCGTTTGCAGCGTGCCCTGCAGCGGCGCGTCGTCCGTCGCCGGAAACCATTCGTGCACGCGGTCGAGAATCACGCCAGACGCCGCCAGCGCGCCGGCATCGTTCCAGTGCGTGTCGGTCTTGTGGTAGATCCTGCGCTCGGCCTTGGCGCGCTCAAGCGCCGGCCGCAGGTCGAGGATGTCGACGCGGGAATGCGCGCGCAGGTCGGCGAGCAGCTGATCGAGTCGCGACTCGCCGCGCACCGGCTTCAACGCCGGCGGCATGTATTCCGGATAGATGGTCTCCTTGTCCGGAGCGACGACGACCAGATAGCGGATGCCGCGTGCGGCGAGCCAGTCGCGTCGCTGCTCGAGGTCGGCGCGCCAATGCGCGAGCTCGGCGGCGGTGAACGGTCTGACGTTGCGAAAGTAGTCGACCGATTGCTCGCCGGCATAGAACAGATAGCCGTTCTGCCCGACCAGGGCCTTCGGTGAAGGAGAAACGCCGAATGCGAGCTTGGCGAGGCTGTGGGCGCGAATCAGATACCAGCGGAAGGCGAACGAATCGTTCCAGTAGCGCTCGAAGCGGCGCGGGAAGCTCACCACCGAATAGCCCCAGCCGGGGCCGCTCAAGTGAAACGTCGGCAGCGGCGCGGGCCGCCGGTTCTCGGTCAGCGCGAAGGCGCCCTGCGCCGGCAGAAGCTTGCCGGCGAGCGGCAGGCAGATCACGCCGACGAACATCGCGCTGACGACGATGCCGGCGACGCGCCGCACGGCGGAGCGCGCCGGAGCCGCGGTGGTCAAAGCCGGTCGGGCGGCGGGCGAGGCGCGATCCATCTAGAAACGGAAATAGATGAACGGGTTGTAGGTGCCGGCGGCGAGCAGGATGATCGACGCCGCCAGCAGGCAGGCGAGCGTCGCGACTTCACCGATGCTCGACGCCAGCACTGCGCCGCGTCCGGTGAAGCGCTCGAGCCAGCGCCGCGCGGCGGGTACCACCGGCGCCGAGCCGACGATGCCCACCGCGATCGCCAGCACGATCTGCCGGTCGGCGTACAAGGCGATCGGGTGCTCGATGCCGGACGCCGTGGAGAGGCCCGCCATCGCCGCAAGAAAATGTCCTGCCGCCGAAAGCGAGTCGGCCCGGAAGAGTACCCAGCTCACCATGACGACCAGCAGCAGATAGGCGTGCCGAAGCGCCTGCGGCCACGCCGCCATCCAACGCTTGAGCCCGATGCGCTCGATCACCAGGAACGCGCCGTGGAACAGTCCCCAGACGACGAACGTCCAGCTCGCGCCGTGCCACAGGCCGCACAGGAAGAACACGATCAGCAGGTTCAGGTACACGCGCCATGGCGCGACGCGATTGCCGCCGAGCGGGATGTACAGGTAGTCGCGGAACCAGTTGGACAGCGAAATGTGCCAGCGACGCCAGAATTCGGTCACGCTTTGCGAAATGTACGGATAGTTGAAGTTCTCGAGGAAGCGGAACCCGAACATGAGCCCCAGCCCGATCGCCATGTCGGAATAGCCGGAGAAATCGAAATAGATCTGCAGCGCGTAGCAGAGGACCCCCAGCCAGGCGAGTCCCATCGTCAACTGGTCGCCGGGGATCGTGAAGATCAGGTCGGCCGACACCGCGACGGTGTTGGCGATCAGGACCTTCTTGCCCAGTCCGACGATGAAACGCTGCACGCCGCGCGCGAACAACTCGCGCGTCACATCGCGCTCTCGAAGCTGCGCCGCGATGTCGTGGTAGCGGATGATCGGTCCGGCGATGAGCTGCGAGAACAGCGAGATGTACAGGCCCATGTCGAACGGATTGCGCAGCGCCCGCGCATCGCCGCGATAGACGTCGATGACGTACGAAAGGGCGTGGAAGGTGAAGAACGAGATGCCGATCGGCAGCGCGATCGCCGGCACCGGCAGCGGCGGCACCGACAGCGCGACCAGGCCGGCGTCGAGGCTGCGGACGATGAAGTCGGTGTACTTGAAGATCACCAGCAGGCCGACGTTGACCGCGACCGCCGCGATCAGCACCGGACGAGCGCGGCGCCGGTCGGCGAGGCGCGCGATCCGGAGCGCGAGCAGGAAATTGCAGGCGATCGAGGCCAGCATCACGACCAGGAACTTGGGCTCGCCCCAGCCGTAGAAGACGAGGCTCGCCGCCAGCAGCCAGATATTGCGCACGCGCTTCGGCAGGACGAAGTACACGCCGAGCGTGATCGGCAGGAACAGGAACAGGAAAATCGGCGAGCTGAATACCATCGGCCGGAGGTTGCGGTTGGCTGCCGACTACTCGACGCGCGTCGACCAGCGCAGCCCTGCCGCGCGCTTCAGCCGCAGCAGGCCGTCGCGCAACGGCCCCGGCAGCATCGTCGATCCGTAGGCGAAGAGCGTTGCCGGCCGGCGCCGATCGCGCAGGCTTTGCGCGAAGTAGCGGCGGGCGAGGCGGGTGTCGCCCGCGCGCAGGGCGAGGATGCCCAGCCGATGGTACGAGATCGGTCGCTCGCGGCGGAAATAGTCGGCCGCGCCGGCCGGAAAGAGCTCGGGATGGGCAGCGGCCTTCTCGCCGATCGCAATGCGCTCGTGGATCAGCCGGTCCCACTTCAACGAAGCGTTGCCTTCCCACACCAGCGAGAGCACCAGCCGATCCTCGATCGCGATGCCGCGCCATCGCCGCAGCAACCGCATCCAGCAATCGGCGTCGTCGCACAGTCTGAACGCCGGATCGAAGCCGCCGATCCCGAGCAGCGCCTCGCGGCGAAGCAGCGTCGTCGACGGCGAGATGAAATTGAAGCGGACCACCGCCTCGGCCAGCGATTCCGGCAGCAGGTAGGCGGCATCTCCGACCGGCAGCCGCTCGAGCGCCGCGTACTCCGGCGTCGCGCGCAGGAATCCGTCCTCGAAGACGGTGCCGTCGCGCTCGACCAGCCGCATGTCGGTGAAGACCATGCCGACGTCCGGACGAGCGTCGATCGCCGCCAGCTGGCGCGCGAGCTTGCCGGGCTGCCAGACGTCGTCCTGGTCGAGCAGGGCGACGTACGGCGCCCGCGCGGCGGCGAGCCCGGTGTTGCGCGCCCCGGACACGCCCTGGTTTGTCTGCGTGATCACGGTCACGCGCGACCCGTACGAGCGCGCGATCGCGGCCGAATCGTCGGTCGAACCGTCGTCGACGACGACGATGCGCGACGAGACGTCCTGCGCCAGCGCGCTCTCCAGAGCGGCGCGGATGACGCCGGCGCCGTTGTAGGCGGGCAGCACGACGTCGATCAGCGACGCGCTGCCGGACGCGACGGCGCCCATCAGTCCGGCTCCGCCGCGCCGTACCGGCCGGCGCGGAATCGTTCGATCGCTTCGCGGAAGGCCGCGACCGCCTGGCCGGCGATCGTCGGTGTCGCGCAGAGTGCTTCGACGATGCGCCGGCCTCTGGCGCCCATCTCGTCGCGCTGCGGCGGCGCCATCGCCAGGATGTCGCCGATCGCCGCGGCGAGCGCTGCAGGATCGTGCGGCGGAACGACGATGCCGCAACGGCTCTCGTTGACCAGCTCGGCCACGCCGGTCGTGCCGGTCACGACGCACGGACGGCCGCAGCCCATCGCTTCGAGGACGGCGTTCGGATAGACATCGTGGTGCGAAGGCAGCACCAGCAGCGCGCAGGACTGGTAGAGGGGCACCAGCTCGGCTTGCGGCAGCGGCGCGACGAACCGGACGCGGTCGGCCGCGCCGAGGGCCGACAGCTCGCGCTCGAGGAGCGCCTGCAGCGAAGAGCGTCCCGGCCCGGTTCGGGTGTCGTTGCCGACGAGAAGAAATTCCGCACCCGGGCAGCGGGCGACGACGGCAGGAATCGCCGCGACGAGGTCGTGCACGCCCTTCAGCGCCTGCAAGTGGCCGACGAACAGAACGCGGTTCTCGGTCGCTGAGTCCTGCGGCGATCGCGGCCGGAACCGGTTCACGTCGAGCGGATTGCGCACGATCCGGATGCGCGAGCGGTCGAGC
>DATEFZ010000246.1:0-4886 GCA_035280325.1 Casimicrobiaceae bacterium
CTCGGGTTGCGGCGCGGCCGCGGCCGCCGGCGCGGGAAAGCGGCCCTGCCGCTCGACGACCGGATCCGACCAGCTGCCGCTGACCGTATAGCCGTACGAAAAAATCTGCTCGATCGGATCCTGCATCGCCTTTTGCGCCAGCAGCGAGCCGGCCGCCACCGCGGCGCCGACGACCGGATTGGCCAACAGCAGCGCCGCGGCGCCGACCGAAACGCCGGCCGACAGCGACGGCTGCACGTGCACGGTGAGCTGCTGCGTCTCGCGCGCGATGTCGGCCTGGCCCTGGATCGCCACCCGCGCCGACGGCCCGACGATCTTGAGGTTGTCGCTCTTCATCACCCCGTTCTGGATGCGCACGTCGCCGGTGATCTGATCGAAGGAGAACCCTTCCGCGAACAAGTCCTGGAAGTCGAAGGTCAGCCTCCGCTTGAGCGCCTGCAACGACAGCACGCCGAGCAGCTTGCTCAAGCCGGGATCGACCTTGATGAAGCGGCCGGGTCCCGTGCTCACGCTCAGCTTGCCGTTCAAGGTCGGGTAGTCGAAATCCTGCGGGCTGCCCGACCACGACACCTGGCCGTGAACTTTGCTCGGCGCGCCGCGCACCGCGTCGGGCAACCCGAAGCGAGCCAGATACTTGCCGGCATCGCGCACGTCGAGATCGGCGTCGAGCGTCGTCTGCTCGGCACCACGGCCGCTGCGCCACCAGCCGCTGGCGTCGAGCTTGCCGTCGTCGTTGCCCAGCCGCAGGCGCTCGATGCGCCAATCGGCACCGTTCGGCTCGGCATTGAACTCGAGCTTGCCCAGATCGCGATCCTTGATGCGCAGCGCTTCGGCGGTCAGATCGATCGCCGGCCAGTCGTTGGCGTCGGACGAGGAGCCGGCCGCGGTCGAAACGGCTGCCGGTGTCGCCTCGGGCGGCGTCAGGCGCAGCAGATGCGCGACGATCCTGCCGTTGGGCTGCGCCGGCGCGGCGGCCTGCCAGTGCGCCATCCCGGCCAGCTCGCGCCCGGAGAGATCGAGCTGCCAATCGCTGCCGCCGCGGCTCGCCCCGATGCGCAGCTCGTTGAAGCGTCGGCCGAAGACGTCGAGCGCGCCGGCTCTCAACTCGACTCCAGACAGCGGCAGCGGCCCGGCGTCGACGCTGGCTGCGATCTGGTCGCGCAAGGCAAGCCACCCGTCGAGGTCGAGCCGCTCGACGTCGCCGCGAATCCACAGCCCCTTGCGATCGGGCGCTCCGCTCGCCTTGCCCAGCGCGAGCAGCGCGCGTTCCGGCACCGCGCCGTCGACGCTCAACCGGCGCTGCACGGTGAAGCGGCCGAGCCTGCCGTAGCTCGCCTGCACGATGTCGGTCGCCGCGTCGGTCTGCGTGCGCTCGACGTGCAGCGGCATCACCTCGCCGGCCGTCTTGGCCGCCGGCACCGGCAGGTCGACAGCGACGCCCTCGAGGCTGGCATCGAGCGCCCAGGTCGAGCGCTCGCCGAGATCGAGCGCGAACTTCCAATCGGTGCTGCCGGTCAGGCGCGATGCCAGTTTCTGTTGCGGATACTCGGCGCGCAGCGTGCTCAAGTCGGCGTTGCCGTGCCCGTCGATGCGAACGCGCTCGTCCGCGCCGGCCACCTTGATCTGCGCCGGGCCGCCGAGGATCCGCGCCGTCAACCCGGCGCTGCGGATGTCACGACGGCTGAACGTCAGCTTGCCGTTGAGCTTGTCGAGCGGCGGGATGTCGCCGGCGAGCTTGAGCCGGTTGTCGGTAAACGTGAACTCGCCGCCGACGCGATCGCCTTCGTGCCTGCCGATCGGCAGCTCGAGGTGCAACGCCAGCTTGCCATCGCCGCTCGCCTCGGCGCCGCGAGTCGCGTGGCTGAGCCACTCGTCGACCGGGCTTTCGGCGATGAAGCGCAGGAAGTCGGCGGCGGGCCCCGACGCCTCGCCATCGATGCGAAGCGGCGGGTTCGCGGCACGCAGATCGGCGATCTCCGCCTTGATGTGCGTGACCGCGGTGCTGAACGCGCGCGCGTTCCGGCTTTCGACCACGAGGTGCGGACCGTCGAATTTCACTTCGCCGTCGATGCCGGTCAGCGGCGGCCAATGCGCCGCGTAGTCGAGCGTGACGCCTTGCGCCTTCACGCTGACGATGAACTGGCCTTTTTTCGCGTCGGCGAACGGAAAATCGGCCAGATCGCCGGCGAGCTTCACGCGTGCGTCGTTCGATCCGCCGGCGAGCAGGCTGGTACGCAGCCATTCGCGCATGCCGGCGCCGGCGGCGAGCGGCACGTAGCGATAGACCTGTGCTACCTCGAGATGCGAGAACTGCGCGCTGCCGTCGACGCTGCCGGGTCCGTCGGGCTTCGTCCGGTATTCGCCGTTGACCACGGCGGCGGCGTCGGCGCTGGCCAGCGCGAGCTGCTCGACGTTGACCGCGTAGCCATCGCCGACCTTGCGCCAGCGCACGCGTCCCTGCGCGCTTTCCAGATTCAGCGCTTGTGCGAACACGCGCGGCCAGTGCAGCGCCAGCGTCCGGCTGCGGAGCTCGATCGTGCCGTCGTTCCCCGTCGCCTCGATCCGGCCGGAGAGGCTCGTCACCCCGGGGACCGCGTCCTGCGCCGCGAAGCCGACATCGGTGAAACGGCCCGACGCGGCGAACGCGCTCGGCGCGGCGATGTCGCCGCTCCAGCGAACCGCCGCCTCCTCGAGCGTTCCGCGCGGCGCGATCCGCGCCAGGTCGTCGCGCCAGCGCGTCGGCAGCGGCAGATACGCGGCGATCTGGGAGAGCGGTGCCAGCTCGAGCCGGTCGAACGCCGCATCGCCGTCGACGGCGGTTCCGGCGCGATATCGCATCGTCAGCCTGAGGTTGCTCGGATCGAAATGCACGTCGCCGGGACCGCTGAAGGCAAGCTGGCGAGTGAAGAATTCGCGCCGCCTGCCGTCGTCGTGCCAGCCGATTCGACCTTCCAGCCGCGTCAGCGACAATGGCGGCAGATCGCTTGCCAGCTTCGCCTGAACGTCGCTCAAGACCAGGTCAGCGACGACGTCGCGAGGCTCGCCCTGCGCGAATTCCAGCCAGACGCGGAGCGCGCCCTTGCCTTCGCTGACAGGCAGCGTGGCCGGCAGCCACTGGCGCCAGGCGCCGATGTCGGCGTAGTCGAGGCGCGCATAGAGTCGACCCGAAGCCGAATGCCAGTCGGCCAGCGTGCCGCCGGCGAAATCGCCCCGCAGATCGACCGGGGCAGCGAGATTCGACGGCGGCGTCGCGGTCAGGCCGAAGCGGTGACGTCCGGCTCGATTCTCGAGCAGCAGCGAGACGTGCTCGAGCAACAGCCGCGTCGACGCATGCGCAGCGTCGCGCCAGTCGACGCTCGCATCGCGGATCACGATACGCGGCTGCCGCAAGGCCCAGTCGGCGATGCCCTGCCCGCCCGCCTGCTGTCCCGGATCGAACGCCATACCGGCCACACGCAGCGCGCCGTCGGCATCGCGCCGGATCGAGAGCTGCGGCCGCAGGATCGAAAGCTGCTTCAGCCGCAACTCGAGGAAAACGAGCGAGTCCCAGGCTACGGTCAGCCGCACCTCGGGCAGCGTGACGCCCGGCGCGGCGGCGCCTGGCTCGAGCACGCGCATGTCGGCGATGTCGAGCCGAGGATTCCAGCCGTCCCAGCCGGTGGCGATCGAGCCGATCTCGACCGGCTGACCGATCTCGTCGGCCAGCAGCCGCGCGATCGCGTCGCGGTTGCCTTCGACGCGCGGGAACACGACGAATCGCACCGCCAGCAGCAGAGCGCAGAAAAGGATGACGGCTGCGATCGCGACCGTACGGGCGGTGCGCAGCGTCTTGTGGAACGACCAGGAGAATGGCGGCGAAAAAATCTGGCGTGCGCGCGCGAAAGGCATAATAAAGCGTTCGTTGCCGATTTTAGCGGAAAGGGGCGGCCGCGGCGTTGAATTCCAGGGTGGACCTCGCGCGCGCGTACGAGTTCAGCCGCTACGCGCAGCGGCTGCAGAGCGCCTATCCGGCGCTCTGCGCAGCCGTCGAAGCCGACCTCGACCGGCCGCTGCCGTGGCCGGATCGCGGTATCGAGGCACTGGTCCGCGGCTCCGACGCCGCCGCACTGGCGAGCGCGCTGCGCCGCCTGCGGCAGCGGGTGTTCCTGCGCGTGCTGCTGCGCGACCTGACCGGGCGCGCCGATCTCGACGAAGTCTGCGCGGCGATGACGCGGCTGGCGGAGACCGCCATCGGCGCGGCGGTCGATGTCCACGCCCGCGAGCTCGCTGCTCGCCATGGCGCGCCGATCGGCGGCGACAGCGGCGAGGAGCAGCAGCTGATCGTCGTCGGCATGGGCAAGCTCGGCGGCGGCGAGCTCAACGTCTCGTCCGACGTCGATCTGGTGCTGGTCTTTCCCGAAGACGGAAATACCGCCGGCCCGCGGCCGCTGGCGAACCAGGAGTTCTTCGACCGTCTCGGTCGGCACCTGGTCGCTGCGCTGTCCGAGCCGTCACCCGAAGGCATCGTGTTTCGCACCGATCTGCGGCTGCGCCCCTACGGCGAGGCGGGGCCGCCGGCGTCGTCGCTCGCCGTCCTCGAACAATACCTAATCACCCAGGGCCGCACCTGGGAGCGTTACGCGTGGCTGAAAGCGCGGACGCTGACCGGCGTCGGGGATGGCGAGGTCGAGCGTCTGGTCGTCCCTTTCGTCTATCGCAAGTACCTCGACTACGACGCCTACGACGGCTTGCGCGACGTGCATCGGCAGATACGCGCGCAGCGTCGCCGCCGCGACTATGCCGGCAACGTCAAGCTCTGTCCGGGCGGCATCCGCGAGATCGAATTCATCGTGCAGGCGCTCCAGCTCCTCTACGGGGGCGACGACCCGTGGCTGCGCGAGGCGAAC
>DATEFZ010000247.1:0-4277 GCA_035280325.1 Casimicrobiaceae bacterium
GGCATCCCGCCGAAACCCGATTTCTGGATCGGCCAGGGCGCGCCCAGCGTGCCGCCGATCCACGTCGCGTTCCGCGCCGAGTCGCGCGGCCAGGTCGACGCCTTCTATCGCGTCGCCCTCGCGGCCGGCGGCCGCGATAACGGCGGCCCGGGGCTTCGTCCGCACTACCACAGCAACTACTACGCCGCGTTCGTGCTCGATCCCGACGGGCACAACGTCGAGGCCGTCTGCCACGCGTCCACCTGACGGAGGAGTGATGTCGTTTCCGCGTTCACTGCTCGCCGCGTGCCTGCTCGGCGCAGCGCTGGCCGCCCCCGGCGCCGGAGCGCAAGGCTGGCCCGACAAGCCGATCAAGTTCATCGTTCCGGCTCCGGCCGGCAGCTCGCTCGACGTGTTGGCTCGCATCATCGGCGACAAGCTCAAGCTCGGTCAGCCGGTCGTGGTCGAAGACCGCCCCGGTGCCGGCGGAACGCTCGCCACCGATCAGGTCGCCAAGTCACCGCCCGACGGCTACATGATGGTGATCTCGTTCAACGGGCCGCTCGCCTTCGGGCCGCACCTCTACTCGCATCTGCCGTACGACCCGCAGAAGGATCTGGCGCCCGTGATCATCACCTCGAGCCAGCCCAACGTGCTGGTGGTCAATGCCGACCTGCCGATCCATTCGGTCAAGGAGCTGGTCGCCTACGCCAAGGCCAATCCCGGCAAGCTCAACTACGCGTCGGTCGGCAACGGCAGCTCGTCGCACCTGACGATGGAATTGCTGAAGCTCGATGCCGGCCTCGACATCGTGCACGTGCCGTTCAACGGCTCGCCGCCCGCGGTCAAGGCGACGATCCAGGGCGAGACGCAGATGATGTTCGCGGTGATGCCGCCGCTCAAGCCCCAGATCGAGGCGGGCAAGCTGCGCGCCATCGCGGTGACGACCGCGAAGCGCTTCCCGCTCAACCCCGACATCCCGACCATCGCCGAATCCGGCTATCCCGGATTCGAGGCGCTGGCGTGGAACGGCGTGCTGGTCGCTGCAGCGACGCCGCGGCCGATCGTGCAGCGGCTCAACAGCGAGATCAACGCGATCCTCAAGAATCCCGAGGTCAAGGCCCAGCTCAACGCCCAGGGCTTCGAGCTGGTCGGAGGCACGCCCGAGGAGTTCGCCCGGCTGATCAAGAGCGACTCGGACAAGTGGGCGCCGGTGATCGCCAAGACCGGCGCACGAATCGATTAGCTCTTTTTCCTGTCGCCTTCGCCGAGGCGCGGCAGGGAAGATCCGTCCGACGGGCTCAGCAGCCCGGTCCTGGCGTATGCGGCGAGCTTGTCGCGGGTGTCGGCGATGTCGAGATCGCGCAGGGTGAGCTGGCCGATGCGATCCTGCGCCGTGAACGCCCCGGCGCCCTTCTCCATCGTCAGCCGCTCGGGCTTGTAGCTCAGGTTCGGGCTCGAGGTGTCGAGGATCGAGTAGTCGTTGCCGCGGCGCAGCGCCAGCGTCACCTGGCCGGTGATCGCGCGCGCGACCCAGCGCTGTGCGGTCTCGCGCAGCATCAGCGCCTGCGGGTCGAACCAGCGTCCCTGGTAGAGCAGCCGGCCGAGCCGGCGGCCGTTGTCGCGGTACTGCTCGATCGTGTCCTCGTTGTGGATCCCGGTGACCAGACGCTCGTAGGCGATGTGCAGCAGCGCCATCCCGGGCGCCTCGTAGATGCCGCGGCTCTTGGCCTCGATGATCCGGTTCTCGATCTGGTCGCTCATGCCGAGCCCGTGGCGACCGCCGATCGCGTTGGCCTCGATCAGCAGCGCGACCTCGTCGCGGAATGCGGCGCCGTTCAAGGCCACGGGGCGCCCTTCCTCGAAGCGCACGGTCACGGTTTCCGGCTTCACCGGCACGTCCTCGCGCCAGAAGGCGACGCCCATGATCGGATCGACGATGCCGATTCCGCGGTCGAGCCGCTCGAGGTCCTTGGCTTCGTGCGTCGCCCCCAGCAGGTTGGAGTCGGTCGAGTAGGCTTTCTCCGCGCTCATCCGGTAGTGGAGGCCCGCGCGGGCGAGGTATTCGGACATTTCCTTGCGGCCGCCAAGCTCGTCGACGAACGTCGCGTCGAGCCAGGGCTTGTAGATGCGCAGGTTCGGGTTGGCGAGCAGCCCGTAGCGGTAGAAGCGCTCGATGTCGTTGCCCTTGTAGGTGCTGCCGTCGCCCCAGATGTGGACGTCGTCGTCGCGCATCGCGATCACCAGCAGCGTGCCGGTGACGGCGCGTCCGAGCGGCGTGGTGTTGAAGTAGGTGGCGCCTGCGGTGGCGATGTGGAACGCACCCGCCTGCAGCGCCGCGATACCTTCCGCAGCCAGCGCGGCGCGGCAGTCGACCAGCCTCGCCGCCTCGGCACCGTAGCTCTTCGCCCGCCGCGGGATGTCGTCGTAGTCGGGCTCGTCGGGCTGACCGAGGTTGGCGGTATAGGCGTAGGGGATAGCGCCGCGGGCCCGCATCCAGTGCAGCGCGGCGCTGGTGTCGAGACCGCCAGAGAACGCGATGCCGACCTTCTGGCCGACGGGGACGTCGTGCAGGATGTGCGACATTGCTCGCGGCCCGGGACGTGAAATCGGGTATTCTAGGCCATGCCGTCGTTCGACATCGTGTCCGAGGTGAACCAGGTCGAGGTGAGGAACGCCGTCGATCAGGCGAACAAGGAGATCTCCACCCGCTTCGACTTCAAGGGCTCGGATGCGCGGGTCGAGCACAAGGACAAGGAGCTGACGCTCTTCGCCGACGACGCGTTCAAGCTGAAGCAGGTGACCGACGTGCTGCTGGGCAAGCTGACCCGGCGCGGAGTCGACGTCCGGTCGCTGAAATTCGGCAACGCCGACAAGATCAGCGGCGACAAGGTCAAGCAGGCGGTGACGATCCGCGTCGGCGTCGAGCAGGAGCTGGCGAAGAAGATCGTCAGGATGCTGAAGGACGGCAAGCTCAAGGTCCAGGCCAGCATCCAGGGCGACGCGGTGCGCGTCTCCGGCGCCAAGCGCGACGAGCTGCAGAACGCGATCGCGGCGGTGAAGAAGTCGGTCACCGATTTTCCGCTGCAGTTCGGGAACTTCCGCGAGTAGATCGCCGGCGGCGGCGACGTCGCCGACCACGAACCCGTTGCTGCCGGAACGCGTCACGTCCCACCCGGTGCTGCTGCGTTGGTTCGCCCCCGGCGACGCTCCGCGCGTGCAGGCGCTGGCCGCCGATGCCGCGGTCGCCGCCACCACCGCGACGATTCCGCATCCGTATCCTGACGGCGCCGCTGCGGCGTGGATCGCCGGCCAATCCGCCGCTCGCGATCGCGGCGTGGAGTTCGTCTACGCGATCTGCTCGGTCGACGGAGCGACGCTGCTGGGGGCGATCGCGCTGCGCCCGACCGCCGGCGACGGCCCGGGGCGCGAGAACATCGGCTACTGGATCGGCCGCGCCTACTGGGGACACGGTTATGCGACCGCCGCGACGATGGCGATCGTCGCGCTGGCGTTCGGCTACCTCGACTGCGAAACGCTGACCGCGTCGCACCTCGAGCGCAACGCGGCGTCGGCACGAGTGCTGGAAAAATGCGGGTTCGTGCCGCTGCGCACGGGTATGCGCGAGCACCGCGGCCGGCCGCAGCCGCTGGTCGTGCGCGCCATCACTCGCGACGCCTGGGAGCTTTCGATCGGCGGTGTCGCGGGCGCCGGAATGCCGGGAGAGGAGCGTTCCTAGCGCCGGCGCGCAAGGCTCAAGCCAGGTCGGCCAGCAGCGCCCGCCTGGTCGCTTCGGGAACCGCCGGCAGCATCGCCTCGTAGGCCGGGTGGTCGACGCCGATCGACAGCGCTGCGCCGCGCTTGAGCGCCGCGATCATCGGCGGCGACAGCTCGAAGCGCACGAAGTGCACCGACGAGGTCTTGTCGTCGTTCTCGCGCTCGAGGTCCTCGTCGGCGATCGCGTAAACGCGCGCCGAGCCTTCGACCCGGACCCAGACGCGATCCTCGATGCCCTTGAGCCTGGCCAGCGCCGCCTTGCGCGCGTCGACGTCCTCGTACTCGACCAGCAGCGTCGCCTTCCAGTTGCTGCCGTCGGGCACCAGCGGATTGTAGGAATCGAGCTCGTCCTGGATTCCGGCTTCCTCGAAGGTCTTCTCGACACGCAGCATCTCCTGGATCTGGTAGCGGATCGTGAGCTCGTCCTCGAACAAGAGCGTCAGGTGCTCGCCCAGGTGCACGGTGCGATCCTTCTTGTGGGCGATTACGCGGGCCCGGAAGTCGCTGCGCGCCCTGGCGTA
>DATEFZ010000248.1:0-3887 GCA_035280325.1 Casimicrobiaceae bacterium
GAGCTCCACGATTCCGGCGGGGAGCGAATTGGATGGGCTCATGGGGTCTGCCGCGCGTTGCTGAGGGAGAGGCGCCGACAAGGTCGATTTGCGCCGATCAATGGCTGTTTCGTCGTCGGCGGGCGCGGCGTTGCCACGATCAGAGGATTGGTAGGCCGTGTAGGGATCGAACCTACGACCAACGGATTAAGAGTCCGCTGCTCTACCAGCTGAGCTAACGGCCCGGTAGAAGAGAGTTCGGTGCGATGCGCGCCGCGAGCCGCCTCCCGCAAAAATTATACGCGCCCGCCCGAGCGAGCGGCAACCGTTGCATCAGGTCGTCCGTGGTAGGCCGTACTGGACTCGAACCAGTGACCAACGGATTAAAAGTCCGCTGCTCTACCAACTGAGCTAACGACCCGAAGGGCGCGAATTATAGCGAATCCGCCGAGCGCGGTCGATGTTGCATCGCCGCGCGGTGCCTCGGCCGCTAATTCAAATCGCGCGTCAGAAAGCTCGGCAGCGACATGAAGTCGATGCCTTCGTCGCGCAGCGCTTCGGCCTCGTCGGGCGAAGCCTGGCCGCGGATGCCGCGCTTCGGCGATTCGTCGTAATGGATCTTGCGCGCTTCCTCGGGAAAGGCGCGGCCGACGTTCTCGGCGCTGGCGACCAGACGTCGCATCAACCTGAGCGCCTCGGCCTCGCCCGGCGCGATGGCCGCCGGCTCGCGTCCGGCCCCCGCCTCGCGCTCGACCCCCACCTCGCGTTCGGCCACCAACTCGCGTTCGGACGCCGGCTGCTCGGCGCGGCCGACCTGCACGTTGGCCGAAGGACGCCGCTCGACCGCAGCATCGTCGCAAACCGGACAGCGGATCAGCGTCTGCCGGTGCTGGCGCGCGAAATCGTCGGTCGAGGCGAACCAGCCCTCGAACCGATGCTGCTGCGCGCAAACCAGGTCGTACACGATCATTGCAAATCTTTCACGCCATGACGGCGTCGAGCCGCCAGTACTGGTATTTCAGCGCCGTCACGCAACCGGCGACGATCGCCCCCAGCGCGATGAACGATCCGATCGCCAGCGTCGACACGCCGGTCAGGCCCTGGCCGATCGTGCAGCCCAGCGCGGTCACGCCGCCGAATCCCATTAACACTCCGCCGCCGATATGGTTGACAAGGTCCTCGGTGCCGGCGAATCCCTCCCAGCGAAAGGTCCGCGTCGCCAGCGCCATCGCCGCCGATCCCGCCGCCATCCCGAGCACGCCGGCGATCCCGAACGTGACGATGCGCGACGTGTCGCTCCACAGCAGCAGCAGCTCCAGCAAATACGCGACCGGCGCGACGAAGCTGAACGACTCGGCCCGCCCGGTGTTGGTCGCCACGAACGCCTCTTCCAGCGTGCGCGGATCCTCGGCCACGTGACCCAGATGACCCGACACGTACCAGCCGCCGACGATCACCGCGCCGATGACGATGCCGCCGAGCACGAGGCTCGGGCTGTCGCGGAAATCGCGGCTCGCAAGAACGAACGCCGCGATCGCCGCCGCCACTAGCAGCGCCGCGGCCAGCCTCACCGCAGCGGCGCCTCCGATCGCCTGCGCGACCAGGGTGCCCAGGTCCGAGCGCGACACGCCCAGCGGCGTCAGGTCCCAGCGCACGACGTCCAGCGCGTTCACCCGCCAGACGGCGAACAGCCCTTTCAGCGTCATATATGCGGAAATGCCGAGCACGATCAAGACCACCAGAGCCTTCAGGTTGCCGCCCCCGAGTCGAATCAAGGTCTTGCTGCCACAACCCGAAGCAAGGGTCATGCCGAAACCGAACAGGAACCCGCCGACCAGCAGCGAAAGCCAGGCGATCCGCGACCCGGTGTAGATCGTTTTCGACAGGTCGACCAGTCCCGCCGCCTCGAGGCCTGCCGCGCCGGCGATGGCGACGGCGATCGCCAGCAGCCACATGCGCATCCGGCGCCAGTCGCCGACGTGCACGACGTCGGTGATCGCTCCCATCGTGCAGAAATCGACCCGCTTCGCGACCGCGCCGAAGACGAAGGCGAGCGCGAACGCGAGCCAGGCGACGAGCGCGGCGAGGTGGCCGGGATCGGACATGGCCGGCGATTATCGCACGCGTGTTAACCCGGCCGCGGCGACGCCGTCGTTTACAGCTTGCGACCGCGCTGTTGCGGCATTCGGGAGCACTGATCATGAAGCGCATCGGAAGAGTCCTGACCACGCTCGCCAGCGGCGCGCTCGGCGTCGCGCTGCTCGCCGCCTGTGCCACCGTGCAGGCGCACTGGCCGCCCGAGCCGGCCGCGGTCGAGATCTACGACCGGACCGAGGGTCGCGTGCTGCCGACCTACTGGTTCCAGGGCCGGCGCTACGTCGTCGGCACGCCCGGCAACGAATATTCGATCCGCGTGCGCAACCAGAGCGGCGGCAGGGTGCTGACGGTGATGAGCGTCGACGGCGTCAACGTGATCTCGGGCGACACCGCCGCGCCGGTGCAGACCGGCTACGTTCTGTCGCCGTACCAGAATGCCGACATCGCCGGCTGGCGCAAGAGCATGGCGCGCACGGCGGCGTTCTATTTCACGACCCTGCCCGATTCGTACGCGGCGCGCACCGGGCGGCCCGACAACGTCGGCGTGATCGGCGTCGCCGTGTTCCGCGAACGCCCGCATCCGGTCGCGATGCGGCAGTACGACGGCTACGATCGGCGCGACGCCGCGCGCGGCAATGCCGAAGGAGCGGCGTCGAAGCTGGCCAAGCCCGAATCGGCCGGCGCCCTCGCCGACCAGGCGCCGGCTCCGGCCGAGCCGAGCCTCGGCACCGGCCACGGCCGCAGCGAGACCTCGTACGCGAGCTACACCGCGTTCGAGCGCGCGACCACGACGCCCGAGCAGACGATCACCATCTACTACGATTCGTACGCCAATCTGCTGGCGGAGGGCGTGCCGGTCGGCGTGCCGCCGATCGCGCGGGCAAGGCCCGGTCCCGTTCCTTTCCCCGACGGCGGCCGCTTCGCGCCCGATCCGTACTGATCGCGCCATGCCGTCGACCTCGCGCCGGTCGTCGGGATCGGCGCGAGGTTGTCTTTGCCGGCGCGCGCCGGGCATACTGGCGCGGCCATGCGCGACCTCGAGGCGTCAGCACCCATAGGCGACGAAGACCTGATGCTCGCCTACGCCGCCGGCGACGCCGCCGCGTTCGATCCGCTCTATGCGCGGCACAAGGGCGGCGTCTATCGCTACCTGTTGCGGCAATGCCGCGACGCCGGCGTCGCCGAGCAGCTCTTCCAGGATGTGTGGATGAACCTCATCCGCGCGCGCGAGACCTACCGGCCCGACGCGAAATTCGCGACCTGGCTTTACACGCTCGCCCGCCATCGCCTGATCGATCACCATCGATCGAGCGGCAGGGTTGCCCTGGTATCGATCGACGACGAGGACGACGCCGCGATCGTCGCGCCGCTGCCGGCGAAGCGCGAGAGCGAACCGGACGCGCGCGCCGCGAACCGCGAGCTGGCGGATCGCCTCAAGGCCGCCGTGGCAACGCTGCCATCGGCGCAACGCGATGCCTTCCTGCTGCAACAGGAGGGCGGCTTGTCGCTGGACGAGATCGCGGCCTTGACCGGCGTCGGCGCCGAGACGGTCAAGAGCCGCTTGCGCTACGCGACGATGAAGCTTCGCGCCGAATTGTCCGACCTCAAACCGGCGCTGCGAGAGGATACCGGATGAAATTTGTCCGAGCCGAGATCGGCGGCGCGAGAGGATAGCGGATGAAGCCTGGCGACGATCAGCGCGATCGCGACGTCGAGGCGGCGTGGCGCGCGGCGAGCGACGAGCTGCCGTCGCCGGCGCTCGACGCGACGATCATCGCCGCGGCGCGCCGTGCCGTCGGCGCGGCACCCGA
>DATEFZ010000249.1:0-3858 GCA_035280325.1 Casimicrobiaceae bacterium
CACTACCAGACCGGCGCCAGCTTCTCGGTGTTCACCGCGGGCGAAGCCAACGCGGTCGGCCGCGGCGAGCGCTACGACGGGATCGGCAAGGCGTTCGGCCGCGCCCGGCCCGCGACCGGCTTCACCCTCGACTTGCGCCAGCTCGCGGCGCTGGCCGCGCATTCCTAGCCAGATCAAGGGAGCGACGCGATTGGGCAAGAACGTCGTCGTCATCGGCACGCAGTGGGGCGACGAGGGCAAGGGCAAGGTCGTCGACTGGCTGACCGAATACGCGCAGGGCGTGGTCCGCTTCCAGGGCGGTCACAACGCCGGGCACACGCTGGTCATCGGTGTCCGGAAAACGGTCCTGCGGCTGATTCCCTCGGGCATCCTGCGCCCGCAGGTGCGCGCCTATATCGGCAACGGCGTCGTGCTCTCGCCCTCGGCGCTGATGCAGGAGATCGGCGAGCTGGAGGCGGCCGGGATCGAGGTGCGCTCGCGGCTTTCGATCTCGCCCGCCTGCCCGCTGGTGCTCGATTGCCACGTCGCGCTCGACCAGGCGCGCGAGGCGGCGATGGGCGATACCCGCATCGGCACCACCGGGCGCGGCATCGGCCCGGCGTACGAGGACAAGATCGCGCGCCGTGCGGTGCGGCTGCAGGACCTGTTCTATCCCGACCGTTTCGCCGCCAAGCTCAGGCCGTTGCTCGAGTATCACAACTTCGTCCTGACGCAGTATTTCAAGCGCGACGCGGTGCGGTACCAGGCGACGCTGGACTCGGCGCTGGCACTCTCGCCCGCCATCTCGCCGATGATAGGCGACGTCGCGGCGCTGCTGCAGGATGCGCGCCGGCGCGGCGATTCGCTGCTGTTCGAAGGCGCCCACGGTACCCTGCTCGATATCGATCACGGCACCTATCCGTACGTCACTTCGTCGAATTGCGTCGCCGGCGCGGCGGCGTCCGGCAGCGGCATCGGCCCCCAGCTTCTCGACTACGTGCTCGGCATCGTCAAGGCGTACACGACGCGCGTCGGCGCCGGCCCGTTCCCGACCGAGCTCAGCGACGACATCGGCGCCCGGCTCGCCAAGCGCGGCAACGAGTTCGGCTCGGTCACCGGCCGGCCGCGGCGCTGCGGCTGGCTCGACGCGGCGGCGCTCAAGCGCTCGCTGCAACTGAACGGCGTCGACGGCCTCTGCATCACCAAGCTCGACGTCCTCGACGGCCTGCCGTCGATTCGCATCGGCGTAGGCTATCGGGTCGGCGGCGCGCCGGTGGCGCTGCTGCCCACCGGCGCCGAAGCGGTCGCCGAATGCGAGCCGGTGTACGAGGACATGCCGGGCTGGTCGGAGAGCACGTTCGGCGTCGACAGCTTCGACGCGCTGCCGCCGGCGGCGCGTGCGTATCTGCGCCGCATCGAGCAGCTCACCGGCGTGCCGATCGCGATGGTGTCGACCGGCGCCGAACGCGACGAGACGATCCTGGTGCATCATCCGTTCCACTGAGGAACAAGGTCTTGGCGGCGAGCCTGCACGTTAGCTGGCAGCAGTACAACGCGCTGGTCGAGCGGCTGGCGCTGCTGGTGCACGAATCGCAATGGCGTTTCAACCAGATCATCTGCATCGCCCGCGGCGGCTTGCGCGTCGGCGACGTGCTGTCGCGGATCTACGAGCTGCCGCTGGCCATCCTGTCGACGCATTCGTACACCGCTGAGGGCGGCACGCTGCGCGGACAACTGGTCATTGCCGAGCACATGACGATGACCGCGCCGCGACTCGGCGAGCGCGTGCTTCTGGTCGACGACATGGTCGATTCGGGCCACACGCTGGCTGCGGTGCATCGCGAGCTGCCGCAGCGCTTTCCGCACATCGTCGAGCTGCGCACTGCGGTGGTCTGGTACAAGGGAACCTCGGTGTTCAAGCCCGACTACTACGTCGACTACCTGCCGGAAAGTCCGTGGATCCACCAGCCGTTCGAGGTCTACGACAACCTGCGACCCGCCGAGCTCGAGTCGAGGCTGGCGTTGCGCGAGCCGGGAGCGTCATGACGGCGCTGCGCTGCGCCGACGTCCTCGCCGGCCGTGCGCCGCGTGATCAGCCGGTCACGCTGCGCGGATGGGTGCGTACGCGGCGCGATTCGAAGGCCGGCATCTCGTTCATCCATCTGTCGGACGGCTCGAGCTTTCATCCTGTGCAGGTGGTGGCGCCGAACACGCTGCCCAACTACGCCAGCGAGGTGGCGCGGCTCACCGCCGGCTGCGCGCTCGAGGCGACGGGTGCCATCGTGCCCTCGCCGGCGAAGGGCCAGCCGTTCGAGATGCAGGCCGACGCCATCCGCGTCGTCGGCTGGATCGACGACCCCGATTCCTACCCGATCCAGCCCAAGCCTCACACGCTCGAATTCCTGCGCGAGGTCGCGCACCTGCGGCCGCGCACCAACGTGATCGGCGCGGTGAGCCGGGTCCGTCACACGATCGCCAAGGCCGTGCACCGATTCTTCGACGACAACGGGTTCGTCTGGATCGACACGCCGATCATCACCACCTCCGACGCCGAGGGCGCCGGTGAATTGTTCCGCGTCTCGACGCTCGACCTCGCCAACCTGCCGCGCGACGCGTCGGGCGCGGTCGACTTCGGCCGGGATTTCTTCGGCCGCGAGGCGTTCCTCACGGTCTCGGGCCAGCTCAACGTCGAGGCCTATTGCCTGGCGCTGTCGAAGGTCTATACGTTCGGTCCGACATTTCGCGCCGAGAATTCCAATACCAGCCGCCATCTGGCCGAGTTCTGGATGATCGAGCCGGAGATCGCCTTCGCCGACCTGGGCGACAACGCCGCGCTGGCCGAGGCGCTGTTGAAGCATATCTTCCGCACCGTGCTGGCCGAGCGCGCCGACGACATGGCATTCTTCGAAGAGCGAATCGAGAAGGGCGTGATCGCCAAGCTGCAGGGCATGATCGCCGCCGAGTTCGTGCGCATGGACTATACCGACGCGGTTCGCGCGCTCGAGCGCTCGGCACAGAAGTTCGAGTTCCCCATGCACTGGGGCATGGACCTGCAGTCCGAGCACGAGCGTTATCTTTCGGAAGTCCACGTCCGCGGCCCGGTGATCCTGGCCAACTACCCGAAGGAGATCAAGGCGTTCTACATGCGATTGAACGACGACGGCCGGACCGTGGCGGCGATGGACGTGCTGGCACCGGGCATCGGCGAGATTGTCGGCGGCAGCCAGCGCGAGGAGCGGCTCGACGTGCTCGATGCGCGGATGCGCGCCGCGGGGATGGATCTCGAGCACTACGGCTGGTATCGCGATCTTCGCCGCTACGGCACGGTGCCGCACGCCGGCTTCGGGCTCGGCTTCGAGCGCACGATCGCCTACGTGACGGGCCTGGCCAACGTGCGCGACGTGATCCCGTTTCCGCGCACGCCGGGAAGCGCGCGCTATTGAACGGGCGAGCGCCTAGCGCGGGCGCAACGTCACCAAGGCGGCCTTGTCGGTGCCGTGCATCCGTGCCGTGCCTTCCAGCAGCAGATCCTTGCCCGGAGATTGCGTCAGCGTGATCGTCCATTCGCCGCAGTTGCGGCTGGTGGCGGGCACCTGTAGGTCGAGCACGCCGTTGCGATAGGTCCCGGTAAACGGCACCCTCGAGAGCTGGCAGCCGTGGCCGCTCCAGTTCATCGTTCCCTTGAGATTGCCTTCGTCGTCCTGCGAGGCGATCGCGATCGACCACGCTGCGGCCGTGCCCTTGGCCGACCCGCGCATCGTCTGTCCGGTGCCGGCGAGTTGCGCCGGCAGCTTGTCGTCAGCGAGCGCCTCGAAGGCGATGCCGAGCGATACTGCAACGAGGACGGCGCAGAACAGTCGCATCGAAGGGGCCTCCCGG
>DATEFZ010000250.1:0-6655 GCA_035280325.1 Casimicrobiaceae bacterium
TTCCGCGACCTGGGGTCGCTGGTCTCGCTGGGCGAGCTCACCGCGGTCGGCAGCCTGATGGGCGGCCTGATCGGCGGCAGCATGCTGATCCAGGGACTGATCGCGCGCTGGATGTACTCGTCGCTGTACAAGCAGCATCAGGCATCGATCCACGGCTACCTGCGGGTCGCGCTGAATACGATCGGCGATTTCCTGCGCCGCCGCATGAAGCCGCGCGTCAAGCTGCACTGACGCGCTGCACGCTGACGCGCTGCGGCTACCGGTCGGGGCGCGCCTCAAGGCTGGAACCCCGCGACGCCGAACTGCCAGAGCAGGAACGCGAAAACGTCGGCGCGCTCTTCGTAGGCCTGCTTCTTGGTGGTGCCGAACCCGTGGCCGGCGTCGTAGTCGATGCGCAGCAGCACCGGCTTGCCGCTGGTCGACGCCGCCTGCAGCCGGGCTGCCATCTTGCCCGCTTCCCAGGCGTCGACCCGAGGGTCGTTGATCCCGGTGATCACCAGCACCGCCGGGTACTTCACCCCATCCTTGATGTGATGGTAAGGGCTCATCGCCAGCAGGGCGCGGAAACCCTCTTCGGTCTTGACCGAGCCGAATTCGGGAACGTTCGGTGAGCCGTTGGCGGTGGTCTCGAAGCGCAGCATGTCGGAAGCCGGCACTTCGTCGATCGCCGCGCCGAACAGCTCGGGACGTTCAGTGATCGAGCGGCCGACGAAAATGCCGCCGGCGCTGCCGCCCCAGATCGCCAGCTTCGACGGCGACGTGTACTTGTTGGCGACCAGCCAGTCGGCGCAGGCGATCGCGTCATTCCAGGTGTTGGATTTGGTCGCCTTGTACCCGGCCTTGTACCAATCCTCGCCGTTCTCACCCCCGCCGCGGACGTGTGCCACGGCGAAGATGCCGCCGCGCTCGAACCAGGGCAGGAACGTCGCGCGGTAGAACGGCAATTGCGAAATGCCGTAAGCGCCGTAGCCGTACATGATCGTCGGATTGCTGCCGTCGAGCTTTAGCCCTCGCTTGTGCACGATCGACAACGGCACCAGCGTGCCGTCCTTGGCCATCGCGCCGACTTCGGTCGCGACCAGGTCGGTCGGCGCGTCGTACTTGCCCTTGGGCTGAAGACCGGTGTCCTTGACCGTTCGGCGTTGCGGATCGTAGGCGTACCAGGCATCGGACCGGGTCCAGCTTCCGGCCTCGAACAGCGCGCCCGGCAGCCGCGGGTCGGCGGCGAGCGAGCTCATGTCGCCTGAGAACGGCAGCTTGACGGCGGCGGATTTTGCGCCGGGCGCGTATTCCACCCGCAGCAGGTTGCTGATGCCGCCCCTCATGCGCCGCACGTAGAGCGCGTCCTTGGCCGCGGCGAGCCCGGTGACGACGTTGTCGCTCTCGGGCACGACCACTTCGGCGCTGGCGATGTCGGGCTTGGCGAGATCGACCCGCAGCACCTTGAAGTGCGGAGCGGCGGTGTGCGACAGCAGATAGACGGTGTCGCCGTGGATCGCCAGGTCGGTGACCGCGTCGCTGTAGTCGCAGACCTTGCGCCACGACGCATTGCCGTCGCCGATCGAAGCGAGCGGCGCCGCGTAGATCTTGAATTCGCGCTGCACGCCCTTGACGACCACGGCGATCACGTACGACGAGCCGGGCGCATATCCGGCGCCGACGTTCTCCACCGGCTCGATCGCGATACCGGGCACGACGCCGACGCCGAACAGCGCGATGTCGCGCTCGGGATCGGTGCCTGGTCGGTGCAGGTAAGCGTGCTGGTTGAGATATTTATCGGTGACCGGCGCGCCGGGCCCGAGCTTCTGCAACCGGCTGTAGATCAGCGTGCCGTCGGGCAGCCATGACGGCGACGCGAAGTTGGCCCGATCGATCGTGTCGGGCAGATCCTTGCCGGTGGCGGTATCGACCAGGTGCAGGACGCTCTCCTCGGAACCGCCTTCGGAGACGCCGTAAGCGACGTACTTGTTGTCGGGCGACGGCTGGAAATAGTCGATTGCGTAATGCGTGCCCTGCGCGGCCGGGCGCCGGTCCGGATCGACCAGCAGCCGCTCCTTGCCGGTGAGCCCGCGCCGCATGTACAGCTTCAGGTTGTTCTCGCTGGCCAGCCGCTTCAGGTAGTAGTAGTCGCCGTTGTCGGGCTGGACCTGGGTCACCCGCGCCGGCGCGTCGTCGCCGTAACGCTCGATCTCCTTCAGGATCTCGGCGCGCTCCGGAATCTTGTCGAGCACCGTGCGCGTGTACGCGGCCTGCGCCTTCATCCATGCCGCGACTTCCGGATTCTTCAGATCCTCCAGCGAGCGGTAGGGATCAACGATCGTCGTGCCGAAGTAGGTATCGCTGACCGGGCTGCCGGGCGGCGCCGGCGGCTTGGTCTGGGCGAATGCCGACGATGCCGCCAGACAGACGAACAGCGCCGCGAGCCGCGGCGCGATGAGCGAATGGGTCATGGAATCTCCGCCAATGGGTGCAAGCCTGCGATTATGCCAACGGTGGCCCCGGAGAGCCACGCCGGCAAGCGATATACTGCGGCGTTCGTCGACGCCTTGACACCGCGATGCAATCCGAACTCTTGTCCGCGGCGATCCTGCTGCTCCTGGTGCTCGATCCGTTCGGCAACGTGCCGCTGGTCGTGGCCGCGCTTCAGGCCACGCCGCCGGCGCGACGCGCCCGCGTCGTGCTGCGCGAATGCGCGATTGCCTACCTCGTGCTGGTGGTCTTCCTGTTCGGCGGACGCGCCTTCCTGACCCTGATGCACGTCTCCGAGACATCGCTTTCGATCGCTGGCGGAGTCATTTTGTTCCTGATCGCGCTGCGCATGGTGTTTTCCCACGCCGAGGGCGTGTTCGGCGACAGCGCCGACACCGAGCCGTTCATCGTGCCGCTGGCGGTGCCCGCGATCGCCGGGCCGTCGGCGCTGGCCACGGTGATGCTGATGGCCTCGCGCGAGCCCGAGCATCTCGGCACCTGGCTCGCGGCGTTGACCGCCGCGATGGCGGCGACCACCGCGGTGCTCCTCGGCGCCGGGCGCCTGCAGCGGCTGCTGGGCGAGCGGGCGATGCGCGCGCTCGAGCGGCTGATGGGACTGGTGCTGACCGCGGTCGCGGTCGAAATGCTGATCGCCGGCATCAGGAGCATCGCCACCGAATTTCGCAGCTAGCTGGGTTCGGAATCTTCGCATCGCCGCTTCGCTTCAGCCAACGAGGAGTATCGGCATGACCGTGCGCATCGACAAGAAGGGACCGGTCTGGACCGTCGTTCACGACCGTCCCGAGGCCCGCAACGCGATGGATCCAGCAAGTGCCGACGCGCTGACGGCGGCCTTCCTCGAGTTCGACCGGGATCAAGCCGCGCGCGTCGCTGTGCTCTACGGCGAGGGCGGCGCCTTCTGCGCCGGTTGGGATTTGAAGTTCGTCAGCACGCTCGATCAGACCTATCCGCTGGGCGAGCTCGATATTCCGGTCGCCGCACCGCGCGGCAACGGCGGCGAGATTCCGCGCGGCCCGCTGGGCCCTTCGAGGCTCGAGCTCGACAAGCCGGTGATCGCCGCGGTCGCCGGCCCTGCGGTGGCGGGCGGCATGGAGCTCGCGCTCTGGTGCGACTTCCGGGTGATGCAGCAGGACGCCTACTTCGGCGTCTATTGCCGGCGCTGGGGCGTGCCGCTGATCGACGGCGGAACCGTGCGCCTGCCGCGCATCGTCGGCCAGGGCCGCGCGCTCGAGATCATCCTGACCGGGCGCAAGGTGCCAGCCGACGAATGCCTGCGCATCGGGCTGTGCGAGTATCTGGTGCCGAACGGCGAAGTGCGCGCCAAGGCGGAGGAGCTGGCGCGCGATATCGCCGCCTTTCCTCCGGTGTGTGTAAGGGTCGATCGGCGCTCGGCGCTCAGGAGTCACGGTCTTTCGCTGCGCGACGCGCTGATCCAGGAGTGGTATAACGGCCGCGAAGCGCTGGTGAAGGACGGCACGGCGGGGGCGGCGCGATTCAAGGACGGCCTCGGCCGTCACGGCGACTTCAGCAAGATCTACTGACCGCGGCGCGCGGCCGCGATGCGCGACGCATTTTCCGACTCGCGCCACGACGTGCAAGGGCGGCGGTGAGCGCGAGCAGGGCGTTCATCGCAACTTGTCCAGGAACTCCTCGATCAGCGTGACCCGGTCCTCGACCGCCGGCGCGGCGCGCTCGATGCGCACCCGGTCCTGCCCGGCCAGGCGGTAGTAGCCTTCACGCTGGATCATCGCGATCAGCTTGCCGGCGTCGAACGGCGGCTGCGGGCCGAACTGGACCTGCGAGCGGTCGGGACCGGCGTCGACTTTCACCACGCCGAGCGGACGCGCCAATAGCCGCAAGCGGTGGCAGTAGAGCAGCGCCTGCGTCTGCTCCGGCGGCAGGCCGAAGCGGTCGATCAATTCTTCCTGCATCGCGGTCAGCTCGGCCGCAGTGTCGCAGTTGGCCAGGCGCTTGTAGAGCACCAGCCGCTCGTGGACGTCGTTGCAGTAGGTCTCGGGCAGCAGCGCCGGCACGTGCAGGTTGATCTCGGTGGTGACGCTCATCGGATCGTTGAGCGTCGGCTCGCGCCCCGAGCGCAGCGAATCGACCGCCGCCTTCAGCATCTCGGTGTAGAGCTGGAAGCCGATCTGCTGCATCTCGCCCGACTGCTGCTCGCCGAGCACCTCGCCGGCGCCGCGGATCTCCAGGTCGTGCATCGCGAGGTAGAAGCCAGAGCCCAGGTCCTCCATCAGCTGGATCGCCTCGAGCCGCTTCCTCGCCTGCAGCGAGACCGCTTCCTCGCGCGGCGTCAGCAGGTAGGCGTAGGCCTGATGGTGCGAACGCCCGACGCGGCCGCGGAGCTGATGGAGCTGGGCCAGGCCGAACTTGTCGGCGCGATGGATGATGATGGTATTGGCGCTCGGCACGTCGATGCCGGTCTCGATGATCGTCGAGCAGAGCAGCAGGTTCGAGCGCTGCTGGTAGAAATCGCGCATCACGCGCTCCAGCTCGCGCTCGGGCATCTGGCCGTGCGCGATCGCGATCCGCGCCTCGGGCATCAGCGCCTCCAGCTTCTCGCCCATCGCCGCGATGGTGTCGATGTCGTTGTGCAGGAAATAGATCTGGCCGCCGCGCTTCAGCTCGCGCAGGCACGCTTCGCGGACGATGCCCGGCGAGTACTGGGCGACGAAGGTCTTGATCGCGAGCCGCCGCTCGGGCGCCGTGGCGATCACCGAGAAGTCGCGCAGGCCCTCGAGCGACATGGCGAGCGTCCGCGGGATCGGCGTCGCGGTCAGCGTCAGCACGTCGACCTCGGCGCGCAGGCGCTTCAACTGCTCCTTCTGCCGCACGCCGAAGCGATGCTCCTCGTCGATGACGACCAGCCCGAGGCGCTGGAATTTGACGTCGCGCTGAATCAGCCGGTGGGTGCCAATGACCAGGTCGATGCGGCCGGCGGCCAGACCGTCGAGCACGGCCTTCGCCTCGGCGGCGGAGCGAAACCGCGACAGCTCGGCGAGCTTGACCGGCAGATCGGCGAAGCGGTCGGAAAAGGTCTGGAAGTGCTGCTCGACCAGCAGCGTCGTCGGCGCCAGCACCGCCACCTGCTTGCCGTCGGCCACGGCGACGAACGCGGCGCGCAGCGCCACCTCGGTCTTGCCGAAGCCGACGTCGCCGCAAACCAGCCGATCCATCGGCTTGCCCGAAGTCAAATCGCGGATTACCGCCTCGATCGCGGCCCCCTGGTCGGGCGTCTCCTCGAAGCCGAAGCCCGCCGCGAACGCCTCGTACTCGTGCAGGTCGTACTTGAAGGCGTGTCCCTGCCGCGCCGCCCGCTGCGCGTACAGGTTCAAAAGCTCCGCCGCGGTGTCGTGCGCGCGCTGCGCAGCCTTCTTCTTCGCCTTGTCCCATTGCCCGCTGCCCAGCTCGTGCAACGGAGCGGCGTCGGGCGACGCTCCACTGTAGCGACTGATCAGGTGCAGGCTGGACACCGGCACGTAGAGCTTGGCGTCGTTGGCGTAGATCAGGTGCAGGAACTCGTTCGCGCCGTCGCCCAGATCGAGCGTGGTCAGGCCGAGGTAGCGGCCGATGCCGTGCTGCTCGTGCACGACCGGATCGCCGATGCGCACCTCGGACAGGTCGCGCAGCATGGCGTCGACGTTGCTGCGGCGCGCGTCGCGCTTGCCTGGGCGGCGCACGACGCCCGCGTAGAGCTCGGCCTCGGTGATCAACGCGATGTCGGCTCCGGCCCACAGGAAGCCGGCGTGCAGCGGACTCGCGACCAGCGCCGGGCTCGCATCGCCGGCGATGAACTCGGACCAATCCGCGACCACCGCCGGCTTGAACCCGTACTCGGCGAAATACTGCTGCATCGTCTCGCGACGGCCCAGACTCTCCGCCGCGATCAGCACGCGCTCGCGCGTCGATGTCACGTAGCGCTTGAGCGCGCGCAGCGGATCGTCGGCGCGGCGGTCGACCTGGATCTCGGGCAGGGTCAGCGTGACGTTGGTGTGCCGCGCGTCGCGCGCCGGTTGGTCTGCGGCCGGCGCAGCCTCGGGCGGCGCGAGCTCGATGCGGGCGAACGGCTTCTGGATGCGATTGAACTCTTCCTCGGGCAGGAATAGCTCGGAGGGCGCGAGCAGCGGCCGCGACCGGTCGCCGCGCAGCA